>JAJFLO010000420.1 GCA_021772675.1 Verrucomicrobiota bacterium | reverse complement strand
CGGGCTCAAGAGAAAACCGATCGAGAACATGCTGCCAAGAAGAAGGCGGATAAAGAAAGCAAACTGGCTCGAAAACTTGAGGCAGACAAACAGCATAAAAAGGCAGAAAATCGAAAGAAACGATTAGCACAAGAACGAAAGGCCAAACGAGACGCAGAAAAAGCAAAAAAATTAGCAGGCAAAGCAGCAAAAAAGAAGCAGGCTCAGAGAAAAGCTGAACGAGAACATGCTGCCAAGGAGAAGGCAGATAAGGAAAGGAAACTGGCTCAGAAAATGGAGTCAGACAAACAGCATCAAGTAGCAGAAACTCAAAAGAAACGACTAGCACAAGAACGAAAGACCAAACGAGATGCAGAAAAGGCAAAAATATTGGCAGAAAAAGCAGCGAAAAAGAAGCGGGTTCAGAGAAAGGCCGAACGAGACCGCGCTGTTAAAGATAAGGTAAATAGGGAAAGGAAACTGGCTCGAAAATTGGACGCGGATAAGCGGCGCAAAGAGGCTCAAATCGAAAAACAACAAATAAAGAAAGAGCGTAAAGCCAAACGTGACGCAGAGAAGGTCGCCAAAGAGAAACTTAAAATAGCAGAACATATCGCTCGATCAAAAGCGAAGGAAAAGAAAAGATTGGCCAGAAGGCAAGCTGAAGCTAAAAGACGGAATGAACGAATATTATATGAACAATTTGTACGAGAAAAATTGCATAAAGAACGGACAGAAAAACGCAAAATAGAAGAAGAGAATCTCCTGTCAAAAAAAGAAACTGATAGAAATACTGAAAAAACGAAACGCTCAAAGAGAAAAGTCACCGAGAAGAAATTAAGAAAAGATGGAAATTCCGACCGAAAAAAAACAGAAAAAGAAACACTCAAAAAATTGGCAGCAAAAACACGTTCTCCAATAGCAAAAGAAGTTGCAAAAGGAAAAAAGAGATCCACTACAGAAAAGCCAGTTTCAAAAATTGATGGGAAGCAATTAGAGAAAAAAATACCAAAGAGGAAAGTGGTTAATATTGCAAATGAGACGAACAGCACATCTTTGATGCATATAAAAAGTGAGGATTTAAAGCCAAGGGAAAATGCCAACAGTAGGTATATCCTGTCAAATGTTAAAGATTTTGTTCCAAATTTTAAGGAGAATCAGATTATGAAACTTCGAGAGAGGGAACGACTTCTGGAGGAAAAAAGGAAATTGGACGCGGAAATTGCTTTGATGAATAATCGATCAGATGAAGCAAAAATCAATAAAGCTGAATCATCAACATTTAAATCCTATAGCCTAATAAATATGTTCAACTTATTATTTGGGAAATAGCATCATGATTTGAGAATTGATCTAATAACTAGCAGTCTGTCGGACTTTGGAAGAATCTACTGCGAAAACCGCATTCTTGGCGCATTTTTGTCCAAATTATCGTCGAATATCGCAATATATTTCTCAAATTTGGACAAAAATGCTCTCAATTTGACGATTTTCTCGCAACGATTTCCAAAGTCCGACAGACTGCTATAGTGCATTTCAAATGACTTCGTACCGCATTTATGCATAAACCACACTCAAAGGATAGGAATTTAAGTATAGAGTCATATGAAACGGACTATAGTTGGAGGTAATCTTCGTTTCGAATCAATTTATAGTCAATTGCTTTGGGTGATCGTCTCTGAGCTTTCATTTAATTCATCGTATTGCTAATGATCTCTCTATCGACTTGAGGGAAGCTTTCATAAATTTTTCTGTCCACTCAATTTTGAGTCAATGGAGAAATTACCAAAAAACTTTTCAAAAAATCCAAATTTTAGCATGGCATTGTTTTTTTTAATAGATCCATGAAAAATTCGAAAGAATTATGGGATTAAAGACAAAAAACTTTGAGCCACAGAGGATTACTAACAAAATGTCCAAAAAATGGATATAGTTTAAATGGCTCAATTTAACATTTTGATTTGACTTTGGCGTAATGCGACCAATTCCTGAAGATTTTCAGCATCTGCTATCTTCTCTAATACATTTAGGGAGGTTGTTAATGCTATGTTTTCTAAATGACGGGAATCTTTTGGAAGGTCATTGAATAACAACGTTGCACTTTGCCAATTCTCTGCTTTATAATATAACCAAAATAATTTTTGTATTAGATTTTCTGGATCCATGTCCTGGCGGAGGATATCTATATGCGAATTGGGACAAACATTAGAATAATAAGATACTTCTGTAGCGGTTTTTTGCATCACTGAAAAGCCGCCAACTTCCACTTTTGTCTGGAATCCACCAAAATCGATATCCAGATTTTCGCCAATTTCCCAGATCATTGGATTTTTATCGGCATGAGCTGTCGCCAATAAGGAACCATTCGAATTGTAGCACATACTTATGATTTGTTTGCCGGGTAACTGAATTTCAGATCTTATAGCATTTGTCGACAAATCCCAAAATCGGATCTTTTTATCACTGCCCCCGGAAGTCAATGTTTGATCATTCGGGCTAAAGCAGACGCTGTATACGGTACCATCATGTGCATTCAAAGTATTCAATTCCTTGGTCGTCTCAACATCCCACAATTTAATGGATGAGTCTTTGGAACCAGAGGCTAAAATCGTTCCCTTGGAATTAAACATTATCGAATTTACTGCTCCAGTATGTCCCTGTAATGTAGCCACTTCTGTTCCATTGCTTATATTCCAGAATTTAATTGTTTTATCTAAACTGGCTGAACATAGCGTTTTGCCATCTGGACTGAATGCTAAATCAATTACGGTCCCTTCGTGTCCTTCAAGCAAAAGTTGTTTTTCATAGGGATTCGTACTCCAAATTATTATAGTTTTATCTTTACTGCCTGACGCGAGTAGTTGTCCATTTGGACTATAGCGCACACAGAATACATCCTTTGTATGTCGATTCAATGTCTGCTTTAAGGATGCATTCTTAATATCCCAAATGGTGACACTCCCATCAAAACCTGCCGAGGCAAGAATTGTGTTATCAAGGTTGAATACGGCACTGAAAAAACCAGAGATGTACCGTTTCAGTATCCCTCTTTCAGATCCATCGACCGCGTCCCAAAGGATGATTTTTTTGTCTTTACCAGCAGATACTAATGCACGATCATTATTGCTAAAATTGAGACTGAATGCTGGACCGGTGTGTCCATTTAACTGTTTCTTTTCGCGTATTCCATTGATATAATAACTTTTTTGTAACCAATTTGGTAATAAATTCGGTGACATAATGCTTTTCCCTGAGTCGGCAACTTTTAAGGATTTTTGCCTGCTGATACTCCAGAGTTTTACGCTATCATCATTGCGTACAGCAAGGGTTATACCATCTGGACTTAAAGAAATGGATGTCCCACGTTTGGCATATCGACTTAGTAGAGCAATCTTTGAGTTTCTACCTGCATCCCACAGTGTTATTCCATCCCCACCTGCGGTGACCAGAATGCGGCCATTTTTACTATAATAAATATCAGATATATAGCTGGAAATTCCATCAATCGTGCTTTTGGTACTTCCCGAAGAGAGTCTCCAGATCCTGGCGGTACCGTCTTCACTGGTAGACAGTAAATTTAGTCCATTTTGAGCAAAGTCTACTTTGGTTACTGGGGCGCTGTGGCCAATCAGCGTATTTAACAACTTTCCAGTTGCCAATGACCACAGGCAGACCGTTGAATTCTCGTTAGCAGATGCTAATACAGTGCCGTCGATGCTGATACTAATATCATTAATAGAAACCTTATAACCATATCCCTTTATTGTTCTTGCTCCTTCTTTTGGGTTGTTCAAATTCCACACTTTGATTTCCGAATCTATATCGAGTGAGACCAAAGAATGACTATAGGGAACGAATAGTAATTTCTCAAAATCCACGGCATTTTGTGTTAAGTTCAGACGTTTCGATTTAGTTTTAATGTCCCAAAGGTTAATTTCTTTAGTATCAGTTGCAACTGCGATTTGAAGACCATCCGGGCTGATTGTGTAGGTTGAAATCAAACTGGATTCTGTAATATTAAAGGATTTCTCTTCATCAGCGATATTAATGAATCTAATATTTTGATCTTCGGATACAGCAAACTGATGTCCATTCGGAGTAAATAGTACAGGGCCATAAACGCCATCTATAGCGTTAAACGATTTTTGCCAAATTAAGTTAACATTCGGGTCGCTATTCAGAATTTTTAAGGCGTTATAGGCTTCAATAGTTCCGGCTTTAAGTAAGGCATTATGTGATTTACTACTAGATTCGCTAATCTCCATTTTGTTTGGTTCAAATGTCTTGAATCCCAGCGCATGGGCTGCCATTGATTTAGCTGCGAAAATGTCTTTTTCTTCTGCTTTTGTTTTTGCTCGCTTTAGCCACGTCTGTCCTTCCACGTGTTTTGCTTTGACTAGCGTTGTGTCAATTTTATTAACCAGATCCGATTGTTCCCTAATTGATTTCTCATAGTCTGACACGTCGTCGTCTGATTCTGTTGTGGAACCAATATCTGAAGTTTTATCAAATTTTTGTTTGTGTTTTGAATTCCATTTTTCTAGACGAGCTATGTTTTGCTCGGCGTTGTCTTTGCTTTTTCGGGTTGAATTTACCTGCTTATCGATAGCTACCTTTTTTTTACGCAGGGATTTTATCTTTTTGACTACAATTTTTTGTTTTCCTGACACTGCCTTTTCTTTTTTATCTGTTAGTTCCAGCTCCTCCACTATTTTCATATATTCTTCTTCAGCATCGACATCGTCAATTTCTCCTGCCCCAGCTAATGCTTCCATATCATCCATCAACTCATCATCTTCACCCTCATCAGGAATGCCATCAGCCATAGGGGTTGCAGTGAGGCTTTCACTTTTTTCCAAATCTCGTTTAGCTAAAAAGTTTTCTATTTTTTGATCCGTAGCGGACAGTTTAACCTTTCCGCCTGATCGCTGCGCTCTGATTGCCTGTTTTAGAATCTTTTTTCCTTTTCCTCGCTGAGACTTGGCCATTTTTCCAATGCGTTTAAGTTTTTCGCGTTTCGCCGCAATTTTTGCGGATTTGGTATCCAATTGGTCTTTTTCGCTAAGGGCTGAGTTTAACTCTTTTGTGATCTTTTCCTGAGACTCTACCACATTCAATAATTCCTTGTCAACCGTCTTCTTTCTAGACGTAAATACGATTAAGTCATTGGCTATTTTCTTCCGGCCGTCGGGAGTACCTAGTTGCCAACTATCTTCAAGATTTAGCGCCAGTTTAGATCGGTTTTTTTTCTTCGACTTACTACTGCCTTTATCGTCGTTTTCTTTAGTTCCATACTTGCCAAATGAATCTTTTGCATCAAGAATTGTGTCCTTAATGGCATCAGTATCTAAGCTTTTAAGGGAGGGTTTTGGTATTAGTGCAATAACCACTATGGCTGAGATTAACAAAATAATCCCAATCATTGGCAAAAGGATAAAATTCTTGACACGTCTCAAACTGTTTGCATAAACTTCTCTATAGTAACTTTGCCTTTTGGCATTCTCACTGATTTTTTGTGACGTAAATGTTGATAATTTTGACCATTTACTCATCATTTTCCTTTATTGCGTGTGATTTGACTTTTTAGTAACAAGTCACCGTGTTTGGTTGATCGTTCGTTCACAAAATTGAACAATTCATGTAAGGATGAAAAATCTTTCAATATGAAAACAACCAACCTGGATTATTCATAAACTTTCTATTACGAGTCATAAAGTTCTACGGGTTCGAAATCGTTTCCACGTCGGCGGATTTTCAACACTATTCCGGCACGCGAACAATATTCATAACTCATTGATATTACGCAATCTGATGACTCTCACTACCAAGCTTTATGAATAATCCAGGCTAATTTGTTCTTATTATTCGCTTCTCTATCTTAACATGCTTATTGCTGAGGTCTGTACCGATAAGATTACTGTAAATAAGGGGACTGGACTATTATCAATTTTTATTGTCATGAGTAATAATGACATAATTTTTTATTAATTCGAGTCAAAAAGCAGTTTACAACTCCAAATTTAATGCCAGAAATGTTTTGATTGATTTGCAAACTGGATGATTTACATACCTATTTAGCCTGATTAATTCACGCGATTTCGTCGCGAGAGTGCTTAGACTGCTTTAGATAAACGAGTTATGAAGGTTTCGAAGGCGAAGTAATAGTGAACTATTACGAGATTCCGGGTTCTTTATAACTCTTTTATATGAAACAAGATACGTGCTCGCAGCAGGAATCGCATGAATTAATCAGGTTAGCATCCTATGTTAGTAAAAAGAATCTGCAAATACTATTAATATGGT
>JAJFLO010000419.1 GCA_021772675.1 Verrucomicrobiota bacterium | reverse complement strand
AGATTCTTGATCATATGCAGCCCCCTAATATGTTGGAATTGTAAATATATCTTAACATATTGAAGCATAGCATATTACATCACAATTTCAAGTCCAAATTATGAGAAATTATTGCTCAAAATGAACTGCAAAACTTGAGATTTAATATCGCAAACAGTTACCTTAAAGATTTAATTATTTGTGAGTTTAATTAATTCTGTCACAATATTCGGATCTGCTAAGGTTGATACATCCCCAATTTGATCAATTTCATTGTCGGCTATTTTTCGTAGTATTCTCCTCATGATTTTTCCTGATCGAGTTTTGGGTAAACCGGGAGTAAATTGAATAGCATCAGGAGTAGCAATGGGTCCAATTTCCTTTCGGATAAGCTGAATTAATTCGTTATGTAATTCAGCATTCCCCTCAATGCCATCGTTTAAAATTACAAATGCGTAAATACCCTGACCTTTTATATCATGATGGGAGCCAACAACAGCGGCTTCAGCGACATCTTTGTGTAATACCAGCGCGCTTTCTACCTCAGCACTACCCAACCGATGACCGGAAATATTGATAACATCATCAACCCGACCCGTTATCCAATAGTAGCCATCAGCATCTCGTCTACAGCCATCCCCTGTAAAATAATACCCTGGATATTGAACAAAATAGGTTTCCTTAAACCTTGATTCATCTCCATATACTCCTCGCATTTGCGATGGCCAGGGATTCTTAAAAGCTAAGACACCTTGACATTCACCTTGCAATTCCGTACCACGTTCTGGATCAAGAATGACAGGCTCAATACCCAAGAAAGGCAAAGATGCTGAACCCGGTTTTTGTGGGATTGCTCCGGGAAGAGGAGAAATGAGAATGCCGCCCGTTTCAGTTTGCCACCATGTATCAACTATAGGGCAGCGTTTCTTACCAATATGCTCCCAGTACCACATCCACGCTTCAGGATTAATAGGTTCCCCGACTGTTCCAAGTAATTTCAAGCTATCTAACTTGTAAGGTTTAACATACTCCAAACCTTCTTTTGCTAATGCGCGAATGGCAGTTGGCGCAGTGTAAATTGTATTTACCTGCCATTTATCCACAATTTGCCAAAACCTTCCAGGATCGGGATAAGTAGGTATCCCTTCGAACATAACCGTTGTCGCACCGTTAGTCAGTGGACCGTAAACGATGTACGAATGTCCAGTAACCCAACCAATGTCTGCGGTACACCAATAAATGTCACCATCATGATAATCAAATATTAGTCTATGTGTAAATGCTGTATACACATTATAACCTCCAGTGGTATGCATCACCCCTTTAGGTTTACCTGTAGAACCTGAAGTATAAAGAATAAAAAGTGGGTCTTCAGCGTCCATTTCTTCGCATGGGCAGGTTGCATCCACACTGGAGATTTCATCATGCCACCATTTATCCCGGCCATTTGTCCAAGGAATCTCGCCACCGGTTCGTCTAAATACAAATACAGATTTAATAAAATCCAGACGATTAACGGCATCATCAACTGTTTTTTTCATGGGGATAATTTTATTGCCACGCAATAATTCATCAGATGTAATAATCGTGTCTGATTGACAATCAATAATTCGTCCTCTGAGTGAATCCGCCGAAAATCCGCCAAATACAATCGAATGAATTGCACCTATACGTGCACACGCCAACATTGCGACGGTGAGTTCGGGTATCATTGGCATGTAAATCGTAACACGGTCTCCCTTTTTTACACCATGAGATTTCAGTACATTCGCGAATTGACAGACGTTACGATGAAGCTCTTTATAGCTAATTTTCTTGTCAACACCTGGTTCATTGCCTTCCCAAATTATGGCAGTTTGATCACCACGAGAGTCAAGATGCCTGTCCAGGCAGTTGTAACTGACATTGGTTTTCCCATCAATATAAAACTTGATTTTCGCATCGTGATAATTGAATTCCTTTACCGTTGAAAACGGTTTGAACCAGGTTACGTATTCATGCGCTATTTTTTCCCATAAAGCATCCGGATCGGTTACACTTTCTTCATATAATGATTTATATTTATCAAGACTGTTAATTAGAGATTGCGATTGAAATACTTTTGACGGCTTAAAAATAGGTTCTGACATGATTGTATCCCTCTTTGAAAGTTAAAGTTTTTTTAGGTGTCAGGTTTCAGTGTTCAGGTGTCAAAAACCCGTGCTAATGATCTTCTTCTGAAACCTGACACCTGAAACCAAGTTTCGTTTTATATTAACCAAGACCGAGAATCGGAGGCCTTGATAGTCGCTCTTTTGCAATATTAAAAAATTCAAACAACAAAGTTGTATAAGTCCACATGCTGATTCCAATTTTCCCGCGATTGGACTTTCTCAATTACGACAATACAAAATAAATCACTCTTCTTACGATTCCAACTTTTTTGAGCAATATCTTGATAAATATATGGTTTAGATATAAAGTTGAAGGTTAAAATTTAATACTAAAAAACTGTCGTAGGATTACCAAATATTCCTGTATAAACTTAAAATCATCATCAGAGTGAAGATCAATTTATGGCTTATGTTGTAATAGAAAATGGGGCTCTTCAGGGACAAAAATACGATATCGCTGAAACCCTTATTCTCGGCAGACATTCAACATGTGATGTCATCCTTCGCACACCAGGAATATCCAGGAAACATTGTCGTTTATTCAGTATGCATAATAAGTTTTTTATTGAAGATTTGCAAAGCCGGAATGGAACCTACTTAAACGGTGAATCAATCACAAAAAATGAACTTACCGACAATGACATCATCAATATTAGCAACTACATTGTCCGGTTCGTATCACCACCCGAAGAACGGTCAAAGTCATCCTCGGTAATAATCGAAGATGATGTTGGAAAGCATTATGACAAGGCGATGTCGATGGAATCAATCGACCCTTCTTCCGGAATCGGACCTGCAGATGAAAGCGAACTAATAGAAGGTTCAAGCCAAGCCATGCAGATGGTTATCGACTTGCGAAAACGGCTGGACAATTTATTCCAGGTAACCAACGCACTTTCATCAACCACAGATGAAGAAGAATTATTTCAGCAGATTTTGGGTTGTCTTCTGAAGGTGTTCCCGCAAGCGTATCGCGCATTGCTTATCACAGGAAACACAATTGATGTGATTGAAGTCAAACTCCTGAGATATCAAAACCCGGACCAAAAGAAAAAGAGCGCAGTTAAAATAAGCCGTTCAGTAATCAGTGATGTATTAAACAAGAGGGAAGCCTTACTGATTGGTGACATGTCACAAGATGAACAATTCGGAACAGCAGTGAGTATAATTGCACAAAATATCTGTTCCATCATGTGCGTTCCTCTTATATCCCAAGGCGAACTTTATGGTATTTTGCAGATTGAAAACGTTAGCGTTACAAATCCGTTTACTGAAAAAGATTTAAATGATATCGCCGGTGTTTCCAAACAAGCAGCACTATTTATGAGGAACGCAAAACTAGCAAAAGATTTTGCTCAGGAAGCCACTCGAACATCACAATTGCAACGGTTTTTCTCACCGGCCGTTGCCAAAGAAGTAATGAACAACAAGCTAAAACTCGGTGGTGAATTGCGTCAAGGATGCACCATGTTTTGTGACATTGTGGGATTCACATCCCGCAGTGAGAAGAACAGCGCTGAAGAAATTATCAAACAATTGAATCAGTATTTTGGAGTTATGGTAGGGATAATACTCTCGGAAAAAGGGACGATCGACAAATTTGGTGGTGATGCAATCATGGCAATCTGGGGTGCGCCCGTTGCGGTTGAAAATGATGCAGCGCATGCGATGTCCTGCACTCTGCAGATGCAGAATGCTATCGTCCGATTCAATCAGGATTTAGCAGCAGAAAATTCAGATCCTGTTGCAATGGGAATTGGAATACACGCGGGAGAATTCATTGCAGGAAATATCGGCTCAAAAGACCGAATGGAATATACGGTTATTGGAGATGATGTGAATATCGCAGCTCGAGTTGAAGCTCAGGCCTTAGGAAATATGGTGATGGCCAGCAAAGCATTGGTCGCAAAAATTGGTCAACAAAAAATACTAGGCTGTTCGTTTAATCCAATATCTCTTAAAGGCAAATCAGAAGTGTTCGAACTTACATGTATACGGGGAATGGAAACAGACGAAGGCCCCCTGTTGAGTATACCTGTTAAGATTAATGATCAATCGGGTAAAATTACTTTTTATTCTAATACAACAGAAAAATATAAATTTGTTGGCGGCCAAAATCTCAGTATGGGACAAGCATCATTGAAATTGGATACGCCCGAGTGGAAAGATGATACAGAATACCCCATAATTTTAACAGCAAATAGTGAAGGAATTTTTTATGACTTCATTTTTGATCAAGAACCTCCATACATAAATGAAATGTTCGAAAAAGGGATTATCGATACTCAAAAAAATATTGATTGGAAACGTTAAGTTTTCTCTCAGATGCCCGGATCACAATCTTTTGATATTTTTTCCGACTAAACACATGTTTTTAATGAATAATAGCGTTAATAAATACGCATAAAGGAACATACAAAATGAAAGTAGATATCATTGTACCTGCAGCCGGTGAATCGGTTACTGAAGGTGACATTGCCAGATGGTTTAAGCAAAACGGTGACTATGTGGCAATGGATGATCCCGTTCTTGAATTAGAAACTGAAAAAGCAACACTTGAGGTTACAGCTGAAGCAGCGGGTATATTGACCATCACAGCAAGTGAAGGCGAGACTGTTAAAGTAGGACAAACTGTTGGCTATATTAATACCTCGGCTGTGGGAAAGTCTGAAAGCAATGTATCCCAAAATGACGATTTTAAAAATGAACCTCCAGAGGCTAACAATGGTAAAGAAAATACGAATGGTAATGATCGCAACGTTCTTGATGACGCATCACTTCCATCACCTGCAGCTCGAAAGCTAATGGCTGAAAAAAATATTTCGTCAAATGAAATAAAAGGAACTGGAAAGGATAGACGAATTACAAAAGCAGATGTAATTAACTTTATTGAAGAACGTGACAAGCAGGATGCGTTGACATCTTCAAAGCATAAGTTTATGAACTTTTATGAATCGAACCTTCCAGTAATCTCTCCCGACGAAACAATTACGCTTGTACGAAAAGCGCCTGAATCAACTCCAGACCTCAGCCCTGGCCACGAGATGGAGGAGCAAAAAGCGCCTGATAACATCCTAGCAAAATCACAAGAAACGTCCGACGATGTGAGTGATCAGCCAAAGCCAAATCGCTCATTCAATGTGAACAATTTATCTCGAATGAGAAAAACAATTGCACAACGACTAATCAATGCGCAACAATCGGCGGCACTCCTGACAACGTTTAACGAGTTGGATATGTCAGCAATTATGGAAATCCGAAAAAAGCATAAAGACGAATTTAAGAAGGCTCATGATGTTAATCTAGGCTTTATGTCTTTTTTCACGAAAGCTGCCTGCCAGGCACTTATACAGTTCCCCGTTATAAATGCTCAGATGGATCATGAATCAATCACATATTTCAATTATTGTGATATTGGAATCGCGGTTTCTACTCCTAAGGGATTAGTTGTTCCTGTTGTCCGAAATGCAGAATCATTAAGCCTTTTTGAAATTGAAAAGACAATTTTAGATTTGGCAATTAAGGGCCGCGATAATAAATTAACCATGAGTGAATTGTCAGGCGGAACATTTACGATTTCCAACGGGGGTGTATTTGGATCAATGCTTTCAACGCCAATTGTAAAAGCGCCTCAAAGTGCAATATTGGGAATGCATAATGTTGTAGAACGGCCTGTTGTGGTAAACGGAGAAGTTACCATCCGACCAATTATGTACTTGGCTTTAAGCTATGATCATCGACTTGTTGACGGTTCAGACGCTGTTCGATTTCTGATAAAGATCAAACAGCAGTGTGAAGATCCAGTCAAAATGCTATTGGATTTATAGTCAATCACCAGAGCATCTTGCAATAATCTCTTTATCCGCACTTGCATTCTCGATACAAGATAGAGTTGGTTTTGCAAGACGCTCGTCAGTTATAAGATAATTTCACGAATTTTATAACAGACACAATTATTCTAAAATCAATTCAATTAATGGATATACGATGTCAAAACAGTTTGATGTAGCTGTAATCGGTGGGGGCCCCGGTGGATATATCGCCGCAATTCGAGCTGCACAGTTGGGATTCAATGTAGCAATAGTTGAAAAACATAACGGCTTAGGAGGAACATGCCTTAATGTGGGCTGCATTCCATCAAAAGCGCTTTTGGATTCATCCGAGTATTATCATCTGGCGAAACATAGTTTTGGAGATCACGGTATTGAAATTTCGGGGATTAAGCTCAATTTCAAACAGATGATGGCGCGAAAAGAAAATGTCATCAGCTCAACGGGAATCGGTATTAATTACTTGATCAAAAAAAATAACATTACCCGCTTCGAGGGACTGGGATCATTTATTGATACCAAAATGATCAAAGTGACTAGTGGAAATAAAAGTGAATCTTTTTCGTGTAAATACACAATAATTGCCACGGGGTCAGAGCCGACACCGCTGCCCTTTGCTTCATTTGATGGGAAACGAATTTTGTCATCTACTCATGCATTGAGTCTAACATCAATCCCGAAAGAATTAATTATAATCGGCGGCGGCGTTATTGGGTTAGAAATCGGCTCAGTATATGGCCGCCTGGGCGCCAATATAACAGTAATCGAATTTTTCGATTCACTTATCCCCATGATGGATCGGGGGGTAGCAAAGTCGTTACAGAAAAGTTTGGAAAAACTAAATTTCAAGTATCATTTAAGTACTAAAGTTACCGCAATTAAAGCTGGAGATAATGACGTAACAGTGACTGCTGAGGAACGAAGTGGAAAGAGTCTTACGCTCAAAGGCGACCAAGTTTTGGTCTCGATTGGCAGACGTCCGTTCACCAAACACTTAAATCTCGATAATATCGGATTAAAAACAGATAAAACGGGACGAATCGAAGTCGATAATTGCTTGCAAACATCTGTCAAAAATATTCATGCTATAGGCGATGTTATCGCCGGCCCTATGTTAGCCCACAAGGCAGAAGAAGAAGGCGTTGCAGTAGCAGAGTTCATTGCTGGCGAAAAACCCGAATTAAATTACAATGTTATCCCTAGCGTCGTCTATACCTGGCCAGAGGTCGCTTCCGTTGGTAAAACAGAAGAGGAGCTGAAAGCTGACAAAACTAAATATAAAGTCGGAACATTTCCATTTAAAGCCAGCGGCAGAGCGCGGGCGCTGGGAGAAATGGACGGTTTTGTAAAAGTACTATCTGATGAGAAAACAGACGAAATACTTGGCGTTCATATGATCGGTCCAAGATGCTCTGATATGATAGCCGAAGCAGTAGTAGCTATGGTGTTTAAAGCATCCGCCGAAGACATCGGACGAATTGTCCATGCCCATCCAACGTTTACTGAATCACTAAAGGAAGCAGCATTAATGGCAACAGGCGGACGAGAACTGCATATGTAATCAGCATGGAATAAATGTTATGAATTGTTTCCTTACTGTTATTTGTTGATGT
>JAJFLO010000418.1 GCA_021772675.1 Verrucomicrobiota bacterium | reverse complement strand
TCATCCGGATTAAATCATGAGAATTACGCTCAAATATACGAAATATGGATTATTAAATTATATACTGGCCTTAAGAAATAGTTCCGCGTTTTAAATTGCGAAAAAACAGCCAATCTCCAGATTTAAGCGAAAGATTTGACAATAAATATTAAGTGATTCGCAGTAAACAGATTAACGTATATTTTTCACTGCTGAAATTTGGCATACCACCTGATTTACAATGTAAATCTTTGGAGTGCTGTGACCTGTCACAGCTTTTCATTGTCGCGGAGTGACGGATGTGTTGACCTGCACTCATTGGTCAGCAAACAGCGATAATGTTAATCCTGAATCCGTGACGTTAAGTATAAAACCAGCTACCTAAAAGGTATTTTACATTTTAGCAATCGTTCTGTTATCTCAGAATGGCGTTCTTTTAATGCATCCGCCTGCGTTTCGTAAAACTGCGTCGAGACAGGTCTCCTTCGTTATCAAACTGTTGCAGTAGTTAATACAGCTATCAATTTTGTAACCCATTGATATCGAGTGATATTGTGGCTCGTAATAAAAAGTTTATGAATTATTCAGGTTAGAATACGAATCCCTATCCGATAAATTTAATTGCAGCTCGTTCGCAATCCTGCCTGCAGGCGGATGTGTTTTCAATTTGGGAGTGGCAAAAAATAATTCGGCGTAGCCGCTTCGCTAATCCTGTCTCACGGTAGAATTGCCGTCTCGCTGTCGGCTCGGCTCCTGGCTGAGTAGAGGGTTCGCAGCCAGAAATGGCTACATTACCTTTACCTCTGATCTAGATTCCACGACCTTACTCCCGGATTGAAGTCACACTCTCAGGCAAAAATCTGAATGACGCTTCAGTGCGGACATCCCAACATAGGATCCCTGAAGTTCTCTTATTACTTTCCTCCCCCATATAGACGGAACTCAACCTGCGGCTTTGAACTGTCCGAGCAGTCTTGATTTAACAGTGACAATAATGTCCACATACACTATCATATTTTGTGCCGATTAAAATTTGAATGCAAAAAAGTAACTCGGTTATTCCTGACTGAGTAAGGAGCGTGCAGCCACGAATAGCTGCATTACTTTTAATTTCCGGTCAGGTCATGATCATCGTATTCAAAAAATGAACATGCATTCTCAAAAATTTTCTGAAATAGACAGTTAAGCAATTTGCGTTCCCATGAGAAGATTATCGTCAGCCATGGGCTTAAATTTAGCAACCTCCCGCTGTGGAATAAAACCGGTTCTGAAATTCCGAGCTGGTTTCGAGGATCCCAAACCTTTAAGGCAAGATAGACTGCAAGCAGTGGGTTATTCGACATTCGTTTGTCATTAGGGCTCACAAATAAATAACTTGGATAATTTCGCGCTCAGATCGCAGACATAGATGACATGAAGATAAGATGCGAAAAATCCAAATTATTTATTTGTGAGCCCTTAGAGCGGTATTACAGAAACCTGTCGAGAATCCGGTGGGAATCGGTATAAAGCTTGAACTCCAAATTTATTGTGGACAAGGGGTATTCCTGTATAGCTTTTCAATGCAGTTCAATACGCATACATTTAAGGTTCATCACTGGAATCTGTAAAATGTAGAAAAGGGACGGCCTTTACTTCATAACAAATTACAGCCAAAGCAAATACAAAAACAAGCAGCTAAAAAGAAAAAGGCGCCAACGTATCAAACTTGAGTCTGAAAGCATGTTCGTTTCTGTTAAGCGTCTTTGAGGCTGATTTTACAGATTCTTGTGAAGAGTCACATTTAAACTCGAAATTATTAATGACAGATAAAAATATACACAATCTGATTTTTTGGGAGTTCAAGCTATAGTTTGTCTTGTATTCTCAAATATGATTCTGAAAAAAATCCAGCTTCCAGCAATTACCCGAGAATGCTTTTACTGAAGCCCCCCTGCTACACACCGTTGATGCCTGCAACCAGGCCGCTAATCCAATCATGATCACCTACAGCTACGCATTTGACCCACAACAACACACGCACAAGTAAGTGCACTCTGGAGTGCCAGGTTTTCAGTCCCGTGATATTTGCAAGCAATGTGACACTCCCCCGGTCAACTGGCAGCATTCCAATCCGGTGATAGAAATCAAGGCTTATCGGCAGACTGATAAAGGTCTCGTATAATGAAAACATTTAGTAAACGTGAATGGTTCTGGTGCATTTCTCAGTTGACGTATAAGTAACGCGATTCCACGCAAGCGGGGCTAAATCATGGATTTAACAGCTGCGCACATATTATTCAGCCAGGGATTCTGCTGGACAGCAGAACGATTTGCCACTCACATTTTGAATATGCACTCATTAGAATCTTTGCATTTGGAAATAATATGATTATTTCAGACATGCAGAACCACTGCCCGACATCCGTCGCTGGCTTTTTCATTCAACATACCACGATTAACCTCCAAAATCAGGGCCATGAATAATGTCTTAATATCAATTAAAATCGAACTATGACTTCTTATTAATAGATTAAACTGCCGGAAATGCCAGCTTCAATGCCAGTGATAATAATATGTAAATATTTTATTAATAATAAATTACATGGATAGAATGATTATTCGGCACAATATGTGTTATGAATGCGAGAATCCACGGATGAGACACTGACGTCTTGAAAAGATTAAACCGACACAAAACAATGAGTTGAAACAAAACACAGGATAGGAGGTAATAAGATATTAATAATTCGGTAAGACAGCAACTATTCAATAAACAGTATTCAGGTTATCAAAGTGTATACCGGAATTCTAATTTATATCAAATTGCCAGGCATTAATTAAATCAAAGGAGTTTTTATGTTTTTGCGCATACAAAGTAAATATTCTTACTGTTTCTTTATACTAATTATTACACTATTGCCAGTGGTCTCATCCCTGGCGGACAAACCGGATATCCCTAACGGCGTCTACCTTGGAGCCATCATTAAAACCGGAAAAACCCCTCGGTCATATAATTATAATCTAGCAAAGAAATCCGCCTTATTCATGGAGTTTTTCAGATTTCCTGATATTTTGACAAATCAGAATGAGAAAGATAAAATTACCAGTTTTATCAACAGTTGCTTAGGCAGCCATGCTATTCCATCATTAACGCTTGAGAGTTACCGTACTGATCTGAATGATTCTGATGTATTGAATAACTATACTATAGATCAGATCAATACCCTTGCTGATTATCTGGATAGCTTTGGTGTCCCGATGTTTCTGCGATGGAACCACGAAATGAATGGAAGTTGGCACGATTGGTCGCACAAACCTTCACTTTATGTCCAAAAATTTGATGAATTTGCCGCGATCATTCATGCTCGCGCCCCGAATGTTGCAATGGTGTGGGCTCCAAATGAGGCCAGTGATTATCCTTTCGATGTATCAGATATGACACCGGGCATTTATTTTGACGAGATGGACACCAATGGAGATGGCCAAATTACCAGCAGTGATGATCCCTATAGCCCCTGGTATCCGGCCGATATATCTGTGGACTGGGTGGGACTCAGTGTTTATCATTGGGGTAAAGTGAATAACCAACCGGGCTTTAATGTAAAGCCCTCCGCTGGAGATTTTGATAAAGCGATGGGATATACAGGGAATCTGGTTAATTTCCACGATACATACTCCACAAGTACACAACCGATGATGATAGCAGAAACTGCCGCTCTTTTTATCCATTCATTGTGGGACATTAATGATGATTGGAATCATCATGTCAAAGAGGAGTGGTTATCACAAATTTTTCATGGCAGTAATGCCAGTAAGTACCCTAATCTGAAAGCGGTTTTCTGGTTCAATGAGGAGAAATATGAGGGAAATGTGCATGGCGATGACAAGTTTGTTGACTGGAGATTGTGGGGTGACCCTTTTCTTGTATTTTCGTACATAAATGCAACCAATTCAAGTTTTTATATCCAGGGACCCCCGACACCGTATGAATATGTAAAAAATTTGTCTGCTCCAGATTCTGTAATAACATCGGAGGGCAGCTTCGACATAAGCTTTGATTATGAGACTCAAGCAGAGACACGGGATATCCGACTGGATATACTGGATGCGTCAACCTATGAGAGCGTTTTCTCCGAAGAATTTGACAATGTGACAGGAAATGGAAGTGAAACAGTCAATGTGTCAATAGCTCCCGAGAGCGGTGATTATCTCATAAAAGTAATTATTATGCCAGTCAATGGAGCCTGGGTAGAAGCCATACATTCAGACCAGCGGGCTCTTAAAATTACTAATGACAATCCCTTCAATGATAGAATCAAATTGATTGATTTCCCAGAAAAACTGGCTAGAGGTGATACTGTCGAACTGACTATTGAGTATGAGGCTACGCAAGCGCTTTTCTTGCAGCTGGCTTTGCTTTATCCGGAGAATAATTACGAGACCGTAGTTGGCAAAGTGCTGGAAGGAACAAATAAAATACAACCAGGTCGCGGTACTATAAAAATCGAATTGACTATCCCAACCACCGCAATTCTTACTAACACGTATATATGGGATTGCTACATGTCAGTGCTGAAGCACGATTGGGAACACCCCGCCAGCAATAAGCCACAGATACATGGTGTCGAGATTGTTGCACAGTCTTTTTCGTCTCCGAGCGTGAATCACCAAACTCGACATTTTATACAAGGTGAAGAATTTGAAACGGTGGCGGGTAATAATATGACCTCCCGAGGTTATATCCCCGGGACGACTGTCAGTACCATTGGCGGTTATGATGACGGGACTCAATCCGTTTCCGTTGGTTTCGACTTTTCCTTTTACGGCAACACTTACTCAACCGTGAACATTTGTACCAATGGTTTTATAAATTTTGGTAGTTCCTCCACATCATGGAGCAATGTAGATCTGCCCAATTCAAACTCGCCAAACAATACGATCGCACCATTCTGGGATGATCTAAAACCTTCCGCAGGAGGTGACATGTACTACAGTACGATTGGAATCGCTCCTAACAGGACTTTCATTGTAGAATGGAGAAATGTCCCTCACTACGGTTCCGCTTATACATCGACTACCGATTATTCATTTGAAGTTCATTTACAGGAAACAACAAATTCGATTCGGTTCGTTTACGGTGATATGGTCGGCGCTTTCAACAAGGGGAGCAGCGCCACTATTGGCATTGAAAACGGCAGCGGCACCGCTTGCGTAAAATATTCATATAATAAAGAACTTGTTGATCAATACACCTCATTAAGTTTTTTAACGAGCGATGGCGGAATTACATATGAACTCGATGTTGGTTACGTCTCTCCTACAACGATTGCAGCGGGTCTTAGCGGCAAGGATGACGCAACCCAATCAGTCCCTCTCGGTTTCAACTTTCCGTTTTATGGCACTAACTACTCAACTGTAAATATTTGCACCAATGGTTTTATAAATTTTGGCGCCGGTTCCTCGTCATATGATAATCAAGCCATGCCCAATGCGTCAACGCCAAATAATGTAATCGCACCATTCTGGGACAATATCGATCTTTTTTATGGAGGCAATGTTTATTATGACACAATTGGAACATCTCCGAATCGGATCTTTATTGGGGAATGGCGAAATGTCACTCATTACGATTCCAGCGATAGCGATTACACCTTTGAGGTTCAGTTGTATGAAGGAAGCAATGACATAAAGTTTCTCTATGGTCCTATGACTGGTGATTTTGCTGACGGCAGCAGCGCTACCATGGGAATCGAAAACGGTGCGGGCACCGCAGCGGAACTGCAATCCTATAATAAGCCACTGGTGGTGACCAGCAGGAATACTGACATCAAGACTCCTAACGGAGGAGCCAGCTTTGATACTTCCACCAGAGTTGACGTGGAGCAGTTGAATCATCCCAACGGACCGTATTTCGTTGATCAATGGCAATCGTATACCGCTAATGGCCCCAATTCACTGGCAGCCATCAGTGTCTATGGTAGAATCAGGAGTGCTTCGACTTTATACATTTATGAAGGAGACGGTATTACAGGCCCCCTGCTTCATAGTCAAGCTTTGCCAGTGAATACGACGAACCAATGGATAACGTTTGATCTTGACAATGCAGTTATTCAAAAAGCGGAACAGAAGTATACATTTCGAATCGTTGCCGGAAGTTCAACCACCAATGCGCTATGGTGGGACTACGATACGTCTTATTTGAGAGGGTCTTTCAACGCTAATTATTGGGGTGGTGGCTACAGCACTGATATGGCATTCAAGATACATGTATTTGATGAATAATATAGACAAAAAGCGAGGATAGTGTCAAGGGGGCGCTTCATCGCGTCCCCTTCTCACAACTTATGCCGACTGCCGTTAGGTTTTCGACAGGTTTCTGAATAATTGCTGCCTGAAATGAAAAACGAATGTCGAAAAATCTACTGCTTACAGTATATTTTAATATTTTGGTAGCGATACTTTGGTGGAGGTTAAGTCTAATTTTTTGAATAAGTTGTGTTTTGATTGGTTCTATTTTCACCGCTTTCGCTTAAGGTATCTCAATAAATATGATTCTCCTCCTATGATTTATTGGATTTTAAGAAGTAATGCGGTATCACGGGTTGCAATTAAACCAGATAAGCTCGGCATAAGTCCTTCGGCAGTGCACGGAGCAGTTCCCGATAGAGTTTTGCTCGAGTGGAAATAAGTCGATCCGGGGAGGGTGCAATACAAAAAAGTCGCAACGTTATGCGGCCTTCCGTTTTTAATCTAAGTGACTATGATTGAATTTATTACGCCTGCTGTTTAAGGTTTTGTTCAGGACCGAATGCCAGTGGCCTGAGAGCGTAGAAAGATCATTTTCTCTGCATTTTCAAGTTTCCAGAATAGCCCCGGCGCCTTGATACGAAGGTTAATCACCCGGCGGATGACACTCTCCACTGTACCGCGACCCGGTGAACTCTGATCTCCGATAAGTCCAACGATTTTGCCAGGGGATTGATACGCTCCCAAATTCCGTTACCTCCATCTGTACAAAAGGTCACCGCTTCAGCTTCCTTAATGTTAATTTGTTTAAGATAGGCGGTGAGAAGCTCAAAAGCACCATTAATATCCATTACCGTTCCGTCGTAAATCGGAGGGATATCCCGACGAATTCTACCGTTTTCATCGACGTAAGTTATCGTCAGTAGCCAGGGAGCGACCCAATCGGTTGAGTCATCGTGCCGTTTGGCAGCCTTCTTCTTACGTCCTCGCCGTGATTGCCGGTGTCGGAATCGACCGCCATAAATACAAATCAATAGGCGTAGACCGGGGGCTTGCCATGAGTTATCAATGACGTTATCACAGCGATTCTCCATGGCCATATCAACCACTTCGTCGCATACGTGGCGCAGTAAACGATGATCCATTTTAATACCTAAATCATCAAGAATCATCGAAGCAGTTTCAAACGACGGGCAGAGAGCCGCCATTTGAACACTGCGATGGAGTAATTCCGGGCTGCATTTGCAATGAAATCCCGGTTTATTCTATTCATAGATTTTCTCTACCATTCTTTGCATATTGGCCACTTCAAATCTCCACTTTGGCCATCCAAACTGTGTTCAGACCAGCACCCCAATTTCGTTATTTTTGCAGGACTAAAATTCACTGTTATCACACCCAATCCGCTGGGAATTTCGGGGTGAATGATCTCCTTCTACATGCCATTAACGCCTCTGGTCAAGTCAGCAATCCAATCATGATCACCTGTTGCCAGGCACTCACCCACCGCGACTCAAGCACAAGTAAGTTGATTTTGGGTCCTAAGTTTTAGAGGATTTCAAATAGCCGTGGCGAAAACTCTTCACTCTTTTTCCTTCTGTATAACACGAAAAACGGCCAAAGCCAGAGCACAAGTAACATATTAATATCAAATATTATCCAATCAGGACTTCTTATTAATAGTTTTTTTGTCAAAAATGGCATCTGGAATATCACTGCCAATAAAATATAACACTATTATAGACAATCAGTTACATGTCTGTCAGGACAATTCGGCACAACATGTGTTATTAAAGTGGGAAAAGCACTGGTTCCAAAAGTGGCGCTTCCGGAAGTAAATCCGGCACTAGTGTCTAACTTGAGGACAGAATCAGTGCGAATTATCAAACCAAAAGAACCCAATAATATAAAAAGAGAGATTAGATGAAAAAAGAAAAAAAGAGATATGCGGTAATGTTCACGCTCGGAATATTAATCGTTCTCGCCACCTCTACCGCAAGCGGTCAACAATGCAATGGGAATACAAAGGTTCGTGCTTATTTTACTCCAGGGCAGGAAATTTCTGATGTCGTGAAGTTACGTTACAAATTCTATGTAGCAGAGAATGAACAAACGGGTTTGGATTTCAAGATACTTTTCGCTGCCATGAGAACCTACGCGCCAGAAGGAAGTGGCGACACGTATCTGTTAGAAAGCAACATATATGCAAGAGGTTTGCTCTATAATAACCCGGTTTGCACCAGTTGGCCTCTGGAAGGGACGTTTTCTCCTAACGAAGCAAGCCTGCGAGTCGCAGTGCCGGATTATGTTGAACTGGGTAAAACCGGAGCAAAGACCCTTTCTACAGACATCTTTCCAAGGCAAAGTTATAATATTGACAATTTGTCAACCCGGAAGACGGACATGATTTCACAAATTAATCTGAATAGCGTTGCTGTAGAAGTTATAGTCGAACGCGGCCCGCTTATCGATGACAAAACAGGTTGGAAGTGCGAAGGCAATCTGGACGAAACCGTTTTTCGACAATGGAAGGTTCGTGTGACGATTGATTGCGTAGAACACACATTATTGTTTGCGCTGCCTGACGCAAATGCACAATACTTGACACACTATGAGCTGCTCAACTTTTTTACAGAGTTTTACTCTCATGCGGGATTGTTCAAAGTATATTTGTGGGATTTTCAATTTCAACGGGAAAACACCAGTGCATGGGAGCCGATAGATCAGTGGATTGTAAATCAACATTGTGGCGATTTAAGTCAGTATGGTTCAAGGTTAACCACGTTTAACGCACGTACGGTCATCGAAATAAGTAATGATGCGTCTTCAGATTTTTTGCCTGAAGGGACCGTTTTTAATCTTAGCAGCTTTATTCCCAATGAAAGCGAAGCGGAGGCTTGTGCGTATTCACTGAGTTCGACCAATGAGAATCATAGCGGGGCAGCCGAAAGCGGCTCTTTCCAGGTAACCAGCGAAATTGGCTGTAGTTGGACTGCTACTAAAGAAGAAACTGTCGACTGGATTACGTTGAATACTTCGAGCGGTAACAATTGTGATAGCTGTACTTATTCAGTTTCAGAGAATACCGGGACAAGTCCACGCAGCGCTGATATTACTGTGCCGGGACAGGTCTTTACCGTAACTCAAGACAAAGCGTTTTATATAGATTTTGCCGCATCATCTCAGACAATAAATGAATCAGATCTCTCTAAAACGGTCAATGTTGAATTGTCAAATGTGCATATTGTGAGCGTCACTGTTCCTATCACTATTTCGGGTGGAACAGCGACTAATGGAAGTGACTATACGGTTTCACCCAACACAGTGGTCATCCCGGCAGGTACAACAGCAGCAGTTGTTACGATTACGGTTATCAATGATACTATTGTGGAGGCGAATGAAACCATAAGCATATCCTTAGGAACACCAACAAATGCACTTTTAGGAATAATAACGGGTCACACTGCGACAATCACTGACGATGATTTTCCTCAGGTATCCTTTCAGTCAAGCGCAAGCGCCACAGCAAATGAGGGGCCTTCAACTCATAGTGTAAATGTCGCCCTAACCCTTTCCGGAGGTGGGATGATACCGAACCCTGTGACGGTTGAAATAACGGATCTGCCGTCTGGAACAGCGACGAGTGGAAGTGATTATAGCCCTTTAGCAAACCCGACTACATTGACATTTCCAACAGGATCAGGTGATGCGACGACCCAATCAATGAATCTCTCCATTCTCCAGGATTTCACACCTGAAACTAATGAGACCATCAACCTTCAATTGGGTAATCTTTCAAGCGGAATCTTCGGCTCTCAGAGCACGCATCAGGTGACAATAACTGATGATGATGTGACCACGCAGCCTGGTACGAAGTATATCGATCAGTATCAGCTTGTTTATGACAGCGGACCGTATTTTGTTGATCAATGGCAATCTTTTACCGCCGGTGTGAGCAATCCGCTGAGTTCAATTAGTGTTTATGGTAAGATTAGGAGTGAATCGACTTTGTACATTTATGAAGGCGAGGGTACTTCGGGTACGTTGCTCCATACCCAAACTGTGCCGGAACACCAGACACGGGCATGGATAAATATCATTCTTGGTAATGCTATTGCTCAGCAGGCAGGAAGCCAGTATACATTCCGATTTGTCTCATCAGGGACGACCAATAATCTGTGGTGGGACACTACTAATCCTTATGCAGGAGGCCGCCATAGCTACAACGCTCCAGCCGGCCAGGATATGGCATTTAAGACATATGTGTGTTGTCTAAATAACATTTTATTAGATCTTACTGACGTAGGAGAAGGAAACATCACTAGAAGAGCTGAGATTCATGATGGAGAGGCAGCCACTATGGCTTTTGATAACACTACCTCTACTAAGTGGCTTGATAATGCCGGAGTGCCAACAGACAGTAATCCGTCCTGGATAGACTATGAACTTACTCAGGCAGCTACAGCGAATGTTTACTCGATAACATCTGCGAATGATGCCACAAGTCGTGATCCTAAGGACTGGCGTTTACTTGGATATGATAGCGATTTGGCCAATGCAACGGTTTTGGACACGCGAACAGGCATTACTTGGCCCGACCGAAAATACAGGCAAGAATTTACCATTGCCAACTCGGGACACTATAAACATTATCGCTTAGAAATCACCGCCAATTATGGAGGATCGAGCATGACTCAAATGTCCGAAATTGAAATAGGCAACATTGTTTTAGTAGATCTTACTGATGCAGGAGAAGGAAACATCACTAGAAGAGCTGAGATTCATGCGGGTGAGGCAGCCACTAAGGCTTTTGATAACACAACCGCTACTAAGTGGCTTGATAATGCCGGACAACCAACAGTCAGTAATCCGTCCTGGATAGACTATGAACTCACCCAGGCAGGTACAGCTAAAGCTTACTCAATAACATCTGCCAATGATGTCGCAAGTCGTGATCCTAAGGACTGGCGTCTACTTGGGTATGATAGCGTTTTGGCCAATGCAACGGTTTTGGACACGCGAGCTGGAATTATCTGGCCCGACCGAAAATATAGGCAGGAGTTTACCATTGCCAATCCGGGACAC
This sequence comes from Verrucomicrobiota bacterium, assembly GCA_021772675.1. Classification (GTDB taxonomy): domain Bacteria; phylum Verrucomicrobiota; class Lentisphaeria; order JABSQK01; family JAJFLO01; genus JAJFLO01. The sequence continues at coordinate 1,178 of JAJFLO010000418.1, read as the reverse complement.
TATAAACATTATCGCTTAGAATTCACCGCCAATTATGTCAATAGTATGACTCAAATGTCTGAAATCGAAATACTAGGCAACTAGGTAGCAATTGAGTAACAACTTCCCAAATTATTAAAGTCGTATCAAAATTATAGGTTAATTCAAATTCATAACCAAAAAATGAACACTATCATCCCACAGAGTCCCAAAATTAAGGATTTTTAGGATTCCCTATCCTCAAATTTCAATTTTTCTAAAAATACCCATTTCAGGTTTTTGCGTTTGTGACCATGTGCTGTCCCATAACGACCGCAGGTAAGGGAATTATAAAGTTTCCCTTGGTTTAGCCTCTGTTTTCATCATTTGGAATACAGGACAGACACAGTACTGTAGCATCTGCTGTCCCACAGAAACTGATAGAACGTACTTTATGGGATGGCTGTGAAAAATGAAAGAGAAAATATTATGGGGATGCTTCATCGTGTCCCCATTTTATTTTACTCTTTTTATATCCTGATGACAGTTGGTTATCTGCAAGGTTGGCGGAGGATGCATTTCTATTTTTTGATAAGTTGTGTTTTGATCTATGCAGTCTCGCTGTTAATTTTATCTTGCCGCCTTAAAGACCGGCTTTCCAGAAATGGTCAAGTTTTGCTTAGGTAGACCTGAACTCATTCCTTATGACAAATTGAACGCCCTGATTTTTGCGTGTCGAGGAAGAAGGACTATGCTCGGCAACACATAGGTGATGTAGCCACGCCAGTCCTCTGGCGTGATCCGAAAAATAGAAAGACAGCATGAGGATCGGAAAAACACGGCAGGGGATTCTGCTGTACAGCAGAACTACATCCTGTAATCCGGGCGTTCAGGTTGTCATAGTGTTGAGCGTAAACGACTGAGTTCAGGTAGACCTATGAAAAGTAACTTAGGCGCCCGATTTCCACTACGATCTATCAAATTATTTTTTTTAGCAAGGTTTGCGTCCTGAGTATCAGTGTTACGGCTAATCACTAAATTAAAAAAGCCACTCGCAAATCGCACGAATTTTCACGAATTTCAGAACTCTGGACATGGTCCGATTTTCGTTTTCTAAATTTTCATGCTGCAACGTCAAATATCAAGGTCATATCGGAGCCGGGAAATTTTACTTGACGGGCCCTAAGTTCGATGCAGAGCTGGCGTAGTAGTTCTGTTTT
>JAJFLO010000417.1 GCA_021772675.1 Verrucomicrobiota bacterium | reverse complement strand
TGAAATGGTTGAAATCCTGAAAAAGGTGGCACCTGCTCCAATTTATACAGTAGATGAAATTGCAGATGAATATGGTCATGAGGTCATCAGAACACCACCTTATCACCCTGAATTACAACCAATAGAAATTTGCTGGGGAGTAGTGAAAAATGACATGGCAAGAAATTGTGACTTCACAATGAATAATTTGACGCTTCAGCTTGAAAAAAGTTTTTCGACAGTAACAGCAACTACTTGCGCAGGCATCATTGAAAAAGTGAAAAAAAGGAAGATTGTTTTTGGATGGAAGACATAAAGGGGGACAATTAATTCATAAATTGCGTATCAATTCAATTGCGGATGTCTATAACACATGCTATCTGGCATTGCCAATATCATATAGCTTGGGTTCCTAAGTATCGGTATCGGGTGTTGACTGGCCCGATACGTGAAGAAACCTATAATTGTATCCAAGTATTCGCTGGTCAGGCGAAGGGCGAGGTGATTGAGCTTAATATACAGGTGGATCATGTCCACCTGATAACAATGGTTCCACCTACAGTAGGTTTCGATGGGGAAATGATTCGCATGTATGTTAAATACCAAGAAAAGAAGGAGCGCGACTACCGAACAACCAGGTTTTGATTTCTAACAAAAAACGATGCTCGCGGGACAACACTGCGTACCTCCTTTGGGGGTACGCTTTAAGCTCCCTTTAAGGGAGTCAAGTTAATACCTCGTCCTTTGAGCGCGGTTTTTTATTTTTCTTCACTGGTTTTTCGCGTCCACGGATCGGTGTTGAATCTCGGCTAGCATGGCCGACTAACTTTGCACTGCAATTTTTTTTGATCATTGCTTCATGAACTTGTTGAGGCAACTGACCTTTAGCAAATTCCACAATTGCTCGGGAAAATGTTGACTCAGATGGAATGTCTCCTGTTGTTTCCCAGCCACATAATCGTCGTAGAGTTGGACTGTTTTCTAAGTAATCAATAAGTGCACGTGTCGTTGAAAAATAATGGATGGCCTTGGCAATGAATGCCTTGAGTAGGCATAATCGTTCTTTCCTCCTACGACCACTATATTTCCATCGGTAGGTTCAAGCTCACAGAGTTCTCAAATTCGGACAAATTCTCGTTGTTTTTCTGATAATTCACCTAATTCTTCTTCTAACGCTGGAAAAAGCCAACCTTGGATGCTATTCCATAAATCAGAGAGTGTTGCCATTGATGCCTTCCTGTTTTTAAGGCATTGTTAAATTTAAGCCGTTGGAAGTTAGCATCTAACATAGCACACTCTGCTTTGATTTCGAATCCACCTTTAAAAACCGAGAAGTTTAATATTTTTGCAAATAGCTCATTTTTATTAGCTTTTTGAAAATTTTCAGAAGATTAAATGAAGTTGATATTGGCGAATTTCAATAGATTCAGCGGCCGACGGGAGCAGGACGCAAGGAAAAACTTTCGGAGCAGATGAAATGCAGAGCATTTGCAGAACGCAGAAATATAGCGACCAAGCTGAAATTGCCGCTAATAAAATAACTTCCTAAGGAACTTGTGGCCTCTATGTGCGTAGCTTTGGAGATGACATACTTAAGTCTTGCTTAAATTGGAGCCGATATTGACACCCTCTCTAATTTTGTAACGCTTGAAGGGAATGCATGAAGATAGTGATGGAAGTATTGAATGCAATCACAAAATTTTGGCTAAAGCCTCCCCGTCGGACGTGGCTGAAGCGTTCATGAGCGGGCTCTGTTAATAAGATAGGAAAGTTGGTGTCAGGTCGGGTTTCAGGATTTTTCATATAGTATCAATTTCAAGGAATTCTGAACACTGTGTTAAGTCCTGACCGCTGCCGTTCGTTCCTCGCTGAGGCTGTCCGTTAGTACCGGACTCAGGACGTTATACTGCAAGCAGTAGGTTTTTCAACATTCGTTTGTCAATCCAGGCAGCAATTTTACAGAAACCTGTCGAAAACCTAATGGCAGTTGATATATTTCGGTAACTGGATGGTTGATTGACTTAACCGACCACTATATATAGTATAATTCTTTAATGCCGGGAGCCTGATTATTGACAGCTTCTCACATTACACGGTAGAGTAATCTCCCGTGATATCTTAACAACCTGCGGTTAAAACGAAAGGCATATTCGTCAAAATAGTCCTTCAAGTGGCGAGGTGGCGAGAGTTCACGATAGTCGCCTTTGCCAACGTGATTCTATAATACACTACATCTTGTGGTCGGTTGAGTTAATCAGCCACTCAGTTTTCGGTAAACGGTCTAAGATTACATTGGATAAATTTGTGACAGAATCGAAAAATTTAAAGGGGAATATTTCAGATCGTTTGCTCAAAGCAATGGATGGAATATTGTTTTGCATTTCTTCCATGCCTAAGGAAGATATTATTAATTTACCGGATTTGACAAAGTGGAATTTTTATGATTTCGACGTCCATGCCTATTCTCAGCAATATCATAAGATCGGAGTTTATTTCCAAAATGAGGATATTGTGATTGTTATTTTGGCAACCAATGGAGTTGTCCGTTGTTATAAGACGACATACGATACTCAGAATAAAAATGTTTCTAAATTAGAAAAAGACCTTGTTTTACTTTGCTCTTGTTTAAGAGGTGATGAATTTGAAAAATCATTTATTCATATTGCTGCAAAGAAACATCTTTCTGAGGCTTCCTGGAAAGAAAAAATGGAGTTTGAGGAAACCTATTTATTTTATCAGGATTTGCATGATTATATGATTGATTTCATCCTAATGATTTTAGAAATGGAGACTTTTAAGACGAAAAAGAAATGTAGGGTTTTGGATATTTTCGGAGGGGATGGAGGATTATTAATAAAATTAAGAGAACGAATTAAAAATATAAGAAAATTTGATTCTATTCAGTTTGAATTGGTCTACATTGATTCTGATCATTATATGTTCACTCAGGCGAAAAAGAGGTTCGTCAACGCGTGCGATTGTCAATTCCAAGTTAGTCCAATTCTCTTTGATTTGCGATCTTCTATGAAACCTCAAATCGAGATGTTTGATTTGATTTTATGTTCTGGTGGCCTCACTGGTGAGGTGATCACTTCCAAGGATGCTTTATCTATAACCAAATGGGTGTATTCAATACTCAAAACTATGGGGATATTTATTTCCACAGGCAAGGCGGAATCTCATATTAATAGGGAAATCTTATCGACTATTGGATTTTATGTAAGCAATTGTGCGATGATGGATAAGGACATGAAATTTGGGATTATTCATCATTATGTCAGCATGAAATTAGAAACTCCGCAGACTGTCCAACCCTCTTTAGCTACTTTGCTGCAATCGGTTTCATAGGCATAGCTCAAATAGATCTCATGAGAAGAAATGATCAGCCAAGCTCGGTCTTTTATCAATTTTCGAAAGACATACCCGTGCCAGTGAATACTACAGCAAAATAGTGTCTGTTTGCCGTCCCGTCCTGCTCGCAGGGCGGGACAAACAAAAAAAATCCGAATTGACTAATTCAATCTCTCAGTTTAGTAAAATAAACCTTTATCGGAAGTTTGAATGATCAAATCTATAACTGTCTAATGATTAAAAGGTTAAGTTTCTTGCTATTGATTTTGTAGGCAAGACCATTGTAATCTCCTCGGAACGTGATCTACTGATTTGTTGAACGAAGTCGCTACCGCGACAGTGAAAACCAAAAAAACTCGGTGAATATTGTAGTCTTGACTATCTGCGGTATTTTAATGTTAATCAGTAGCTTGTCTACATGGAATTTATACATTTTTAGACAGCCCTTCAAAAGTCAAAATCTCCCCGTTTCATTCAATACCCTAACGTGGACAAGCCACAACCAAACAGGAATGATTTAACAAACATTGAAATAAATGTATGCTTCACATCAGGCGTAAAAAAGTGGTTAGTTTACGCTTTTTCCCAGAATATTGCTGAATATCGAATGTCGAACAAGCAATTATGAATAAATGAAGGAAAAAACTTCAA
>JAJFLO010000416.1 GCA_021772675.1 Verrucomicrobiota bacterium | reverse complement strand
AAAAAGAAGACCTATCTACCATCCCTAATGCAACTTCAGTGGCTAAATGAGGAAACAAAAATATCGTCGCTGGGAATTGATTTAAAATTTGAGTTTGGGACCACGTCATAGCTACCCATATTTTCTGAATGAAAATCAGTGTAAATACTATCTTCGCGCCTCAACGCCTGCCCGATGTAGCCGTTTGGGCGAAGGCTGTCTGCGGTTAGCCAAAATTATTTATTCAGATTTAATCCCATCTAATTAGCCTACCACATAAGGGATCTCTTTAACAAATAGTCAAGCGTGAGAGGATACTTTCTACCCATATTACTCAAATGTACAGAAGGAAAATGACGACTTTAACAGTGCTCTTGAAATCAGCCTGGAAAAATCTGATTGTTATATTTATTTCGTTTTTAATATTCGATTTATTAGAAGGACAGGTCGAAGAAAATAGTAAATGAGGCTTAGTTTCTTTGGGATGTTTGGCAAACAATTAATATCATGCTTATTTGGCTTTAACAGACTTTGAAGTATTAGCAACTTACTTTTCATTCGCTGCACTAATTTTAAATTACAACGTAAGATTTGCATGTTGTAACTAAACGTTTCTGATCTGATGGGCTGATCTAAATTTTTTAACGAGCAATTCGCTAGCATTAATGTGGGTCTATCTTGTTTAAAATACTTTGACGCCGTAGCTGGCAATTTAATTTTAAATAGGGTTTCAGTCAATATAAGATTGATAGTTATGCATCTAACAGCATCAACGCTAATTGCTTTAGCATATAAATTTTCCCAAGAAAATGCGCATTGCTCAATCATTAGAACGATATCACATAACCACTTTAGTCGGTGATGGAGTGTCCTGGCACTATGATAGCACAGATAAATGAAATACTCATTCTCAGACATATTTCTATGATAAAGGGCTGCACTATATTTTTGGCTTAACAATCCCGATTGATTTTGGAGGCGAATATGCAACTCTAATATCATACCGTTATTTGCTATATAGGTTACATCCTTATACATGGATAAATATATTTTTTTCAAGTGAGATTTTAATTGAGAAAAATAATTAGAAGTGAATTCATTTTTAAGCAATAACTCGTGCGCTTTATAAAAATCATCCGGACAAATGATGATATCTATATCAACACCATGCCTTTTTGCTATATCTTTATAATATTTTTGGGCTATAGTTACCCCTTTTATGGGCATTGCATGTATATTGGCAACTTTAAATATATGCAATACTCGTCCAAGCGTTATCAATTGCTGGTGGTTTTGATGTACATTTTTTTGATATTTTTTGGATAAATAATCAAGCAGTGCTTTTGGAAATAAATTCGGGAAATGTTTTATTATATTTAAATAAACACAAGGCCATATACGATGCTGATTAATCAATACCTCAAGTTGTTTCATATCAACAAGGTTAATTAGGACATTTGATTCAGAAACCTGAATGCTTGTTAATTCAGGATGGCTTAAGAGGCAACATAGTTTCAACTCGGAGCTAATTATAGGATTTTTCATACAACCTGATACCATTACAAAATTTGCAATTAACCGACTTCCCCAGAGCTTTTTTCCGTGATTATAGGTCTGGTGAATTGATGACACTTGCCATCTGTACCTTTTTTATTTAGACCCTGCTCGAAAATATATCACGACCGCGCGCTTACCTAAACCCTGGAGGTGCAAAGACGCAAAGTTATAAAATACTATTATCGCTTTTGTTTGAGAATCACTATCGAACATAAACAAAAAGCGTTTAAATCTTTTCCCCAGCCTTAACGCATCTGAACGGAGACAGACGGTTCAATGAAAATAATCAGTACACTTCCTGGTGTACTCACTCACATTCTTACTCTTAAATCAATAATCATATGCACAAAATATGGCTATAAAACTAAATAGTAACCATTCAGTAAAACGCGTTTGCCTTGTCTGAATGGTTACACTAAATAAATAAAACCCTGTAAGCTAAATTGTTAATGAAAAATAAAATTTTTGGAATAGTCATTATTTTCTTGATTGTGGTTATAGGTACTTTTTTCAAAGACCAGAACAAAGATTTAGATCATAATACTGGATTTGACAATGAAAAAATTTCCGGTGAAGAGCTAAAAAAATATCTGAAGTCAATTTTACCGAGCAGGGAGAGTGTTAAAAACTTTATAGTCGGGAAACAAGGGTTTGAGCAGCAAAGCCGACATGAAGGATGGAGGTATAACTCAAGTCTTGGTTGGGTACATTGTGATGTGGTAAGAAATAATAGTATCAATAACTCAAATGGTTTCTACAGTTATGAAAATGATGGAGCCCGAAAAATAGTCAACTCTGCTGATAAACCTTGTAGAATTCATACATATGGAAATAGTTTTACTCATTGTGATCAGGTAAGTGACGGTGAAACTTGGCAAGAATACTTAGCTGCACATCTGCAAGAACCAATCCGAAACTATGGTGTCGGAGGATATAGTGTTTATCAGGCATACCTCCGCATGATGACAATTGAAGAACAATATCCCGCAGATTATATTATTCTTAACATATGGGCTGATGATCACTACCGTAATCTAGACTCATGGAGATCAATAAGGACCGGACCAAGATCCTATTGTGGATTTACACTTCCTCATTTAAGAGTAGATTTAGGTAAAGAATCATGCAACAAAATTGAAAATATCATCCAAAATCCAGATGATGTGTATAGCCTTTGTAATGAAAACTTCGTCTGGGAAACCTTCAGAAATGACCCAATCTTGAATTTAGTTGTAGCAACTAGACTTCGAGATGCAATCCCTATTGAAAACATTGTTTCAATTGCCGCCAGATTTGGAATTCATGGTAAAAAAATGACAAAAACTGAGTCCCTTCAAAAAATCAGGGAAATTCATACTGAAGCGGCATTGTTTGCTACACAAAACGTTATTACTTGGATTGAACAGTATGTAAAAGACAAGAGGAAAAAATTAATGATCATTCTCTCATTTGATAAAGAAAATATAGCGAAAGAACTGGCTAAAAAGCCACGTTTCGATCAGAAATTTTCGAATTGGCTAAAAAATAAATCATATCCAATAATTGATATGCGTGATGTCTTCCATGCCGATTATAAACAGCAAAAGCAAGATATTGGCCAATATCTTGACCGTTATTTTATAGGGCACCATTCACCCGCCGGCAATTTCTTTTTTGCCTGGGGAATTAAAGACAAAATTGTTAATTGGCTTGATCCAAAACCTTTGCCGTACCAATAAAAACATATAAAAAGAATGATTTTCTTTTGAGCCTCTTGCAATAGTCTTAACTATTTGAATAAAATGGGTTAAAACACCTACAAAACAAAAAAGACAGATAGTACCATATTAGATGTTAATTATCAAATAGTTACATTTAATATAACCCATCAAATCACAGCAGGGATTAATGGTAGCACTCTCTCTGATAAATGAAATTGCATCCTAAGTTAATTTTTTCCAGCGTTATTAAAAGAAGAATTAGGTAAAAAATCAAACAAACAACGAGAATTTGTCCAAATTTTGAACTTTGTGAACTGGAACATACCGCTGGAAATATAGTAGTCGTAGGCACAAAGGACGATTATGCCTGCTCAAGGCTTTCATTGCTATGGACGTCTATAATTTTTCAACAACGAATGCACTAAACGACCCAATTTTACGACGACTATATGGCTGGGAAACTACAAAGGAGATTTTCTATCTGAGTCAACATTTTCCCATGCATTTACAGAATTTACCAAAGGTCAGTTGCCTCAAAGAATTTATGAAGTGATGATAAAAAGACATTGCAGTGCAAAGTTAGTCGATCATGTTAGCAACGGTGTTTGTTTTTTTATGACAAATATGCGGTCATAAAGGGCCTGAGATCGTCAATAGCCTGCCTCCAATGAGTCTTGACAAGCAAAGAGTCCCTGAGCCATCGGATAAACTGAAACGACCTCTGAACGGCTTTATAGGGCCGCGTAACAAGTGGGTTTTCTTTTCTTCCGGCCTTCTTGATCTTTGCCAAATCTCTTTGGATTCTTAGCGTTCTTTTATTTTCGATCTTGGTATCAGAAATGCCTTCTTCAGATTCAAGTTTACGTTCCAGGATTAAGGTGAGGTTGTGCGCCAGAACCATGAATTGCGCCTGGGCACATTTAGCGTTCAATGATTTTGCCCATGCCTTGTTTTCCATCAGTTTATTCTTGAATTGGTCGAACACTTTTTCTATGTCCCACCTCTTCTTGTATATGAAAGTGATCAATCCCGGCGGCAATGTCATTTCGGTTGTCAGGAAGACGAATCTCTTTCCGGTTGCTGGTTCAATGTAAACAATTTTACGCAACTTGTGACCGCTATTAGTTACTCCAATCTGGTCCGAGATTATACCAGCATTGCGGGGATCCTCTCGGTCAAACTAACAGTCGTCACAGATTAGCAAATTGGTATTCTCCTTCATTCGGGTGATGATGTAAAGCCCTTTTGATTGCTTCCAGTTATTCCATTGAATGAAGTCGTAGATTGCCGGATCGAAGGCTATTATTACCTTTCGACCTGTCGGTTCTTCCATACGCAGGGCATTTGCCTCTAAGCGTTTCAACGCGGTTATGTCATGCTCTTTTTTCACCTTCGGACGAGCTACATCCAAATGAATCATAGTTTGAGTCCGAAGATTCATGGCAAAAAAATGTCCAACCGGGTAACGTTTCTCATCAATTGGCTGGTCATGAGCTGAGCTTCCATGGTAATGACCGTCCGCAGCGTAGATCGCTAACCCATCAAGTTCGGCAAGCTCTGCAAAGGGATCGTCTTTTTCAGGGGCGATCTTATCGGTTTCTGCTCGAACGGCATTGGCAATGTTTTGAATCAGTCGTAGTCGCCTCTGGCTTTTCAAGCTAATAAAGAACCGGCTAACGGTGATCGCTAGTTTCAAAATCGTCATTGCTTTTTGAATCCAGTCTCGTCCGCTACGTACATTGTTCAAGCACCGCCACCCTCTGCCTTCAGAAAATGCTCGTCGGTGAATTCGGGACAATCCCTCTTTCCCTCGGCTTTTACCAGCGCTCGCAGCATCGGGCTGTAGAATTCATTCTCGACAGTAGTTACTTCAGTTTTACTATTCATCATTTTGCCTCCTCTAAATATATTGTTATCAATAAGATACCTTATTAAAAAGGCAGCACATAATACTTCAATTTAAAGTCGTAACACGCTAATAATAAGCACTTATGCTTTTCGAAAATTTACTATAGCAGGCTCTTGCAATGTCGTCATACGGCCATAGCAGTGGCATTTTACATTAAACAGGTACGGGCGTTTATGGGAGCTCTCAGGGCTTGAAATAAACATCTCCAAGGCCCCACTGTGAGCCATGTTTTTCAGGAATAACCAGCACCGTTGCATGTTAGCCGAGATTCAACACCGATCCATGGTTGCAAAAACCAGTAAAAAAAATTAAACAAAAATCAATAAAGCCATTAAAATACAAACGGGGCCAACCTCGTAAAGGAGAAGAACGTTTGCCACAACCTCCATCTAAACTGGCAATTCAAAATGGACGATTACTGGAGAAAAATCTTAATGATCTTCCCACAGTTTGTAACGTTGGAACGAAATTGAATAGTAAAGGTTACAAAACCAGTTGAACTGGCTATAAGCTTCATATAGATTGTATCGTCGTGGATATTCCTGTCAGTGCAATTTTGACTACAGCTTCGCTTCATGACAACCAAGCAGCCATTCCCTTAGCACAAATGACATCAGAACAAGTCACCAACCTTTACGATCTGATGGGTTCAGATTATAATGCATCGCAAATACACCAGATAAGCCGATGTCTTGGTAATGCGCCTATTATTGACTGCAATAAACGGCAAGGTCAAATGAAGGAAACTTCTCCAGCTCAAAAGAGGGGATGCTTCACGCTAAGCTCGAAAAAGTAGTTTACACTTTTGTTAAAAAATATTCCTTTCATTTTAATTGAATATCGAATATCGAACAAGGAATTATGAATGACGAAAGAAAAAACTTCATGATTCTACATTCCTTGTTC
>JAJFLO010000415.1 GCA_021772675.1 Verrucomicrobiota bacterium | reverse complement strand
TTCATGCTATCATCAATAAATATATTGATTAAAAAATCAATAAACAACTAATAAATTTTGGAATGGAGTTTGTAGTGACCAAACAAAAACACTAAATCGTTGAAAAATAACTTGTTACGACTTTTAGGTGTGAAAGTTCGGTTAACAATTGTAAAAACATCCGATTTCTTTGTTATAGGCAATGGTTGAGACGCTAATTCACGAACATGCTGGAGATCAAACGAATTCGCTACAAACTTTACAATTTCTTGTGAACAATGCAATTTATTGATAACCTCCTTACACACACCTTCTGAAATTCCAAGTACGCAGGAAGCCTGCTTCAAAACCAATCGCGTCCACCAAATAATTGGTCCTTTCATAGACTGTTGTAGGGCAGCAGTGGTATATCGACATATCCATTTTGGTTTGTGGGCAGCAAAAAATAATGCTGTGCCGGTTACAACATTTACATAGTTAAGATAGCTGAATATCAATGATGGTTTGAGATCATCAATCAGTTTTTTCATCTGCCAAATTGTCCTAAAAATATGGTAAGGTCGGGTTTTTGCGCAAATATGAACCGGTATATCATCTGGAACTGAATAATGATATACAGGTCTCCATAGACATAGGTCTATTTGAAATAAATCCCTAGATAATCGATTAAGAAGAAGAACTGCTTCCCTTTCAGTACCTCCCATAGCGAAATCTGAAATGACAAAAAGAATGTGGATTTTCTTTTTATCACTCGAAGATGTAATATTTTCAGTTTTTTTCATAATCAATAGATTATACCTGCCCGCTAAACACATGAAAAAAACGCCAAAAAAGAGATTTAGTCACGTTTGGCTTATTTCGCGGGAAGTTCATACTCTTTTTTGAGTTGCACCAGAGACTGCTTTAGGATAGGGATGTCAACCAACGTCCCCAAACCTCCGTAGCATGAGAATAGCCTAAGTTTTCACGTTGGTTTGTTATTTTTGGTCTAAATTTTTCATAAAGTTGACGTGATTCTAAAAGCGTGCCTAACCTCTCTATCAACATATTCAAATCTCCTTTTCCAACCAGAAAACCGTTTACTCTGTCTTTTATAATATCTTCAATTGTTCCAACATTTGTAGATACTGGAACACCACCACTTGCCATTGCCTCAATGATTGAAAAGGGCAATCCTTCTAAATCGGATGCCATAACCAATATGCGTGACTTTTGCAAATATTCTTCAACGTTATTTGAGTAACTAACAAAACTAACACACGATTCAAGGGTGTGGTCACATGCCATTCTTTCCAACCTTACACGTTCTGGGCCGTCTCCAACAATACACATGCAGATCTGCGGATACCTTTTTCTGAGCTCTGCTATTGCAGCGAGTATTAGATCAACGCGTTTGCTTGGGACAAGTCGACCTACGTAAATCAAATCATGCTTGGATTGTGATGGATCATTGACCTTAAATCGTTCCAGATCAACTGAGTGAGGGAGAATCTTGACCAGGGGTAATTTTATTATCATGTTTGCTTTCAATCCCGCTTAGAAACCGTTATGATAGGTAGGATAGCCGAGCGTTGCAGGGAGTGCCTGTAATAACCTAAGATTTTGACTTTATGTTTAGAAAAAAATAAGAGCAAACATGAAGAAACTAAAATGCCTTCAAAAAAACTTGATGCAATGATTTTAAAGTCTATTATCCAATGTCCTCTATAGCTAGCTGATTTAACGGATATTATTAATAACAAGCGTGAAACGAACAGGTACAAAGATAAATCTGTATGGTTATTTTAGAAAAGACTCTTAATGAAAAAACATCAGAAATATGAAAAACTGATGAGAGAAACTGAAAGATTTGAAATTACGCCAATACGACGTCGTATAACTGTGCCGATGAGTAAGCGAACTTGCTTTTTTCGTGTCCGGTTTCCGCTTGTCGGTTCGTCTTTATAAATTTACTTTTACCGCAGAAACACCATTTACTACCCCTTATGTGTGGAATCACCGGAATTTATTCTCAATGTCAAATAACAGAGAACGATGTGGATATCGTGAGACGGATGAATGATGTACAGAAACATCGCGGTCCCGATGAGGAAGGCCTACAACGTTCAGACTGCTGCGTTCTGGGACATAGACGTCTTTCCATCATTGATCTATCCGATGCGGGTCATCAACCAATGGCTGATTCATCTGGCCGATACTGGATTACGTTTAATGGAGAAATTTACAATTATATCGAATTACGTCATAAACTGGAACAACTAGGCTTTACCTTCAACTCCAGTACGGATACGGAAGTTTTGCTGAAAATGTATATTCGGTATGGCGTGGACAGTTTATCAGAGTTGAACGGAATGTTTGCATTCGCCATCCATGATATGCAGGAAAATCACATATTTTTTGCCAGAGACCGATTTGGAATCAAACCTCTCTATTATACTATCGTAGAATCGAAGTTGATTTTTGCTTCAGAAATAAAATCATTGCGATCAATCCCGTCTCTTAAATTATCAGTAAATTATCAGGCTCTTTTTGATTATCTCATATTTAATCGGACAGATGTCTATGATGAAACTTTTTTAAATGAGATAAAAAGGGTCCCAAAAGGACATCATGGGACTTTTGAAGATGGATCAATCCGTATTACACGATGGTGGAATCCTGAGGATTATACCTGCTCATGCAAGCAGCCATCAAATTTCGAAGATATAGTCGCCGAAATCGACAGGATATTAGTGTCTTCTGTTCAGTTTAGAATGCAAAGTGATGTCCCTGTAGGGTCATGTCTGAGTGGTGGTTTGGACTCGTCGATTTTAACTGGAATTCTGTATTGTAACGATTTGGCTGAAGAAGGCTTTAAGACCTTCACCGCATCGTTTCCGGGACATCAAATTGATGAAACTTCATATATCGATTTGTTAAACAAAAAATATCCATTTATGAATTATAGAACGCTACCTGATGCCGAAGGCGCTATGGAGAATCTGAATGATTTTGTATATGCAAATGACGAACCAACGACAAATCCTTCGTTCTATTCGCAATATGAAGTCATGAGATTGGCCAGAAATGAGGGTGTTACCGTTTTATTGGATGGTCAGGGCGGTGATGAAAGTTTTGCAGGTTATCAATACTTTCATGGTTTCTATCTGACGGGTTTGTGGCAGAAAGGCCGTTATCTGAAACTTCTCCACGAGTTAATAAACGTCATTATTCGTCGACAGGATAAAACCGCATGGCAAACATTTATCTTTCAAATTCTACCAGATTATATTAGAATCTTAATATTGAGTAAATCACTGTCGTACATTAAACCTCAATTTTTTAATGACTATATCAATTCAAGTATCATATTCAATAACTTTTTCGATGCTCAGGATCTAAATACAAGCCTCATCCGTCATTTTCAATATAAACTTGAACACTTATTACGCATTGAAGATCGAAATTCTATGATGTTTTCTGTTGAAGCCCGGGTTCCCTATTTAGACCATAGACTGGTTCAATACGTACTGAGTGTTAACGAGAACCTGAAGATTATGTCCGGGCAAACCAAATATTTACAGAAACAGGCCGTCGGGAATTATTCGATAAATGAAATCTTGAATCGTAAAGACAAGATCGGCTTCGGGACCCCAGGGGAGGAATGGATGAACACTCAACGATGGGTTGACAGAACAAACGCATCGGTTGAATATCTGAGAACCTGTTTACCAGATGTATTCAGTGGTGATCTTAGTGATCAATTACCAACCACAGGCAATCATCGATGGAAAATAAATCAATTGGCTATATGGCATCAACAGGTTTTCTCATAGGCACTTTGACTTTGAGATTACTTGTCGAAGAGTGTGTATTCAAAACGTGAGTGGCTCCGGGAATGCTCAGGATTGAGGTAATAAAAACGCGGTCATTCCTGGCTGCGTACAATTGACTCAGCCAGGAATGGCCGATTTACTATTTGCCACTCACGTTTTGAATACACACTCTTCGCACACGATGTTTACCTGTACATCATAATAATACATAAAGGATAAAAGTGGGTTTAAAGATTGCATTTATTGTCGGTTTAAGCGAAAAGAAGCTTCGTCAAAAACTACAACCGCTACAGTATATAGATGAAATTGAATGTATTGACCTATATCGACGCCGTACTTTTTCTGGAGACAAAATCAATTGGATACCCATACCTGACTTCGCTCAAAAATATGCGGTTATCGGTGACGTATTCCGCTTCGTGCAGCTAATATTTAAAGGTCGAAAATATGATGTCATCATAGGCTGTCATCAGCCTTTCCACGGATTAATGGCATGCATTGCCGGTTGGCTTTGGCGAAAGCCGGTAATCCAAATGATTATTGCTGGTGTTGACTGGATATATGACCGCCCTCTTTTACGATTTGCTGTCCGGTCGGCCAGCGCATGCGCAGTCCGTGGCCCGAATGCTTTGAAACGGCTCAAAACACTGGGGTTCAATAAAACAATTAAAATTATCGCCAATCCCTTCAACATCGAAATCGAAACTGATAACGAACCTCAAAAACAGGTTTATGACTTAATCGCAGTCGGAAATTACGCCGATGAAAAAGGTTATTCCTGGATGTTGGACATTGTATCTAGGATTTGTAAAGAAATTCCTGATTTCAGTCTTTGTGTCTTTGGGACAGGTGACTATAAAAAACATCTCGGTGGTAAACTCAAGAACTTTGGAATTGAACGTAATGTTAGTTTTCCAGGTTGGCGTAGTGATGAGGAGTTAACGCGAATATATCAATCAAGCCGAGCGTTTATGCTGACGTCATATTCGGAAGGGTTACCAATGGTTGTGATTGAAGCAATGGCTCACGGTTTACCTGTTTTTGCCACATCCGTTGGAGAACTAACTTGGTTAATTAGAGATAATCAGGATGGTCGACTTTTTTCCTATGGAGATACAGACGAAATGGCGATGGCAATAATATCAGCGATGAAGAGCCCGATAAAACTCAAAAAAATGAGTAACCAGGCTGCCAGACGAATAGAAGGTTTGTCCGGCGAATTCATGGTAGACCAGATAGCGAACCATTGGCGCCTGTTGTTAGCGTCCTTGCGGCAATGATGTCAGTCAATGTAAGTTTCTTTAAACAACTTTTCGTATGAATTGTAGATATTTCCTTCATCAAACCGAGAAAGATCCTGGCGAAGACAAGATCGTTTCATTTGTTCTAATTTGCCTCGATCCTCAATTACCGTTTCAATCGCATTCGTCAATGCAGCCTGATCGCCTACTGGCACCAGAAAACCGTTTTCTCCATCTTCAATTAATTCCTCGGGACCGAATTTACAGCGTGTAGAAATTACCGGTAGTCCGCATAGGATAGATTCGACAACGACACTTGGCAACCCCTCATAATTACTACTTAAGACAAAGCAGTCAGCGTGTTTCATATAAGGGAACGGATTCTCTTGAATACCGATCCATTGTATCTGATTGTCTATACCCAGATTATGAGCCAGCTCTTTTAAGGATTTTTTTTTAGGCCCACCCCCTACCAGCCATAATTCGACCGGTTTCCCCTTAAAATTTGATAATGTTTTTAATAAAAGCGTATGATTCTTTTTTGAATGGAAGCTGCCGACATTAATTATCGTAAAAACATCGGTTTTCTTTGTTATGGGAAGGGGTTTAGCTGCTAAAACTTGAACACGCTGGAGATTGATTGAGTTATTGAATAGTTTTACTTTATCTTGCGGACATTTTAACTTTTTGACAATTTCTCCACAGACACCATCTGACACCCCAAGAACAGAAGAGGGCTGTTTTAAAACTAACTGTGTCCACCAGGTGATTGGTCCTTTAACGGATTTGCTAATAGAATTTGTGTAGCGACAGATCCAATTTGGTTTGTACTTAGAAAAAAACAATGCGGTTCCGGTAATCGCATTTACATAGTGGAGTTGACTGAAAATCAAATCCGGTTTGAGTCTATCAATCAAATTTCGAGTCTGCCAAATTGTCTTGATAATATGATATGGGCGGGTTTTAGCGCATATATGAACCGGTATATCGTCCTGTATAGAATTATGGTATACAGGTCGCCATAGACATAGATCTATCTGGAATAGCTCCCTTGATAGTCGATTAAGAAGAAGTACCATTTCCCTCTCGGTTCCACCCATATCCAAGTCTGAAATTACAAAAAGTATGTGGATTTTATTCTTATCTTTTGTAGATGTAGAATGTTCGGCTTTATTCATATAGTCTCAGAGAATAAGGATATCTAAACCTCAGAAACAAACTCAGAAATGCGTTTCATTGCCTCTTCGATATCGTCCATAGATACAGCATAGGAGCAACGAATATGATGTCTGCCGTCACTCCCAAAAGCAGTACCGGGGACAACGGCAACGCTTTTTTCTTTCAGTAACCGTTTGGCGAATGATTCGGAATTCAACCCGGTTGAACTAATGTTAGGATATACATAGAATGCGCCTTGAGGATTGGTGCATGACAGATCTAATTTGTTAAATCTCTTAACGATTAGATTACGTCTCATCAGATACTCATTCTTCATAGATTCCCGATCGTTTTTCCCATGTTTTAATGCTTCCAGAGCAGCCTCCTGCCCCATGATGGAAGCACAAAGCATAGAATATTGATGGATTTTCATCATTGCGTCAATGAGGTCTGCAGGTCCACAAGCATAACCAATCCGATATCCAGTCATCGCATACGCCTTACTAAAACCATGAAGAAAAACCGTCCGCTCTTTCATACCCGGAAATGCGGCAATAGATTGACTTTGGTTTTCGTAGGTTAGCTCAGAATAAATTTCATCTGTTATTACAACCAAATCGTTAGCAACTGCAATTTTCGCAATCTCTGATTTTTGATCATAAGTCAGGGTTGCGCCGGTCGGATTATTCGGAAAATTGAGCAGAATGACCTTTGTCTTTGACGTTATTTTCTGTTCTAAATCACTTGGATTCAAGCTGAAATTATTCTGTTCAACCGTTTGAATAGGAATTGGAATCGCCTGAGCCATTTGAATACATGCTGGATAAGATACATAACATGGTTCGTGATAGACGACTTCATCCCCCGGTTCCAGCAAAGCCCGGAGTATTAGATCTAGCGCTTCACTCACGCCCACTGTGATAATACATTCGTGAACGGGATCATAAGCAACTGAATAATTCTCTTCGACGTAGTTGCAAACAGCTTTCCGCAATGACAATAAACCCAGATTCGAGGTATAACTGGTATGACCTTTTTCAAGTGAGTATATTGTTGCTTCGCGAATTCCCCATGGTGTGACAAAGTCTGGTTCACCAACACCAAGTGATATCACATCATCCATAGTCATGACCAACTCAAAAAAATCACGAATACCACTTTTAGGCAGGGATGCAATATGTTTTGCAACCCTGCTATGGGGTAATTTTGAGTCGTTCATAGTCTTCATCATCTTCAAACTGGAATCCAGCTTCCTTATATTTTTTTAACATAAAATGGGTTCGTGTGGACAAAACTCCGTCCAATGGTGCTAATTTTTGGGCGACAAAATTAGCGACCTCATTGAGGCTTTCTCCGACAACGATTAATTGCAGGTCACAATTTCCGGAAATCAACATAACATCGGTGACTTCTGAAAATTTGCCAATATTTCTGGCAACTCGATCGAATCCTCCATCCCGCTCCGGTCTCACCGAGACCTCAATTAAAGCCCTCACTTTTTTTACATGATAGTTGTCTTCGTTTATTAAAGTATAATAACCGCGGATGATATTTTCCGTCTCACATCGTTTTATAGTTGATTCAATTTCATCAACATCGAAATTAAGGCGATCAGATATCTCAGATGCTGTTAATCGTGCATTTTGTTGCAACAGTTCTAATATTTTTTCTCTCTTTTCCACCGCGTGCCTCGTAAAGTTAAATATCTTCTTATTCTGAATAATATCATTTTGATTTAGCCAAAGGAGAACAATAGCTGAAATTTGTAGTGATAGCAATGGAGTTCTGGATTTATGATTGTTGTCATGTCTACATTCGGATAACTGTAACAGTTAAAATTTATGGTCCGTCTTCGCTCAGGTAGCTACGACGAGACACGTTTTAGATTGCAGGTTATCCTGCTTGTAGTAAGGCTCGCTAGTGCCTTTCAAACATGAAAAAGCCATACCGACAACCCAACTGCACTATCGAGCCGTACTACGAACAGTGTATCACCAGAACCAAGTTTCCTATTATACTTGTAAGCCACTGGCTTATTAATCACGGTCACACAGCGGGCGTGAATCAAACTTCAACATTTTTGGGTCAACATTAATTGCCGGACGGTTCGTTGGAGTTCACAGCTTCAGATGTGGCTTTTTCCTTTTAATACTAAATACCACAACTGAAGTTGTGAACTCCAACAGCGCTCAGGAATGTCGAGTTTCTTTTTTTCTTAAATATTCACAACTCTTTTACAGGGATTTTTAATACTTGATCAATCCCGATCAGATCAGATTCTAAATTATTGAATTTTTTAAGGACCTGTAATGGAACGCCAAATGCATTTGCAATTGATCCAAGTGTGTCCCCTTTTACAATTTTATAAAGTTTGTGAGAATTTAACTCAGGGGTGGAATGTACTTCTTTTGGTTTATTAATATCATCAAGTTGTGCTAAGATTTCCTGTAATATTGTCTCATGAGCCATCTGATTTTTTTCGCGATCTGATTTTATGATATTCAACAATTCATTTAGTTTCGTTTCAAAATCAGCTTTATTAGAATTGTTTTCTTGCCTGAGATCATCGATTAATTGATTTTGTTTGTGTATTTTATTCGTCAAATTATCGACAATTTCAGAGTATGATGACACTTCTTCGGATAATGCGACTCTCTGTTCCTGTAAGAATCTCATATCTTCGGTATAAGAAAGCCGTTGTTTATTTATCTCTTCAATAATCTCATTTCGGAAATTAATAATACTATTATTCAATGACTCATCAGCAAAAACTGGAAAAAAATTTATCATTGTCATAAACACCATCAGTAACGATGGATATCCGAAGGTTCGAAGTCTATTTCTATTTAACTTATGCATTTTTTTACTGACTAATTTGTCCTGCTTTTGCTAAACTAATGGCTTCAACTCTTTGAACCTCAACAAATCCTTGTGAACTAACAGGATTTAGTCCCTCGCTTTCTTCCATAGAAGAGTCTTCCATGTTATAAATTGATGCAGCACAATTGGTTAAAGAATTAAAATAAATATTTCCTTTGTATAAACCGACGTTTACTTTTCCTGTTGCATGTTCAGCGAATACATCTATCGCTGCCATAGCTGCTTTAGTGGTTGGATCAAAATAGCGACCATCATAAATTTGGTCGGCAATCAATTTTGACAGCTGTGAAACGAGTAATGTGGCTTTCCTATCAAGAATTGCCTGGTATACATACGATAGGCAGGTAGCTAACAATTCCATACCTGGTGATTCATAGACACCCCTACTTTTTGTACCTATAATTCGATTCTCCAGTGCATTTTTTATGCCGATGCCATTTCTGCCACCAATCTCGTTCGCTAGTTGCATTGCTGATAATGGAGAAACAGATTGATCATTTACCGCCGCCGCGCAACCTTTTTCAAACAATACCGTAAAATTTTCAATGATGTCCGGTGCTTCTTCGGGCCAAACACCCATCATCGGTTCTACGATTTTGCATGAAGTTTCAAGACTTTCCAAATCTTCCGCCTCATGTGAAAGACCTGCCAGGTTTGCGTCTGTTGAATATCGTTTTTTCTCAATACTAAAAGTGGGAAATCCCAACTGGTTTAGATATTCTGCCATTTGTTTTCTACCCGGAAACTCCTGAAGCAAGTCTTTATCTCGCCAGGGTGCATAAACCTGTAGATCCGGGCACAATATGTTGACGTAACGTTCAAAACGAATTTGATCATTCCCGCGGCCAGTAGCACCATGTGCCAAAACAGTACATCCGCTTTTTCGTAACTCAGGAAGTAAGCCACTAACCGTAACCGCCCTGGCTAACCCTGTTGTATTCCAATAACCCCCGTCATATCTTGCCTGTGCCTTTATCGCCTCAAAACAAAATTCAGCCATTTTTTCTTTCAAATCAACTATAACCGTTTCGACTTCACAGGGGGCCATCTTCTCAATTATATCATTTATATCTTCTTCATCGGGTTGAGCAAGGTCCGCAGCAAAGCAAATGACATTGAATCCCATTTTTTTTAGCTTGGTTGCCAATGTTTTACTATCAAGCCCACCGGATACGCACAAACCGATTGTTTGATCGTCCAAATTTTTATATGAGTTACTCAATCTATCTCCTTTCAAATTTTTAAAAATAAAATGCTCCTTCGCAAGGGGCTCCCGGGCATATAATGTCTCGAAAAATTATCGGATGCGACGCAGCCAAAGACTCTCATTTGATCGTATCAAGACAGCTTGCCTCTAGCAAGAGTGCTCGGTAAGCGCGGCAATCTTCGGGGAAATAAACCCACGAATGGAATCAAACGCATAAATAAATACTAGATTATCATATATAAGATAGGTTGCTTTCAACAAAATTTATGGGAAAAGTTTAAACAAGCCTTTCATATTGTTTACCCAATCAACCAAAACAAAGAGGAAAGATAATTACTCCACATACGAACACAGCTGTCTTAGGGAGACAGCAGGTATGCGATTAGAAGTTCCGTTATCGACAGGTAGCACAAAGTTCGAGAGGCGATACTTTATTTATACTTAACACGCCATTTGGTTTCTGAAGACGATGAAAGAAAGGGAAACTCAGGTTCAATGACCGAATCGGTATTTGTCGGAAACGTAATGACTTCCCACGGACCGACAAAAACAGATCTTACTAAAAATCGCCAGATTCCTCTGGTCGTACCGTATGTTATAGCAGCAAACCCTCCATCATCTTTATCAACCTCAAGGACATTGATAGGTATTTCAGTAACTCCAGCAACAATATTTGTAAGGCCTCTACCTAGTTTCCTAAGTTTGTTTTGACCGTGCTCAATTTCCCAGTCATCTGATTCTAAATCAAGGAAAAAGAATCCTGTTATTGCATCCAAGGTTTCATAGAGTTCAAGGCCAATATAAGGATGAACAATTCCAGCCACGACCTCAAGCCGAATTGCAGCCTCGTTATCTTTATGAAGAAGTTTATCAACACGTTTCATCATTTCATGGTCATTGTCTAACATTTCATTTTCTGTCGGCATTAATTCATGAATAACCGACTTTTTACCGAATCTCCTGAAATGAAGATTCTCGTTGCTGCTGGATTCATAGCGTTTATTCAGAAAAGATGCAGTAGTATACCCATGCTCAACTCTGTGAGACCGATTATGATTATCCAATCCCTCAACAACTTTGGTTCCTGATAGAACTGGATCAGCCCAAATCGGATAATCTAACCAGGAGACCTGCTTCTTATGGCCATGATATGCAATGCCTACTTCGCGAGCCGTATAATACCCACCCAATGAAAAATGCTCAGTTATTGCAAGTTCAGCTCCCAGGCCTAAAGATCCTGCGATTCCAAATTGAATAATGTCATGAAGGTCCAAAAGCCGATTGAGTGGATAGAAATATAATTTAACCAGTGTTTTTTCCAGCAATGCACCACGTTCTGCTTCGCCTAAATCTTCATTTGCCGACACGGAAGAAGCAAAAAAAGTTAAACATACGATCATTATTAAAATGCAATAAACTGTACTAGATCTTTTACAGAATTTTTTCATTAGAATCTCTCCGTTAAGGCGTTTGGGTTCCATAGTAGTTAAACATAGATATTAAAGCTTATTAGTCACCGGACGAATAAACCTCACCTGAGGCCACGACCCATATAGTATTATCTGAGAGAAAGAATGTCAAATTAGAAAGTAATTGAAAGGTGTTTATTCGCAAACCATATTGGAAAAGGTACTAATCTGATTAATTCATCCGGCTTCTATTACGAGCACATATCTCACTTCATCTAAGCGATTCATGAAGAACCCGAATATTGGAAATAGTTCACTATTCCTTCCTATGGTCATAATAAACGGGTGGTATAGATAATGCTGTTCTTTGTAAAATATCCTAAGTTCAACATTTCAATGAACGATTGTATTTTACATGTTCATATGTTTCTTGAAGGAATTTAAGATGCGTTCAGGAAGATCTTTC
>JAJFLO010000414.1 GCA_021772675.1 Verrucomicrobiota bacterium | reverse complement strand
TTCAAATTCTTTTAATTGTTCCAATAAGGGTTCAAATAATTTATTCCATTCACTGTGATAATTACTCAACGTCAGACCCGCAATCCGAACACTGCCATGAAACCTTTTTTGTATGAAAACCTTCAGCTCTTTGCCACGTTTCTTTATCCATTGTATCGGGATGCCTGTTCCATCTGCTTCAAATTCGTTGCTTTCATTTATATCAATGCCGAACTCAATGGTTTTTCCAATTTGTTGGACACAGCGCCAGATTGTCATTTTATTAAGGTTTATACCAAACATTCCAACTATTTTTTCCGACACCGGGAATGATACTAAGCTGCCAATCAGGGCGAAAACCTTTTTTGTCATTTCTGACATCTTATGTCTTGGGGCTATATCAAGAAGCTCTCTGGTTATATACTTTTTTGCTCCGCAACACTGGCATTGCACTTGCGGATTATTTCGCAGAAAATGGTCATGATTTTTGTAGGCTTTGCATTTTTGGTTTTCCATATATAAGGTAATGCAAATTATTTTCTGTAATTTATTAAACGCGGGTCATTGATCATCCATTTTTAGGTACCTATTTCCAGCTTCCCATTCTTCACTGATTTCGATCAAAATGGCACTCGCCAATCTGAGTAGTGATGCCTCGTTTGGGAAAAGTGATGCGACTCGTGTTCGCCGCTTTAATTGCTTGTTTATGTTTTCAGCCATATTGGTGGTTCGTAACCGTTTGTGATGATGCTTTGGCAGCTGGTAAACTGAGACCCCCTCCGGAATGTTATCGTGCATCCAAACCGCCAGTTTTGATGCTTTTTGTTCATACTTTTCAATGTTAATTTCGAGTAAGCGCTCAGCTTCCTTAATTGAGGAGGCATTGAAGATATCTCGAATATCCTGGGCGACCTCAGTACGCATTTCTTTCTTAGGTACGTAAGCAGTGGCATTGCGCTGAAGATGAACTTGGCAACGCTGCCAAGGAACTCTGGAAAAACATGTTTTTAATGCTGATTTTAGTCCTTTATGGTCATCAGTTGTTATCATTTTGAGGCCTGCTAAACCCCGTTTTTTCAAGGACCGCAAAAAATCTCGCCAATGGACTTCGGTTTCGCTAAGAGAAACGCTGACACCAAGAATAGACCGTTTTCCTTCGGCATTTACTCCGGTAGCAATAAGGACGGCGCATGAGCGTACCGCTCCGTCTTGACGCACTTTTTCATAGCGTGCATCAAGGATCAAGTAGGGAATTTCTGCAATCGGCCTAGAGCGCCATTTCTCAAGCTCTTCATCAAGCAGCCCTGTGGCCCGGCTAACTTGTGAACTGCTGACCTGAATTCCGCACAAAGTTTCCATGATCCGGGTTACTTTTCGCGTAGAGACATCCTGAATATACATTTCTGCCAAAGCTAATTTTAGAGCCCGTTCACTGCGTTGTCCTTGCTCAAATGCTGAAGGATAGAAGGCTTCTTCACCCCGAACTTGAGGAATTTGAAGGTCAAGTTTTCCCAAGCGGGTACTCAAACGTTTAGGCTTAAATCCATTGGCATGACATTTACGTTCCTCGGTTCTTTCCCAAGGTTGAGCTCCCATAAATTCAGAACGTTCAATTTTCATGGCTTCGTTGAGCAGCATAGTATAAGCTGTTCCCATTCCTTCAAGTCCATTTTCAAGTATTGCTTGCATGGCTTCAGTTACGATATTAGTATTTATATTGTGGGTCATGATTGAATCCTTTATTTGTTGGTTCAAAAAAAGAATAATTCATCATGACCCGCGTTTTTATCAACTAAAAAATTTTCCCCCGGGGAAAAACCTCCTCTGGAGGTGGATAGATCGGGCAATCCTTCTTGTCCAGTCTATCCACTCCGTAGTGCCCGCCCCGTCGGCCCAATCGATTGCTATCACAATCGCTCGGGTCCCCCTCCAGACCTAAACCAAGAGAAGTGAAATTACAGAAAGAATGTTACACCCCCCATATAAAGCCTAAAGAATTGCCACACTTACAGGTAAATGGCTTCTTTTTCTGCATCATATATTGGGTCGCAAATTGAATTAATACCTGCATCACCATGTCAGAAAAAATCATACACTGTAATTTCTTGTAGGCGCTTGTTAACGTATCAATATTGCAATCCGGTAAATCTAAGGTATAATCAAATTTAACAGTTACTTTCATAAGAGTTCCTTTTTATTGTTTCGTTGTAAAAACAACTTAAAGTGAACTCTTATTTTATTCTCTTACATCATACCTGGGTCTCCCAATTGTGACGCCACTAAAAAATTGGCTGAACAATTGACTCCTCTTATCTTCACCACACCATTGGAAATGATGATTATTGCAGTGATTTTTTGAGGTTTTGAAGGCTATTGAATATAGACATTTTTGAGGTGTTTTGGTCTAATAACAATGATAGTCAGTATTGATTATTTAACCCTTATCAGAAAATGGAATTAATAAATATATTGGGCAATCGACCTCAAACCAACATTGCAGTAGAAAGAACAGACGTTTTTAGGTATTCCATATCAAATGGCTTTTGCACGTAGTCATACGCTCCCAGCAACATACATTTCTTGGCTTTATCTATATCATCATAGCCCGTAATCATAATGATAGGAGTAGACGGATGAATTTTCTTCATTAATATCAAGGTTTCATCTCCCCTTAAGCCTGGCATAACGAGGTCAATCAATATTACATTAAAATTATGTTGTTGTGCTAAAGTTAAACCATCTTCTCCTGAAAAAGCAGTAAAAACCTGACAATTAGCTTTCCTAAATATAACTTCCAATGCGGTTAAAACGTCTTGACTATCGTCAATAATTAGTATTTTGGTTTGATCTGTATTCATTACAAAACCCTTTTTCATTTATGCAGATGTTTATGATGTCAATATAGTTATATACCTCCAACATACGTAAAAGGGTCACAAAAAGTTCAGCTCAGAGATGTTTTGGACTCGCCTCTCCAACATCTCACAGCAATAATCATAAATATCCTATCAGTTTTGCAGATCGATGAGTTTTGTTTATACCGATCATGCAATTGAGGATATGTCTGATAAAATGAATGGTATGAAATTGTTTAAAAATGCAATCCTAATTCCAGACGATGATGTTGAAAAAAAAAGGAAGGACGATTGCTCATAAGATCATTGGAAACACTCTTGTTAAGAGTGATTTACTAACCAGGTTTTCTCACAAACTTTGTAGTGAGAAATCCGAGTTAAGGACAGTAGTAATCAAACGAAATGCGGGGTTAAGGTTAAAGAAATTAAGAAGACCCAAAAATGTTTAAGTTAATCGTCATCATGTTCATCGTGATGAAAATGACCATTCGTATCTCTGTGTATTCCCGCTCGACCGGACGTACCTTTTAAAATCGAAATCCTAAAGCCTTGAATCAAATCCTGTTTTTCGGTTGCCGATAGTCGTCGAGCTTTAGGATCTGCTATTACATAATTCCACGGAGGCATGCTGCCATTTCGAATGGTTTCCTCGATTTCACGAACAAGTTCGGCTGGTCCATCATCACTGTTGTAGCCATTCTCCGAGAAGTTTAGTACTTTGCGACCATTTTCAACATCATATACGATTAGCCAAGATACCGGCGCAATTTTAGAATACCAAGGCCATTTAGTTTCGTTGCTATGACAGTCAAAACAAGCTCGACGAGCAAGTTCACGAGTTATTGGCGAGTCCCAATGGAGTTCATTCTGAATTGTTGGATTCGTTCGTTCTACCGAAATGAATTGGATGAAGACAAAAAGGCATACGAAAATTCCTCCAAACCACTTAAAAACCGCTAAAAAAAAATCTTAAATCCACTCATAAAGTTAAAAGCCTTTCGGTTAGAGAACTACGCTTTCAGAGCTTCACGCAGCTTACGTGACTTAATGAAGCTGTGGGCAGTCAATCTGTGAACTCCCAATATTCTCGCGATCGCACTGATTGAAATATTCTTCGGTAATCGCTTCTTCCTCCTTTTTGTTGTTTGCAATCATAAATCAAGCACTTATATATTTCGAACCAGCTATAAATATAGCCATTAAATATTGTGAGTACTATTTTTATTTGAAAGAGAATTAATTACGCATCTTTGTGGAAAATGATAAAATAGCTTGTATCCGGAAGTGGATATATGGTTTCTGTTATATTGCCCATCGAAAAGGTGCTTTTTCGTTTTAGGGGGTTGCCAAGTATGCAGGATGGCTAATATTGATTTATTTATACAGTTTATGATTATAAAAAATATGCTAATCACTAGCGATATCCAGTCTATAAAAAACGACCGTTTTCAGTAGAGAACGCGCTTAACACCGTATTTCGTTCGATTACTACTCAGATCCCTAAGACAAAAAAGGTTAAGAGCAGCAATCCATGACTTTGGGTTTATTTTTTAACAGGTGAAAAACACTATATTTATTGAGTAATCAACCTCAAACCAACATTTCAGTGAAATGTGGAAAAGTGATTCAAAAATTTGAAATCAAACGGCTTTTGTATATAGTCATAGGCTCCCAAAGCCATGCATTTCTTAGCTTTTTCTATATTATCTTAGTCTGTAATCATGGTAATGGGAGTGAAAGGATGGATTTTCTTCATTCGTATCAAGGTTTCTTCGGCTCCCAAGTCTGGCATAACGATGCCAATCAAGATCACATCGATTTCATGGTGTTGTGCTAAAGTTAATCCGGCTTCTTCTGAACGAGCAGTGAAAACCTGACAATCAGCTTTTTCAAAGAAAACTGCTAACGAAAACTAGATCTCTTCACAGTTGTCAATTATTAATATTTTGGTTTGTTCTTCTTTCATCGTCATTAGCAAAAATATGTTTTTTGTCTATGTCTTTATAAATATGTACGAGCACAGAGCGTAAACGGGTCACAAATAATCCAGCTTTTTTAAATGCAAACTATTTCAAACTAAAGTAAGAGGCGTCTTATGGGATGTTTAGAATACCGGATTTGGGGGAACCATGCTTCGAATTGAAACGGAGAGCGCGGGAAGATAAAATCTTTGCATACTTTCGTACTGAAAAACTTTCACTTTTTATTTGGTACGAAATTTGGCTTTTCATCGGATACGACTACAAATGTGAAACTTTAGACGATGAACAATGACTGTAAATGATGTCTTAAGCATCCCTATAGGAGATCCTTTTACCTTCCCATTTCCGACTGGTATCGCCGTAGCTTAGCCTGATTAATTCATGAGATTCGTCGCGAGAGCACTTAACTCGCTCATAATAAATTGATTAGAGAAAATTTCACAATGAAAGTGAATTTTCATTCACTGAGATGTAAAATTGAGTCAATCGGCTTATTTGAGCAGAGATTAGGGCTCGCAGCAGAATACTGATGAATTATTCAGGCTAGCAGTCTGTCGGACTTTGGAAGAATCTACTACAAAAATGCAAAATTAGTCCATTTTTCGGAATGCTTCACAAGATAGTTTACACTTTTGAGTATGCTGTGATAGAAAATGCAAAAAAATAATATCGAATATCGAACAAGGAATGTAGAATCATGAAGTTTTTTCCTTCGTCATTCATAATTCCTTGTTCGATATTC
>JAJFLO010000413.1 GCA_021772675.1 Verrucomicrobiota bacterium | reverse complement strand
GATCGACTTACTTCCATGCAAACGAAACTCCATCAAGAACTGCTCCGTGCACACCCGAAGGACTTACGCCGAGCTTATCCAAATACGTCCGACCGACTGGGATTTCGTGAAGCTTCAGAGAGAGCATCAATGGATGATCTGCAGAGCAGCTATCTTATTGAACTCAACGCGAACGTAACGGAGGAATACGAAGGTAAAATTGGCCATGATAAATACCGTCAAAAAAAGTCAATCCTGTCTGCCGATAAGAAGGGGAAAGCAGTGAAAAGAGCGCTAAGAAAATCTCAAGCAAGGATAGCCGGTGGTGCAAAAGATGAAATGCGTGATGAGGGCCAGGCCCTTATGTTCGCCGACAATGCGCGGGATATGGGACGCCGAAATGTCATTCGACAATTCTATCGTAAGTTGGAAAGAACAGAAGAGTGGGTTGAAAACAACTACTACCACCTACCGATTGAGAATCAAGTTTCCGAATTGATCTCTGTAAATGGTTTCTGGCGAGACTATGCAGTTCATAGTGGAAACAAGCCGTTTCTTTCCAGAAATATTGCTGACGCCAGTAATTCCTTCGCAGAAATGATGTTTGCTCTGTCTGTCCTTGAGCTACCGTTTACCGCCACTAAACACAACACGGCATATAAAGACGGTAAAATGACGTTTTCATCAACAAAGCCCGTGATTATCTATCACAAAGAAGTGAAACCCATTATCTCTTCGGATGCGAAGAACCCAATATTGGCTAGTCAAAACTATTTTTCCTATGATGATCGTTACCGATATGAAAATAACGTCCGTTACGATAAATTTATCACCGAAGAGTTTCAAATAGCACGAACTTACGGATGCCAGGTCGCGCTAACTAATCCAACCACTTCTCCACGCATGGTGAACTTACTTATACAAATACCTCGTGGCGCTATACCGGTCTTAAACGGTTTCTATACCAGGAATAAAGCTTACCAGCTCGGTTCGTTTTCAACGCAAACTGTTGAATACTATTTCTACTTCCCGGCGTCTGGCACATTTACCCATTTCCCCGCTCATATCGCCGAAAACGAAAAACTTATTGCCTACTCCAAACCATTTACATTCAATGTCGTTACTAAACTCACAAAGATTGACAAAACATCATGGCCCTATGTCTCGCAACACGGCAGTAGGCAAGAGGTTATCGAGCACCTCAATAGTCATAATATTGAACGTTTAGACCAGACACTGATTGCCTTTCGCATGCGGGAAGCAAAATTCTTTGACCAGATTATTGATCTACTGCAAAAGCGGTTGGTATACAATGACACCTTGTGGTCATACGGATTGTATCACAACCGTCCGGACGTCATTCGCGAGTATTTACAACATGCGTCTTTTGCAGAACAGTGCGGTATTATTATCGACAGCCCTCTGTTGACGCTGAATCCTGTCAAGCGTCATCGATATCAACACAAAGAATATTGGCCGCTGATTAATGCGCGAGTATTCCGGCTTGGAAAAAAACGCAAGATTCTCAATCAGCAATTTTACAATCAGTACTCTCAATTTCTGGCTGCGCTGCGTTATCAACCGGAGTTAACCGACAATGACCTAATTTCCGCAACCTATTATTATCTCCTTCAGGATCGCATTGATGACGCATTACAGACATTTAAGAAAATAAATCAAAACGAGATTTCGACGAAAATTCAGTATGATTATTTGGATGCGTACCTGGCGTTCTACGCTGAGCAGCCCGAGCAAGCGGTTAAGATCGCCACAGCCTATCGTACTTATCCGGTAATACGCTGGCGAAACCGCTTTCTTGAAATTTTAGCCCAGGTTAGCGCTGTCAATGAAGGGACGATGAGCGTTATCGATCAGAAAGATCGGGATCAGACACAGGCCCAATTAGCTGAAACGAGTCCTGTTATCGACCTTAATATTAACGAAAATAGAATAGAAATTGCTTATGACAATCTGACTAGCTGTACCATCAACTATTATCCGATGGATATAGAGCTTCTTTTTTCAAGAGAACCATTTGTCAAAGAGATATCCGGGCAATTCTCTGTTATCCGCCCCAACGATACTGAAACGATTGATTTACCCGAAGACCAAGATTCGTTCGACGTGAAAATTCTCGATCAGTACTTGGCAAAAAATGTCATGATTGAAGTAAAAGCAAAGGGATTGGTAAAAACAAAAACATATTATCCTCATTCGATGGCCATTAACATGTTCGACAATTACGGACAGCTAAAGGTCACCGATGCCGATGGGGGAGCGCCGTTATCAAAAGTCTACGTGAAAGTATACGCTCGTTATAAGGATCAACGTGTCCAGTTTTTCAAGGATGGTTACACTGATCTTCGCGGGCGATTCGACTACACCTCACTGAGCGCCAACGAACTGGAACATGTTGACAAATTTTCGTTACTCATCATGAGTGAAACTCACGGCGCCGTTGTCCGTGAAGCCGATCCGCCAAAAATTTAAACGATTCGACGATGGAGCTGACACTAACCTGCACAATTTACAAATTTTCTATTACGAGTCATCATAACTCACTGATCTCTCCGCCGTTTCGGCGTCCCGCGCTTTGCGGGATGTTTACTCTCATTACTAAAATTTATGTATAATGCAGGCTGACCAGATTTAAAATAAAAAAAGCAGGTGAAGGACTCTGCATTTGATTAAAGGTAGGATTTTATAATCCCGAAGCAATTGTTTGACAGAGATTCATGCCTGCTTTGGGTTTAATAAGAGCATAACACACGCCAAACTTTGTAAAGAATTGCAATGTTTTATCAAATTGATCAAATATAGGCAGTGAAATAAACTTGTATGATTAATCTTAACTTAATACCCACATCCGTGAAGAATATATGGTGAATTGGCGTAACCATTTGGGTATAAAGATATTGTAATAATGTTTAAAATACCTATGGGTATGCCTGTTCATTATTACAACATTTTATATCTCAAAGCGTTACACCGATTCAGTCATATTTTTTCACGGATTTGGGTTAATATATTGCCATTTGAATTTTCAAAACTGTCAGTATTAGCATCATGTTTCATCGCAATACGAATAAATGGTCTGCTTTTAAGACAAAGAACAAATAATCCGAATTTTTAGAGAATTGCAACGGATATTGTGTTAAGTTATTACGGTCAGGGCTCACAAACGGGACTGTACTCCGAACTTCTTATGCTATAAATTTAATTGCAGCTCGTTCGTAGTCCCGCCTTCAGGCGGAAGTTTCAGGAGAGCTTCAGCGATCTCCTATGATGGAATGTCCTCGCTGAAGCATCGTTCAGGCTTCCGCCTGAAGGCGGGACTACAAA
>JAJFLO010000412.1 GCA_021772675.1 Verrucomicrobiota bacterium | reverse complement strand
CATTTTCCCGAAAATACTTTGCAAATAGTGTTCCATCCGGTGTAAAAATGCTGGCAGATCTGATATAAGGTTTTGCTTTAAGAGACGAAAGAATCAATCTAGCATCTTCAGATACATCAAATCTGAGTGCAGCTGAACCGTATTTTCGCCGACTATAAATGCCGATATAAAAAATTCTACACGATCGAACGAACTCAGGAAACAAACGAAGCCCATTGGCTATAGTCTCAATGAAGCAGCCATATCGTATGAGGATAAACTTGATGGGATATTTATTTTAACAACAAATCGTAATGATTTGGAAATAAAGGAAATCGTCGATGCCTATAAGAATCTGAAAGAAGTAGAAATGTTATTTGATGATCTTAAGCATTTTGTCGATATCGGACCAGTTCGGCATCGGCTGGAAGTCAGAGTTAGAGCCCATGTCTTTCTTTGTATTCTGTCTCTTCTTTTCAAACGAATTCTGGAGATAGATTACTTTGGCGGCAAAAGCCTGATGGAACCTCTGGAGGAAATAAGCAAATCGAAGTTAGTAAACTATAAAATAAAATTATCGGAAAGGGAAATCAGATATCAGACTTTCCTAAAAGTTACAAATATAAACCCGGCCCAAAAAAAATATTTCACGATGCTCGGCATCAAAAGCCCAATGAGTTTGGAGGAATTTATGTGGTGAGGAAACAAAAATATTAAGTCGCTTATTTCCAGACATTTACAGCTCAATTGTGTTTGATCGGAGTTGTAATGAAAGTCATCAGATTGCGTGAGACCAATGTGTTATGATTTTTATCCGTGTGAAAGAATAGTGTTAAAAATCCGCCGTGGTGGAAACTATTTTGGACCCGGATAATTTTGTAAGACATTGATATTATGTAATATGATGACTCGTAATAAAACGTGTCAACTATCACTATAAAGTGTACCACCAAATTATCGCAATGAGTGTACCACTTTTGTAGACTAAAATGAATTGAATATATTTTTGCAATTAGCCTTTTTACAAAACCTTACAGAAGGTGAATTGTAAAAATATATTCTTTAACAGTGGTACATTGTTAAGTGATAACAGGTGGTACACTTTGACCGATAACTGACAAAAACGTGGGTGCGATATCTTTTCGAACGGGGTCTATTTAGGCAAGGATGAACTTCACAATGATTATTCGGATCACGGGAAACGTACGAAACATCTGAACATTGTTTGACATCCTGAATGCAGAGAGTGTCTGAAGAACGATCAGAACTCATGCAATTGGAAGGACTGATCTTCTTTTACTTTTATCCAATAGCCAGCACCAGGTTTTAGTTGTTTTAGGGAATTCAGGGAATCGTCTATATCGAGATTAAATGTATCATAGTTACTAATCACTTTTTCAACGTTTGTGTTATCTATGATATCAGCCAAGGTTAACCTGATATCCTTACTGGTTTGCAAGAAATAGCCAATGTTATTCCAGCCTGCTTTTAACGATATGTGTTTGTCCGGTTGAATCTGCCTTCCTAATACGGAGAATGTAGTTTTTCCAATTACTTTAATCCAATAAGAAACTTGATCTTCAAGTGTGGTCAAGGTATTTAATTCATCAGGTAAAGCGGGATCAAAGTTTTCCATACTAGCGACTACTTTTTGCAAAATATTTGAGCCGCCATTAACGCCAATTATATCACTAAATACGCTACGCGGTGACATATCGACCGGATGAACATTGAGAGAGATTAGATTCCAACCGCAATTTACGGAAAATTTTTGCGGTAATGATGATGCCAATATCCTTATCATAAATGATTGTTCCTGGCTCGTGTCGGCACCAAGATTGTACGTGCCACCATTGTCCATTAACAAGATTGAAACAGTAGCAATCCCGTTTACTGAAGGTACGGGTTCATATTGAAGATCTCCCGTCGCACCACTTATGGTTGGTATTTGTCTGAATAAACCATCATTATCCGTCGAGATTAAAAAATTTAAAAACTGAGCAGTTTCGCTTCTTGGTCCAGCTGAAATATTTGTCGCCCAATTCGCTATACTTTGAATCCCGAAATCATCATCCCATATAGTTTGGTCCGGACCTTTTATAAATGTGGGCCTTTCATTAACAAAAAATTTCGGTAAATTTGTCGTTAGGATATCTAAAACTGGATTTCGCAATACCAATTGGTGTCCAAATCCTGTTGGATCTGATACAAGCACAAGATTGAAAAAACGAAAACCGACATAGTCAACAGATTGCAGTACAAGGTTACGTATGTGATTGGTCACATCAATGCTAAAACTCTCATGTGTAGGCCCACGATCGGAAAATTGGGGAAGGGTTAGTGTTTCAATCTTCGTACCACTTCCAAAATCTGAGACATCCTTTTTGCCATTTCCGATGTAAATCCCAAAATCAACTTGTTTGGGCGGTGATGGAGTGATAGTCGCACCAATATCGAAATGAAAAATCGCTTTCGTGATGTTTAGTAAGCCAATCAGAGAAAATTCTGCAAATGTTTCATCAACCCATTCTGAATCTGTTATCACCCCCGTTTGATTAATGATAGACGCCCCATTTCTTACAGAAAACCGAATACGGGGTAACAATGTCACAAATTCATTATCGGTTATGATCATTTCATGATCTATTTGGTCGCCTAATACAGCAGTTCCCTCAGTGGATGTCAGTTTTAACCTTATTGTTTCATTGCCTTCTATGACTGAATCATCAATAATTCTAACCACTATTGATTGGGTATCTCCATCACTAGCCCCCAAAGGGAAAACAATAGTACCAGCTATCTCAATAGTATAATCACTGGCCTGTGTAGCAGTGCCATCCTGAGTATCGGTGAAATTTACGATGATTTCACTTTCCGTTACTCCCCCACTTGGAACATGTACTCGAACTAATACTTCAAAATTTTGCTCTGATTCATCTCCAGTTGAACTCTCCGTTAATACAAACTCAATTATTGGTGGTTGTTCGGCATATTCATACTCGCCTCCAACGTAACCGTTCAGCCCCCCCGGTTTTCCTTTTTATTAGCGCTGTGCTCTGCTGGAGCAGCTATGCTACGGCAGCAGCGGGAATTGGGGGGGCATCGTGGCCGCGTCGTCTTTCAGAGATGACATGTGCCAGATAATTC
>JAJFLO010000411.1 GCA_021772675.1 Verrucomicrobiota bacterium | reverse complement strand
CATTTTCCCGAAAATACTTTGCAAATAGTGTTCCATCCGGTGTAAAAATGCTGGCAGATCTGATATAAGGTTTTGCTTTAAGAGACGAAAGAATCAATCTAGCATCTTCAGATACATCAAATCTGAGTGCAGCTGAACCGTTTTCGCCAAGTATTCTTGCGGTGGACTCAAGTTCCTTAATCATGAAGTTCTTGATGGTCATTTCCTCAAAACAAACAATTGCGATTGATGATATCAACAAGGCAACCATAGAGGTTACCATAACAATTAACATTAGTTTTGAGTTAAGGTTTAAATCACGGAATTGTTTCACAGATATCCAGTCCACTACTTCCCTTTCCCTATTATAGCAGTTGCCAATCTTAATGCATTCGCACTTATCGATAAATTAGCTTTACGGGCTGAATCTATATTAACCTTGAATGCCAGATGCCCATCTTTAAGAATCAATGAAAGAATACCGCCTGCCTTCCCAAATCCATCATTGTCTCCAACAGTTAAAACATGCTGCTTTTCCAGACGATGTGTTTGATTCACTGAAAATTGAAGAAAATCATCGAGATTGCAACATAAAATCTGGCACTGTCTATAATCGGACATACTGGAAAAATAACGAATCTTGATCGGCCTGCCACCAATTTTTTTCGCAGAGATTTTGTTTAATTCATCCTTAAAAGCGAATGGTCCTAGAACGCCAAGAACAAGGGGAGATTTATCATCACTAAAGGTATCGTCAGGCCACTCTACAAACTTTGCAAAGTTGTAGATTAATGCAACCTTCGCTTGATATTCTTTTGCTAATAAAGGTTCCTTGGCATAACCTGTCAATGGTGTATTTATTAGAAGGCAGAGTACAATAATGACAGCCATTTTTGAGATATGAATCAGAATTAAATGCATCATACTATTTTCAGAAATTCCAGTTCCAAGATACGTTAATTCGCCACACTTCTTTAGGCTGCGGACCATTTAGCGATTGATAAATGGGTATTCCGCCTTCAATTTCAAAGGTATGTTGGATTAGGTTACGCCGTGGACATCTTATCTTCATACCAAAAAGACAGTGCACCTTTTTCCCTCCAAATTTATCAGGATCAGCCACTGCTGCAGGGAAAAAAGAAGGCTGAAATTGCCGAAATTCACGATCAATTCCATCGATTTTTTCCCAAAATTGGGCTGCAATTTTAATTGAAGGCTGAAAACATGTGAATGGTTTAGGATGCAACCAGGCGTTTACCGAAAGTCTATCACCTAAACTATAACCTCGATAATTTCGGCCCATTCTAAGAGTTCCCAATACCTGGGCACCAAAATTCATCCGATTGCTCTTCCCGAAATAAGTGATACCCGGTGACGCCTCGACAGTCCCGGAACCGAGTTGCATCGTATATGGCAGTTGGTTGTTAGCCCCTGGAGCAGGAGTATCCCCTTCCTCGTTGATCGCTCCTGTAGGCAAACTGATGCCTGTATTGAGCATGAGATAGTGTTGTCGTTTCTGCCATAAAAGATATGTCGAGACGACTGATATATCACCTAAGCCTTCTGATCGAATGACAAATCGCTCGAAATTTGGTATGATACTTCGATGCTTAGTCTCCTGAGCAATATAGGGGATTATAATATTTAGTGATAGTCTATCGGTAATGTCTGAAGAAATCTCAAAGATACTTGCCTGTTGGTGTATTTCCTGTGTCAGAATAGGAAAATTCTCATCCGTCCGATTTAATGGATTGCCATCCCATAAAACTTCGTTGTTTGAAATATCATCCGTTCCATTACGATGCCCGGAAAATTTCAATTGTATGTATCGATAGCTAAGTGACCACCGATTTTTGGACGATTCTAATCTATCTTCTACATCTGTTGTTGACTGATTGATGATACGTAATCCCAATATCTGTTCAAGACTTAATTCTGTCAGATCAGTCGGGGGACTTTGACCATAGGCGCTAGTGGCAAACCAATTTAATAATACCACTGCGATTACAACGGCTTTTTCTGCCCTCACTCTGTAGCTCATATTCTTATCCCTATGTTCACCATTAATAAATTAAGATGCCCTGTTTTAAAAAATTAAAGAATGCTCTTGCTTCGAAGCCCGCGCATTTTATGCCAATTTACGGAGGCCCTCTGAGAGTCGCACATTTAATTTTAATGGCGACACGAAGTCATCTTAGTTAGACTCGGTTCGCGAGACCTTTTCGAACGGGGTGAACTTAACCGGCTATGCCGGAGCTTTCGTCTCACATCAATTGTAACTCAAAATACAAGTGTTTATACAATCAAATCGAGTGTGTATTCAAAATGTGAGTGACAAATAGTAAATCGGCCATTCCTGGCTGAATAACATGTGCGCAGCCAAGAATGACCGCATTACTTTTAACTCAACCTGGGCATTCACCAGAGTCACTCACATTTTGAATACACACTCAATCAAATCAACGAAAAACTGGGACGGGGTACGGTTTGTAGTCCCGTCTTCAGACGGAAGCCTCAGATGAGCTTTAGCGAGTCAATAGTAGCACTCGCTGAAGCGTCGTTAAAACTTCCGCCTGAAGACTGGACTACAAACTCACGCTCCTCCATGACAATGATTTCACTGATTATGTACTTTTACTGCAATAACAACAACTTACAATACAAATTCCTATACTATCAAGTTATTGTTTGACATTTGGTTTGCAGATGTTCAGACCCGCTGTTTCACCAGCGACACCATAGGAAGGCAGGCGTATCTGGGGGGCATTTGATCGCGGTAGGGACACCCCTCACTGGATGCCCCCCCCCCACAGATCCGTACGCGCGGAACTACCGCATACGGCTCCTACCTTGAGTATTTGGCGTCAAAGTAAACGTTCATTGACGCACCCAAGCCAGTCCATTCGACGCGAACTTCCGGCTCTGCGTCCGGTTCGCGGTTTTGTGGTCTGGGTTCCTCTTGGTCAGCGTCCTTCCCTCCATCAACTCCGCTGGACTACCGCCCCATTGTTCGTCAACTTCTCGGGTACTATTTTGCTGTCTGACTCCTCGGGGGAACCAACCACAGGCGTTCGGCTACTAACCTTCCCTGTCGTTTCTGCTATGGCCGCTTCTGAACAAGGCAAACTCTTTCCCGAGGTTTCCCGATTCTAGCACAGAGAGTATCCACACATGCCAGGTTCTTCGACTCCGCCGGAGCAAGACACCACTCACATATCGCGATATCCCATGTTGCCTTCGCGTGCGACCACTAGCTCGGCCTCCGGAATTGAGTGTTTTCGGAGCTCAGTAGCCCGCCTGTGCTTCCCCCTGTCAACGCTTCCCCACGCCCTCGCGGGTCGTCGAGGCATGACGGGGCCAATGTAGTTCGCTAAACCTTTATAGTAATACTCTTTCATTCTCTGCTCTCTGTCGGTTTTAATCGGCGCTTTCGGTCAGACCTTTATTCTTAAGTTTTAATGAAAGGAATTCCAATTTGCTTAAAGTCATTCAGCAATTCCAATATTAAAAGCTCGCACTACTCGATCAAGTTCGCTAACCATAGATGCGCTGTATCCTCGATCATGAAACCAGATGACTTTACCATTGGAATCTAGGAATACGACACGTGAGTTTAAGGGATTTTCAGTTCCAGCAAACTGAGCAATATCAGAAAAAGATTAATTAACCAATTTTGACGGTTAACCTGCATTATACATAAACTTTCTATTACAAGTCATCATATCACATAATATCAACGAGTTGTGAAGTTATTCGGGTTCGAAATAGTTTCCACCCACCACGGCGCGTTATAAACCACGGCGGATTTTCAACACTATTTCTGCACGCGAATGAAATTCATAACTCACTGATCTCACGCAATCTGATGACTCTCACTACAAAAGTTTATGAATATTGCAGGTTAGGTAGATGATAATTTTGGACTTCTGATTTTTCCTAATTCAATATAAAAGCGATTCGGCAGGAGATAGTAAAACTTGTTTTTTAATGGATAAGAATCTTCCCGGAAACATTTTAGTCGAGAGGTATTGAATTAACCGGCGTCGCCGTTTTTTTTTCCTACAAGAGTATAGGTTTCAGGTGCTCCGCCGGAGCGGATTAATGACATTCTAAAATTTCATAATAAAGATTGACCAGTTCAAGATCAAGAATAAATGAAGGAGAATGCCTTTGGACTTGTCAACTGTCAATCTAGACTTGACACCTGAAACCCGAAACCTGAAACCTGAAACCTGAAACCTGACACACTAATAATATCTATTTCACCATGATAAAGCAACGACTGCAAAAATTATTAACAGGACGAACACTTTTGGTATCTTCAGTCATATCCAGGTTCTGTGTTCTCCTTCTTTTATGTCTATTAGCGATGTGGACCGAGTACCTCAACCTGAAAGTGGGGTACAATCATCCTCGATTAGTTGAGTTAAGTTCAGGAAAAGCGATGCGAATATTTTATGAATAT
>JAJFLO010000042.1 GCA_021772675.1 Verrucomicrobiota bacterium | reverse complement strand
TATGCTGTGATTTCGCTTTCGCCA
The DNA here is from genome assembly GCA_021772675.1 of Verrucomicrobiota bacterium. Taxonomy (GTDB): domain Bacteria; phylum Verrucomicrobiota; class Lentisphaeria; order JABSQK01; family JAJFLO01; genus JAJFLO01. The sequence goes on along the minus strand of JAJFLO010000042.1, from coordinate 2,644 downwards.
TGATTAATTCCTAATGTTTAAGTTTCGTAATCATAGCATGTTATATATGTTTTTCAAGTTTATTTTGACAAAAAACCAGTGTTTTTTCGCTCACTCTGGTCTTTTCGGCTAACGTCTAGCTATCAAGAAATTAGATAGCGTCTCAATAAAAACATGTCCGAACGCACTGACTTACTTAAAAGCGCATTATATGCCAGCAAAACGGGATGGTATCGCTATCTCGGAGTACTTTGGGCGATCAATATGGCTCTTGCTATCGACTTTCTCGTGGGTGGTCCATTCTTTCACGATACCCCAAACGTGACCATAGCGGTTGCTGGGCTTAAGGTTCCGCGAATAGCATTTTCTTTCACCTACAGCGTTTTTTTCGGCACGTTTGTAGTATGGGCAATTTTCTCAACTAAGGCTGTCCGCGAAATCGTATTAACCAGTGGTACTAAAATGGAAGTAATTATGTGGAATCCGGAATTTAGACTCTGGGGCCTGTCTCCGATATTTCCCAATAGAGTACGCCGAATGGCGTTCTGGATTCTTTGCGGGGATGGGTTGATTCTGCTCGGCGTGGTCGCAGTGGTGCATTTATTTTGCTGGAAAATGCCAAAAAACATGTCTCCGTTGCTGTATCAGGGCATCGGTGTACTTTGTAGCGCGATATTTGCTTTTGCGGTTTCTGCAATCATTCGTTGGATATATTCTGATTGGAAATGCGTTTTTGATTTTCTGACTTCCAATGATAGAGAGCATTGACCATCGGATCAAGGTCAACGTCCTTTATCATCCCCGACACATAGATTGCTATACAAGAGAATTCTTGATAAATTCTTTTAATCTTAACTTTTACCTATTTGTTAGCATTGCGACCAGGTTCGAGTAACTTGGTGGACAGGGGCATTGTCGTCAATCCACTTCTCTACCAAATTTCTTTTTATTCTTGTATTCGATCAACTTCTTAACCAAATTCCGAGTTTCTGGTGTGTACTCATGCATAGAAAGTTTAAGCAGGACTTTTCTGAACTCTTCATTGTCTAATCTCGCATAAAACTCTTTTATTCCCCAAAACGTTAATCTACCAGTAGAACAGCCCATCATATGTTTTTCTATTACATACTCCAATTTATCCAATTGTAGATGGACATATAGGCTCTCTATGCTTTTTTTGCGGAATTTTTTACATTTTGGAAAAACTAGCGGAAGCGTATGCTCTGGAAACGCTATCAATAAATCGTTAGATTTATCTAATCGATCATATCGCTTTTCGAACGACGCTTCATTTTGGGCAGACCTCCACTGTATGTACCCGAAAAGGAACATCGACAATGATGCTATCGCAGCGAATTCGAATTTGATAGATCCATTGAGTGAAAAAAGATAAAAACAGAGAATAACTAAGTACAAACACGAATAACGAATTTTTCGCGTAAGTCCACGATTAGGTTTCTTGCCATCGCAAAGTTTGCTCACCTCTCTATTGGCTTCGGCTTCGGTTTTGGGCCATTTCAGCTCATTCACATTGTGACCTCTTCAATGAGATATTTAGTGTATCCGTAGTCAATGAGTTGTTTTGCTGACCAAGATATACGATCAGGTATCTCAAACTTTTCTTGAAAACCTAAGTGAGCATAGATTCTAAGGCGCTGAAAATCGCCAATCATCAGATTTATCACTTCATTGTAATCTAATTCTTCTGTACAATATTCACTAAGCCCGAGTTGCGGAGAGGTCACTACAACATTGCCCGAAATTTCATGCCACTGTTTTCTAAAAGCGCCTAGTACTCTTTTTTCTCCAAATGGTTGCGTAACTGCTATTAAGCTCTTGAAGTGAAAATTATGATCTGTCAATTTCTGTCGAGTAAATTTGATGTTCTCACCTGTATTCGTTGACATATTTTCCACGAAGAGATGAGAATCCGGGACATTTTTATTGATCGCGTAGTCAGCGAATGTTTCAGCCTCTGCTTTCTGATATAAAGACTCGGTGAGCCTTCCGCATCGTCCTGAAAAGATCACAACCGGTTGGGAGCCCATTTGCCGATAACTGAAATATAGATCAATCGCTCGATCTGCGTGGCGAATATCGTTACTACACAAAGTGATAATACATTCACATTGTTTCGGAAGATCTTGTTTCGTTTGACAAAAATCCCACACCTCAAGCGCCAACCGATGAATTTCCTCCTTAACACGCTGATATTCTCGATCAGAATCAACGTTGATTTTCATTGGATTCTCCGAACTGAAGATTAACAATTGATTGCTTACCCCATGCGGGAAACACTACTCTGTCGTCGTCTCAATGCACCCATATAATGTCCGGGTGGAGCGGGGAGCTCGCGCTCCCGTTGCCCCCTCAGAACCGTACAAGAATCTTTCGAATCATACGGCTCAAGCCCCTGTAAGTCTCCGTTTTAATAAAGACCGGCGATGAGTAAATCTTTCACTAACCGCCTTCGCAATACGCGTTTGGATGTTCTTTATCTCAGCGATTGCCAGATATTGAGGCGCACCAGCAAAATTTGCCGTCATTTGCTTTCCTCAACCAAGAAGTAACCCAAATTCTCTCACGATAAGGCACCTGTCGGACTTCAGCATATCCTTCTCATTACAAGAAGGCATTGGCTACTCTCCGACATCATTCCCCGATA
>JAJFLO010000410.1 GCA_021772675.1 Verrucomicrobiota bacterium | reverse complement strand
CCGTTTGTAGTTCCGTCTTCAGGCGGAAGTTTTAGGAGAGCTTCAGCGATCCTGGGTTGAGATGTCCTCGCTGAAGCGTTGTTAAGACTTCCGCCTAAAGACGGGACTACAAACCTTACCCTGTCCGGGTTTTGATTGCGTTGATTTGATTGTATAAGCACTTGTATTCTTAGTCGTTACTATTTGCAGATAAAAACCCCGGCGTAGCCGGTTAAATTTTCTCCCGATTCTCCTAAGCAGAACTCGACACATTGTCATCCGCTCCTCTACGTCAAACCACTAGCCTGGTTAATTCATGCGATTCGTCGCGAGAGCACTTAACTCGCTCATAATAAATTGATTAGAGAAAATTTCACAATGAAAGTGAATTTTCATTCACTGAGATGTAAAATTGAGTTAATCGGCTTATTTGAGCAGAGATTAGGGCTCGCAACAGAATACTGATGAATTATTCAGGATAGACTTCAACACTTTGAACCACTATGATTCATTCAAATCCCAATCATAACTGAGAAATTTCACATCTAATTTGTTATTTTTAATGAAATTCCCCTTTGCTTTGGGCAAATATTTTACTGCAAATGACATAATGCCGTTTTCCTTTTTATAATTTGTGACTTCGTTAAATTTATCGAAGTCTTCGCCAAACCACTTGAATATTTTCGAGAAGTAGATTTTTTTAGACTGATAGTCAATTCTAAACTGTTCACGATTCTTTAGCAGGCCTTTAGCGCTTTCCTCTAAATGTTCATATAAATTTGCCGCCTTATAAGCCTCGTTGCTTAAAACCGGGCATCCTATCGATGCACAATTAATGGCAAAATGAATAAGTGGTTCTTTGAGCTCTGCTCTAAGCCGTTTATGTTCGATATCGTTGAGAGTTTGTTCTTTACCGCCTGCATTGAACTTGACTTTATCCCATACTTTTCCACCTTTAATCTTTTTTATGCTTTTCACAGGGTAGTGATCAATGATAACGTTCAAAGTAAATGCATTGTACGCGTTGATCCAGAAGGCCAATTTTTCGTTTTTTGACCAATCCCCTAAGTCCGATGCTGAAACAGATGATAATTGTTCGATATACTGGTTTAGTTTAGCAGGATTTGCTTTAAGTCCTTTATAATTTGCTTTACCATCTTTGACATAGGTTGAAAGTACGTCTGAAAACAGTTGATGACTTTGATCAAAAGCATAAAGAGATGTTGTCATTGCAACGTAGAAAATCCCGCAATGGATAACGTTATTTAGTCTATAAATTCGATTCATTTAGTTCTCCAAGTAATTTTTATTAGAAATTTTATCTCATATAATTCATTTAGCCTGATTAATTCATGCGATTCGTCGCGAGAGCACTTAACTCGCTCATAATAAATTGATTAGAGAAATTTCCACGGCGAAAGTGAATTTTCATTCACTGAGATGTGAAATTAAGCTAATCGGCTTATTTGAGCAGAGATTAGGGCTCGCAGCAGAATACTGATGAATTATTCAGGTTCGCATTTTGAATTTATACCTGTTCAGAATGTGTGTCTTGCTTTTGGTCACCAAATTTTAGAACATCCATAGGGCAGGCAGACACACATATTCCACAGCCAATGCAAGATGTGTTTGCGTTATTTATTTCATTTTGCTTCAACGCAAAATCCATGACATTAATTCCAACCTGGCAATTCCGTGAACATTCGGTACAACCAATACACTTGTCGTTTGAAGTAATCTTAAATTTGCCAAACCAGGTAGAATATAGTCCCATTAATTTTGCAAGCGGGCACCAATATCGACACCAGACTTTTCCCCCTAAAAATGGATATAAAGTGACCGGTAATATGCCGACCAGCCATACATCAACTAATATTTTGTAAATCTGTACTGAGGCATTCGCAGGGCCAGATAAAAAAACAAAGACATCTTTGAGCAGCATTATTCCAGTTACGCCGAATGCTATGATTAAAATCCATTTATTCATTTTTTCCCAGCGAACAGCATCTTTCCCTTTTGGTGCCAAATGGCGCCAGCGATCACCTAACGTTTCAGCCAGGCCACCACAACCGCAAATCCATGAGCAGTAACGTTTTCCATTGAAAATAACAAAAATTGGTATGATGAGAAAGGTTAGGATAAGGCCCCATACAACCCATATGACATGTGGATCATTGAAGAATGTATAAAAAAATAAAGGCCAGGCATAGATAATGCCATATGTTCGCCACGCTTGACCTGTAAATTCAGGATTCGTCGATAATTCAGCACCAAACCATTGAAATTGGACCGCCCATTGGAACAAAAATTCAGGCAGAATAAAGAAGAAAAACCATTGAAATGAAAGTAATGAGACATATCGCCAAATCTGAAATTTATCATTCTTTTCGATGCCCCACCGTTTCATTGCTTTAATTCCGAAAAAAGTCATTAGTACGGAATAAAGAACCGTATACCAAAAGGTCCACGGACGTCCGAATAGTGATAGAGCACCGTAACCCCAACCTTTATATGGCCAAAATTCAGATCCCCATCCTAACTTGCAGCCATAGATGGTATAGCACACGAAGAAAGAAAAACATAACCAGGCGTAGCGGTTTCCTTGTTTGCCCATTGTAATTAGTGCACCCAGTGCACCTAACGAAGCAACTCCAGCCAACCATTTTGGTAAGACCGCTATGGATTTCATACGATCATCTGGACCAAAGAACGATAGTAAAATGAAAAAAATAACCGTTGTAGCTACGGCGGTCCACAAATTTCCCTGCCATTCATTTTCCATCTTGACACCGGCAGATTTAAGAAATTTTACTGGTAATTCAGCACCAACCAGAACGAATGCATGATTGTATTGATGTTCCTCAATTTCTTCTTTACCATCCTCTGTTTTAACCTTAAGCTTATAGATATTGTCTTTAAATTCGGTCACTCCAGAATTCATGATGGGTTTAATATGACCGCGCTCAATCGCCTCCTTCAATTTACGTTCGTTGTCCTTGAAAATACGGGAAAATTGATCTCTTCTATAAGATAAGATAACCTTATTTTGTTCTGAAAGAACTAACGCAGCTTCGATAGCACTATTACCGCCGCCAACAACAAGTATGTTCTCATCCTTGTAGTGCCTCGGAGAGTATAATCGGTGGTAAACGTGTTCCTGTTCTTCTCCGGGTACATTGAGTTTTCTGGGATTTCCTCGTTGGCCAATAGCCAGAATAACACGTTTTGCAGCGTAGGATTCTTTATCAGTGGTAACTTTAAAATCACCATTTGATTCTTTGTTGATGCTTTTTACGCCTACTTCTGTAAGGATATTTAGTTTATTATCTTCTACAATTTGCTGCCAACGGTTAATAAGATCCTCTTTTTGAGCACCATCCAACCAAAGTTTGCCTTTTGCTGGTTTTGTGTCTGGTTCAGCATAGACCCATTTTTTTTCAGGGAAATTTTCAATAGTATTGGCCATTTTCCCTTTTTCCAACAACACGTACGATAATCCGTTTTGCTCAGCTTCAAGGGCTGCGTTTAATCCACTAGCACCCGCGCCAATAATCAAAACGTCAAATTTATCGGGGTCATTCGATTTCGCATCAGGTTTAGATAAAATATGCTGGATGATGTTAAATCCATGTTCCATCGCGAGTTTAATGACGGGGGCTCCTGCCAGGTCACCAATGATATACAGATTCTTGACATTGCTTTCATTGTCGCCCGTTAACATTGGTCGTGGACTTGGCATATTGCCCAGTTGTAACAATGAATCAAGTGATCCTTTTATTTTGTCTAATACATTCATTGTATCTTAACCCTTAAATTGTTGTAACTTCTGAGGTGACGGAAGATGCTAACTGGTTATCACAGTTATTGCATTTTTTTGCTGAAGGATGATTGGAATGTCCACATGATCTGCAAATACTCTCACTATGTGTAACGGGTACTTTGGAAAGCCCGTCAGAGTGAAACAAAGTTTCATTTTTGGGCTTCTTTACGATAAAAATTAATCCCAAAATATTGAGTGCCAGTCCGATTAAAAATGCTGACCACGCTGTTAATCCTTTTTGAACAGCGATGTAGGCGGACAATCCCCCAAATACTAAACCTATAAAAATGTAGAGACCAATCCAAAAAAATAGTTTACTTAAATTATATTTGGTTTGCGAATCTTCCTGAAAAAGAGCAGCGCGAGGCTCAATTTTGGAGGTAATTGTATCAAGGGTATTATTATTTGATGCTTCTTGATAGTGATCATGACACCCTTCTGAACAAAGTGGAATTTTCATTCCCTTGTAAATTATTGTATGATCTGTATTGCTATGGATTTTCTGGCAAACCAAACACTCAATTGGGTTTTTAAGATTTTTTGCCTGAATTACCAAGGTAGAAGTAAGCATTAATAATATGAATGTTTGAATCACATAAGTACTAATGTGTACTCTAGGTCTAGTAGCAAGTAGTATCATTTTTTTCTCATGATGGTTAAAGATTAAGTCATTCATCTGTAAAGTAACTTTTCGTTCCTAATGATTGAATTCCCTGACCGATACGGCTGAGTGAATGAGCATAGGCAGCAGTCCGCATGTCTATATTGTTCTCAGTCATAAATGAGTAGACTGCATTGAATTCTGTTGACATAATCTTCTGCAATTTTGTATTAACTTCATCAATTTGCCAGTAGTATCCGGTTTTGTTTTGTACCCATTCGAAATAACTAACGGTTACACCACCTGCATTTGCCAAAATATCCGGAATGACGAGAATTTTTTTGTCTTTTAAGATTCTATCTGCTTCGCTTGTTGTCGGTCCATTAGCGACTTCAACGACAACATTTGCTCTAATTTTGTCAGCGTTTTTTTTGGTAATTTGGTTTTCCAAAGCTGCGGGTATTAATACATCTATATCAAGCTCAAGGAGCTCTTCGTTTTTTAGGATATCAGCCGTGATCGCTTCACAAACAGATCCATGGCAGTATACGGCTTTTAATTGTTTACTTTCGTTCTTTGTTTTTATTAAACTTGGAATATCAAACCCGCTACTATTGTAGATGCCGCCTTTAGAATCGCTGACTGCCACGATTTTATATCCGTCTTCATGCAGTAAGCGCGCGACATGTTGGCCGGCATTTCCAAAGCCCTGTACTGCTACCTTAATTTCACCAGGATTCCAGTTCCGCTTTACTTCCAGTTCTTTTAAGCAATAATAGGCTCCTCTGCCCGTTGCATCGTCACGCCCTAAACTGCCACCTAATGGAATCGGTTTACCAGTTATCACGGCTGGCGTTCTACGGCGAGCTATTTTTGAATATTCATCCATCATCCAACCCATGATCATCGCATTGGTATAAACATCTGGTGCGGGAATATCGATTTCTGGTCCGATAAAATCCGCAATTTGGCGAATGAATCCTCGGCTTAATCGCTCTAGTTCGAGCTTTGATAATTCTTTGGGATTAACTATAACTCCCCCTTTTGCGCCTCCAAACGGTATGCCGACAACTGCACATTTACATGTCATCCAAAATGCTAATGCTTTTACTTCACTTAGATTGACCTGATGGTGAAAGCGGATTCCCCCCTTACCAGGACCTCGGGTATCATTATGACGAACTCGATATCCTTCGAAAATTTTTAAGGTCCCGTCATCCATGCGGACAGGTATGGATACCTGAATTATAATTTTAGGATGCTTCAGTATCTCAAGTGCTTCGCTTTCAATGTTTGCATATTTAAAGGCATCATCAAGACGTTGAATCGCGTCTTCAAAAATATCTCGAGTTTGTGACATAAAGGTTTCCCGTTTATTAAATTATTCTATTGATACAGTTTTAGATCGTAACAATATATCAATATTAATTGTTGGTTAGACTTATATTCCGTTTGTAGATTAAATGATGTCAGTATAACTTAAACGATTGTAATTTAATGAATTAGAACTTTCTTAAGAAGTTTTCCTCGGTATGTTTTGTTGCATATTGTTGCGGGAGGACTACTGAATTGACATTCTCTATTCCGGTCAAAGCACTAAAAAAATAATTTAGCACAGTTTAAAAAATAAACATCGAATAGATATTAAAAAGTATAACGAATATATAGAACGCATCAAATCATGACATGCTGGACTTGAATGTTGATGCAATAATCAATCAATTTACAGTATATTGAGGTGAATTAGTCAAATATGTATCAACGATTGACAGAGATCTTTGTGGGACAAGCAGGCAGCAAGTCACCCCGAATATAAAATGTATACGCCTTATATCCTTTTACGCCACATTTTAATGCATGATGATTTACATATACCAAACGCGATTCGATTTTCGACAGGTTTCTGTAACGTTTCTGCCTACAATGATAAACGAATGTCGAAGAATTTACTGCTAGGCAGTATATGTATCGAATTGAGGAACTTTAGCTAACAGGAGAAGAATATCTTTTGTGAATTTACAGAATCCAATTATTTGCGACAGAAATATAGGAAAAGATAGAATAAATGGGTAAACGATTAACCAAAATTTGTACCAAAACGGGTGATAAAGGAACGACTGGATTGGGTGATGGCAGCAGGCTCGATAAAGACCATCTACGTATAGAGGCAATTGGCGTGATTGATGAGCTTAATAGTCTCTTAGGTATATTCGTCAGTATGCTTAGGGAAAGTGATGATTTTTATTCAGTGATGCTTGGAATTCAAAATGATCTATTCGATCTAGGTGGTGAATTATCCGTTCCGGGATATTCTTTGATAAATGGTGAGCAAATTGTAGAATTGGAACTCAAGATTGAACAGTTTAATAAATCTTTGCCGCCATTAAAAAACTTCATATTACCCGGAGGAACGACGGTTGCGGCATATTGTCAGTTGAGCCGAAGTGTTTGCCGACGGGCAGAACGAATCGTTGTAAGCCTCAGTAAAACAGAGAAGGTCAATCTACAGTGTCAAATCTATCTAAATCGGTTGTCCGATCTACTCTTCATTATCGGTCGTACTTTAGCTCGTCGTAATGGCGGAAAGGAAATTCTTTGGCAGCAGAAAGAAACTGGGAGGTAAAATTTTTTCCAGACTCAAATTAACTTTTGTATTACATCCTATGTTTACCACTTTAAAAAGTTAAAGTACTCCCTAAGAATAAGATAACAAAATATTTAAAACATTTATTATACGTAATTCGTGGCTTTATTCACTTTGTCTAATATTTTGCGATTTAGCAAGTTCGGTAATCCAACC
>JAJFLO010000409.1 GCA_021772675.1 Verrucomicrobiota bacterium | reverse complement strand
ATAATAGTCTATATATGCCGACAAATAAATATCACAAATAGCTCAAAAAATTTTGTTTATTTTTGAGGCAGGAGGAGACTTTTTTGCCAAAATTTTGGAAAAAAGGCTTGACATCAATAAGAAACTATGACCCTAATGATTCTAAAACTTAGTTATCCGATTTGAACAAACTCAGTTTGTTATCTTTGCAGCCGGTTCTTTTACAATTTTTCCATCCTTATAAACCACAACATAACTGTTTTTCTCACTTGCAAGTTTTCTTGCCCGTTGAGCTGAACGTTTCAGTGCGGCTTCAGAGTTAACAATGTCTGAATCACGTTCCAACCATTTTGATTTTAAAATCTCGTTCATGATCTATTGCCTCCGTCTAATATTAAAGGTTGTTCTCCTGAATTATCATAAAGTACCCATTCATCAACGATTGGTTTATATACAGTTTCAAGGTTTATTAATCCTGACTTAAATCTTCTTCTTATAACACCTTCTTCGACGTTGTGTCCACCTAACATTACTCGTTGGCACACTCTGGCAATGGCCATATCCACCGAATTTAATTTCAGGAAAAATAGTTTAACAGTATAACCTTTTTTGCGCCATTCGGGAATTAATCGGGAATATAATCGTCCACTTAATGTAGTTTCAAAAGCAAAATTTTCATCATTTTGAATATGATCATTGATTTCTTTTATCATAATACGAGCTGCTTTTATCGCTACAATTTCTGGAGAGAACGGACTTAATCCAGAAGCTATCAAATCCGCATTAACAAAATTCAAACAGTCTGCCTCTCGGGGAAGAAATTCTTGAGCGAAGGTAGTTTTTCCTGCTCCATTTGGACCGGCAATAATTAAAATTTTTTTCAATTTTTCCATAATGATTCCTATGAAGATTACTATATCCCTGATATAACAGTTCACAACGATTACCATGTATAATGAACCTAAACAGCAATCAGGGGTTAAAAACCTTCAAAAAAGATTCTTCATTCGTGAAAATTTTAACAACCGTAGCTAACCAAGCATCAACATGTCTATGGTTAAGTCAAATTTTGGAGATTATTGTATACAAAGATGCAGATAGAATTAATCATTTTAGAGGTACAGTAGATCCCTTAAATTCACGGATTGTTTTACTTGATGCCAAAGGAAAGGTTATTTGGTTCCATGATCGAGGATACAGCGCATCTAAAATTAGCGAACTTGATCGAATTGTACGAACGTTTAAAACCCGATCTTCTGAATGACTTTTAGCAAATTGAAATTCCAATTAACTTGAGACTGGAAGTCTGAACTTAATAATCGCGCAATAACTTAAAATTAGAGGTGCGACTCTCAGAATTCTCTAAAAAGGGCTAAATCAGTGGATATTGAGACAACTTGATATTTTTTTCAGGACAAGTGTCAGAGAGTTCATATTATCTGTTAAAATTTCAATAATCCAGGGTTAATTCTTAGAATTTTCCTTGAATAATCTCATGAAATAGCGGAACTTACCTAAAGATAAGAATCAAATTGCCTATAATTGATTTTTTTAACTGGTGCATAAACAAGGCACTACCTCATTTCATAGATTTAGGAATAATTGCCCAAATGCTTGACGTAGGTATAATTGAACGACTTGAATCAACTAAAAAAGGTTGAGTGGTGGCAGACGTCCATGAACCGGAAATAAGAAGCTACAATATGAGTCGGATTCGTGCCAAGGACACGAAACCCGAACTAATAGTGAGAAAATACCTCTTCAGTAAAGGTCTGAGATATCGGCTTCACCATAGGGGCCTTCCGGGTAAACCAGACATAGTGCTGCCAAAGTATCATGCCGCTGTTTTAGTGCACGGGTGTTTTTGGCATGGCCATATGGGATGCCAATATGCTGTTATCCCAAAGACCCGAACTGAATGGTGGAGAGCAAAGATTAATAAGACTCGAACAAATGATGAAAGAAACGTTGCTGAGATGCAAGAATCCGGTTGGAATTTAATCGCAGTTTATGAATGCGAACTGAAACCTGAGAAAAGAGCAAAAACATTGAATAGAATTTTACAGGCTATAAAGAATAATGACGATTCCCGGAATTGACATATTTGCAGGTCCCGGGGGACTCGGTGAAGGCTTTTCATCACTGAATAAGGGAAAAGCTTTTGATATTCGCTTGTCTATTGAAAAAGAGGCAAGTGAACACCAGACATTGGAACTTAGGAGTTTTGTGAGGCAGTTTGAGCCAGATAAATTGCCTGAGGATTACTATGCTGTAATGCGTGAGTCGGATTTGAAAAAGCGAGAGCAGTTAAAACAGCTACTTTTTCAAAAGTATCCAGAAAAATATGCTCATGCCAAAAAAGAAGCATGGCAATGCACTCTTGGAAGCGAACATTTCCCTCCTGAAGAAGTAAACGATCGGATAGGAAAAGTACTAAACGGAGCGCGTGAGTGGGTATTGATTGGTGGGCCTCCCTGTCAGGCGTATTCGGTGGTGGGTCGGTCGAGAAGGCAGGAAGGTGAAACAGGTTTGAATCCGGAAGATCATCGTGTTCATCTCTACAAAGAGTATCTCCGCATTATTGCTACGCATCACCCTACCGCATTTGTGATGGAAAATGTGAAAGGATTGCTTTCTTCCAATGTAGATGGAGAAAAAATATTCCCAAAAATTCTCCGCGATTTGCGCATTCCGGGTACAGTATTCAGAAAGCGGAAGGCGCCCCAATACAGAATTTATTCTCTCATCACAGAGCCAGTAGATTTCGACCGGAAAGGTCATCCTATTTACACACATGATACTGACTACTTAATCAAAGCTGAAGACTATGGAGTGCCTCAAAAACGTCACCGGATTATTCTCTTGGGTATTAGAGCAGATATTGAGGTGCAGCCTAACATTCTGAAACCTTCAGGGCCAGTAAGTCTCAGAGAGGTAATTGGCGACCTGCCTTCCCTAAGAAGTGGTATTAACCGGTCGTTTGTGCGAAGTGAGCAGGTGAAGAAAGAAGACGGTAGCACCAAAACGAAACGGTACTACCAAAACGAAACAGACTCAAAAGAAAACTGGCAGCAGCTCATTCAAAAGTTTCGTGCGGAAATTGTATCTATGAATGGGTTTGTCTCTGATACCGCCCTTAAGGATGTTCAGCTTTTAGAAAGTGATACTGGTGATCAATTTGTGCCTTGTGCTACACCTACAACCAAGAACCCACTTTTTGACTGGTATGTGGATAAACGCTTGAAAGGAGTTGCCAATCATCAATCGCGCAGCCACTTGGTGCAAGATTTGAAACGATACCTTTTTGCCGGAATGTATACCGAAAAATACGGTAAATTCCCTCGAATGGCGGACTATGCCGCACATGGAAAGGAACTGTTGCCCGACCATGAAAATGCCGAATCCGGTAAGTTTGCTGATCGCTTCCGGGTGCAGTTACCTGATGATCCTGCTACTACTGTCACGAGCCACATTTCGAAGGATGGACATTATTTTATCCATTACGATCCGACTCAATGTCGCAGTTTCACAGTTCGAGAAGCCGCAAGGGTTCAGACATTTCCTGACAATTATCTTTTTTGTGGAAGTCGTACCAGTCAATATCATCAGGTTGGAAATGCTGTTCCTCCTTTACTGGCTTATCAAATAGCCGTGATTGTAAGGGAAGTTTTTCAACTTATTGAGGCTGACAAAACCGTTAATGTTCAACCTGTTTTAGCTGATTGATATGTCAACAGATATTCAAAAAGGAGATTCCATTTTAAGACCTCGAGCAAGGTTGATCAAAACCATTGGCGAGGAACTAATCAGTAATGACATTGTTGCCGTTCTCGAATTGGTAAAGAATAGTTATGATGCTGATGCTTCTATAATAGAAATTCATTTTTCAGGCAATGTTGTTGACGTAGAAGAATCCAAACGAAAGAAAAAGAAAGTACTTTCCAAAGAGGGGGCATACATCACAATAATTGATGATGGTTCAGGAATGTCTCTTGATACAATCAAGAGTGCATGGATGGAGCCAGCAACCATTATGAAGAAAAAGGAAAAAACTAGTCCTGGGAAATCAAGAAGATATACTGGTGAAAAAGGGATCGGAAGATTTGCCTCTGCTAAACTCTCAGATCAACTTGAAATAATCACCAAAGTTGAAAACGACAATGAAATTGTTGTCGATTTTAACTGGGCAAATTTTGCAGATGATGAAGTCTATCTGGATCAGGTAAAATGTGCTTGGGAGGTTCGAGAACCCGTAGAAATCGAAAGCAATGGAACAATACTGAAATTGACTCAACTTAAGTCAGACTGGAATGAGGAAAAATTCAGGATGCTACGAGTCACATTATCGCGATTAATTAACCCGGTTGCTCCCGTTGAAGATTTCCTAATGGAGCTTCAGTTACCTAAAGAATTGGAACATTTGTCAGGATTGGTAAACGCACCTGATTCGATTAACAAACCTGACTATGAGATAAAAGGAACAGTGGATGATACAGGCAGAGCAACAATAGCTTATAGAAGTCGAAATCAGACATCGCCTGTTTCTTACAAGAAGGAAACTTCTAAGGAGTTAAACCCAATGCGTAAGCCCGTTTCGGGTACGTTTGATTTTGAGTTCAGAGTTTGGGATAGAGAGAATGACGCTTTAAAAAGACTTGCGAAGGACGTTGGTTCAACTATTAAAAATGTGCGTGCAGATCTAAATGATCTTGCCGGAGTTAGTATTTACAGAGATAAATTCAGAGTTCTACCCTATGGTGAACCTAAAAATGACTGGCTGAGACTCAATTTGCGCAGAGTCAACAACCCGACTTTACGATTGAGTAGCAATCAAATTGTTGGCTATATATCTGTAAGCCTGGATGACAATCCCGAATTCAAAGATCAAAGTAATAGAGAAGGCATCGTCGATAGCCAGGCTTTTACTGACCTTCAGGAGTCTATAAGGGTTTTACTTAGTGAAGTAGAGCAAAAACGATATGAAGAACGCCCAAGAATAGAAGATGTAAAATCAAGCGACAGTCTTTTTGAAAAGTTTTCATTATTGTCTCTTACGAAGGCACTTAAGGAAAAATTACCCAATGACAAAGAAGTTCAAACTGAACTTAAAGACACAAAGACGAGAATTGATGACGGAGTAAAAAAGGTTCAAAACGTAATTTCTCGCTACAGAAGACTGTCAACCTTAGGTCTTTTGATGGATGTTGTCCTGCATGATGGAAATAATTTCCTCCTAAGAATCGATAGTGAAACTCGTCTTTTGCAAAAGGAACTTAGTAAAAAAGAGCCAGATCAGAACGAAGTTCAAAAGCATCTGACCTTAATTGCAGAACAGCGAAAAGTCTTGGCACAGTTGTTCAAGAGATTAGAACCTTTTGGAGGAAGAAAAAGAGGACGGCCAAAAGATATTGTTCTCGAAGCAGCCATTGCAAACGTGTTTGAGCTTTATAAGACCGAGTTATCTAAGCTTGAAATTCAGGTTGATTTACCCGGAGAAGAAAATGTAGTAGGGATTGATGAAGGTGAGCTTCAGATGATTTTGGTTAACCTTCTTCAGAACTCTCTTTTTTGGTTAGAGAAACAAGAGGAAGGTCGAAAAATCACAGTTCAAGTCAAACGAACTGATGAAGAGTTGTCAATTATTTTTAGTGATAGTGGCCCGGGTATTGAAGAAAAACACACTAACCTAATATTTGACCCTTATTTCAGTACAAAACCTGATGGAATAGGTCTGGGATTGACAATAGTAGGGGAAATGATTTCAGAATATGACGGTCAATTCGTGTTGATAGCCAACGGTCCTTTGGACGGAGCAACATTCAAAATAACCTTTAGAAGAAAAATCTGATATGAATCTTAAAATACTGCTCATTGATGACAATGAAGAAATCCGATCTGATTACACTAAGCTTTTGGACGGTGAAAAAATTGGAGAGTACGAAATCGTTAAGGTCGAGTCAGGCGATTTTGATGAAGGCATTGAAAAACTGAGGGAACAGCATTTTGATATTGTAGTTTTAGACTTGTGCAAAGGAGACCCTGAACCTGAAAGTGAAAAGACTGGGGAAGAAGTACTTTCTGAAATTCAAAAAACGGCATTTGTTCCAGTTGTCTTCTTTACCGGATTGCCTAAATACGTGGAGGGCTTAGTGTCTGAAATTATCAAGGTTTGTAGTAAAGGAGATGCTTTTGAAGGGTTGATAACACAGATTGAATCAATCCTACAAACAGACTATTTGAAGCTAAAAAATCAGATAGTTCAGGTCACGAATGAATCTGTCAGATCGTTTTTTTGGGATTTCGTTCACCCCAATAAAGAGCTAATCAGCAATGTAAAGGATGAAGTCTCTTTGACATATCTTCTTCTTAGACGGCTGGCTAAAACGCTGTCAAAAGAACAAATTAGAAAATTCATAGACGATGATAAATTGAAAGAGCAATTAGCGCATTCTATGGAATTCTATATCTATCCTCCTTTGGATGGAGAGTTTGAGATGGGGGATATTCTTAGAAAAAAAAATACCACTGAAATTTATGTGGTTTTGACACCGTCCTGTGATCTGGTGGAAAGGTCAAAAGGAGTCAGGAAAGCTGAGAACATTCTTTTAATCAAAGCTCCTTCTTTTGAAAGTTTCGACGATTATAAAACCTTTCAAGATCTTTTAGAAAAGAAAGACAGATCGAGAGAGGAAGACAGCCAGTTAAATAACCTTCGAGGAAAAATCAAAAATTGGATGCGTAATAATCAAGGCGACAAAGACAGGTATTTCTTCTTGCCACAGACAGCTTTTCTCAAATCTTCATTAGTTGATTTTCAACAAAAACTTTTGGTACAATACCCAGGCCTTTCTGAAGACTTTGAAGTAATTGCAAGATTGGACGACCCTTTTGCTCAATCACTTCTTTCAGCATTTACACGTTATTACAATAGAATTGGATTTCCTGATTTAGACGTTGAATATGCTTTTGACAAATTGTTTCCTCAGAAATAGAATATCCGAGGAATGCACCTCTAAATTGAAGTTTTGACATTTTAGAGTCAAATCTTTCATAAAAACTGGTAACTATTTTAATTAGACTAGCACGCCTTCTGAATAATCTTCCTCAGCAATCCTTTAAATAAAATCCAGTGAATTGGGACTATTCCGATTATTTCACGATGTTAGTGTGTTGTCGTTTTTAGGAAGGAAGGAGGTAGCTGTAGCCACTACTGCACCTTCTTCCTAACGAAACAGATGCAGCTCAATAACATCGCCCGAAGGGTGGTATCATTCCAATATTTAATTGGTAAGGGGAAAAGACGTTTTGTAATTTGAAGATTATTACATAACTCATTCACACAATTAGGTGTAAACGTCAAAAATTACCTGCTCATGAAATATGCGGGCTAATCAGTGTATTGGGTGCGATCTCTTCACGGATTCCGTCTATTGATGATGTCATTACCTTAGGTAAGAAAAAAATGTTTTTTCGGGCTTATCTTAGTGTCATTCGGGTACAACCCTCTGATTTTCTAGAGCCTGTGTTTCCAATAATCTGGGTTTTTGTGAAGATGCATGACTGCCAAAATGAACACTTGATTGGCTTCTATGCTATAAACAACCCCATAAGGGAAGCGTCGAGTTTGACAACGGCGAATGTCACTTTCTAGTGCTGGCCATGCGTTCGGATAGGCGAGAATATTTTGGATGGTTGTGTATATCTCGATAGCAAAATCATACCCTAAACTTTGTTCACAATCTTCATAATACTGAATTGCAACTTCAAGTTCAGTCTCGGCCTCAGGATGAAACGAATAATTCATTTTGAGAAACGTTTCCAAATTTTCTCAAAAACTTCATTACCTGGAACAGCTTGTACATCACCAGTTCTGAGCTCTGCCAGTCTTCTTTTGGCTATTAAACCCCATTTACGGTCCAAATCATTGTCCGGTTTATTTAGACTTTTTAATATCGAATCTGCGACAACGGCTCTTTCTTCGACAGGAAGCGAAATTGCTTCATCAATTAACTCTTTGGTATTCAATTATAGAATCCTTGCATTTTTATCTTCCAAAATAACGGTCTTCACAATATAAATATACCAGATCCTAACTATTAAAGCAATCTTCATTTACAGAACGTCCAAATTTTTCCAATGCCTGAAAATGTTTAAAATACTGGAATTAATGCTGTTGTATCTGAAAAATCTTCAATTAGGAACTGATTCCCTCAAATCCTTTAATGACAAAAATTCTGCTTCACCTGATTTAATTTTTTTCCGCCTTTCTTCCAGAATGTCCGAGTGCCATTCCGGTGACTCAATATCCTCATACTGGTGACACAACACATCCCAAAGTGCTTCCATAGCACATATACATTCAGGTTTAGTCATTTTTTTGATTTCAGCAGTTGTCATTTCATGTTCCTCTTTTAATTCAAATCTCCAGCAATATTATAATATAAGTTTCATGCAGGGGCAACCGTCGGTGCAAGAACAATTCCAAAATGTGAGAGTGTTTTTTTCCCGACCTGGGTTCGTTTTTAGTACTAAGTTTTTAGATTATATTTGTTCTTGTTGGGGTGATAGATTCGCGAAGTTCGTTGGTGTTTAATTTTAAGGCTGAATATCCGTTCCAGTTCGAGATCTATCAATATTCTTCCCTCAGCAATTTAACACAATTGTTGAGGCTTCACTAATCTTTAAGCCTATGGTCACATGTACTCGCTGAAGCTTCGTTAAGGCTTCCGCCTGAAGACGGGACTACGAACAAGCTGCGATTGAATTTTAAGTGATGTGAGAGGAAGGTTGTCGGATTCATTAAAACCTTAAATGATCGATATATAAGATGAGGTTTGAAGTAGCTATCACTCGCTGAAGCTTCGATAAGACTTCCGTCTAAAGACGGGACTACAAACATACACCACTTGTAATCAAACCGTTATTTATCGATTATTTTGGTTCGCACTGGCTATGTCGGCTGGATAAGTCTATTGGGAAGAAGGAAAAAAGTTGGTCGTTTCTGAATAGTCTTAAGAGTTCATTGCATGTATCGTCGGTAATAGTTGCAGGGATAGGGAACTCTGCTTCTCCAAGCTTCATTAATAAACGACGGATTGCAAGAACAAGCCATGCTCCATTTGCAAAAAATTGGGGGAAAAGGTCTCTGTTATAAAACCACAGGTTGACACATGTTGAAATTGCATGGATGATGCAGTGTTTCTTCGCGAGATTAAATCCTTTTTCTGATTTGCTGAAGTCTTTTATTTGTGTCGATGGAGTAGCAGCAAGTTGTTTGAAATTGTCTTCGGCTTTTATAACTGCAAGCTTTAACTGTTTACTTAATATTCGATAAATATCATTGTCAGGATGTTTATTTGCTAAATTACCAATTTTCTGCTGGGCAAGAAAAAGTCCGTCCATCATTAAATCATTTTCTTTTGCCGATAACGTCAGGCGGCTTACATCAAGGAAGGTTTCATCTACGTGGAGGGAGCATAGTTGCTGCAATTTTGACTCGATTGAGTCCCAATCTCTCGACGTGTTCGTTACCGTACGTGATAGATTGACCAATTGGGGCAGCATCCAGCTTAACACAACCGGAGTGCTTCCATCAAATACGCTAATGACCAGATGATCCCTTAGTATTTTTTGAAAGACACCATACTCGTACTCTTCACGTAAATAGTATCGAGCCCCCAATATCGCCGCGGTATCTCTAATTAATTGGTCGACCAATTCAGGAACGATGTACTTTGAAATACAATGCCAGATAATTAATTGTTCAGGATTCATATTAATGGCTCGTACTGAAATAGTTGATACACAGTCGCCGATTAATAAATCAATGAAGGCGTTGAGTAAACTGGTACGGGTGTGGGGGATTGAGAAAATGGGTTGGTTGTGCAAGTGACGTGTAAGTGAAAATCCAAGCGCAATTCTTAATGCTGTATCGCCAGCTCCCATCGAATATGCCGGCATCAAGCAACGAGTCATCTGCAATGATTTAATGGTATGTTCAAGGCCATCGCCAAGTGTGCCGATTACTGCATTTTCAGGGATTGGGCAGGCATTAAATCTTAACGCAGCAACGTGTATTCCGCGTATCCCCAAGGTCATTATTTTTGGCAGGTCTTCATAGGTTCCGGGTTGAGTAAAGTGATATTCTTTATCAACGAAAAATAGTGAAAACAACGAATCATCGGAAGTTTCTGTTTTAGCAAACAAACATATAGCTTTACCCCGAACAATATTGTTAATCAACCATTTTTCTCCACTTAACAAAAATCCTCCTGATACGGGTTCTGCACACAATTCGGTGGAGAGCAAATCGCTGCCATGATCTTTTTCTGTTAATCCCAGAGCGATTTGGTCTCCCGTTTTTAGAATCTCGGCTGCCCTCTTTTTTTGTTCTTCACTGCCTCCTATAAATATTGGAAGTCCCCCGACCCAACTTTTCCCATGGGCTATGATTACAGACAGGTCTCGTCGAGCAACGGTTTTCCATAGGTTAAATAGTTCCAAATATGAAATCAATTTCCCACCATAACTATCGGGATAATAATAATGATTCAGGCCAAAATCATTTAGCTGCTGACATGCGGCTTCTGGGTATTGATCTTTTTCATCGAGGGCGACAGTACGTTTATAGGACATCGAATTGTCCGAATCGACTGGGTCGCCCAAGTAAGATTCCAACTTAATGGTAGCGTTATATTGATTTGGGATGCGCATGTTCAGAGTTCAAGGTTTAGAGTTTAGGTGTTAGGTGTTAGGTGTCAGGTGTCAGGTGTCAGGTGTCAGGTGTCAGGTGTCGACGAGCTAAAATCTGAAGAGGAGCAAAGTAAAAAGTTGCTACCTTGATCAAAATCCAATGGAATTCGTCAAAGCCTATTCAAAATTTCCGTCTGAAGACTGAACACCTGAAACCTTTTTCTTTCCAATTCTTTCCTCATTAAAGTAATTCCAATTTTAATTTATTAAATGCAATTTTCATAAAAGTCCTAAATCAGCAGAGGACATTTTTGATTTGATAGGTATTTATGAAATACTTATATAAAAGGTGTCCTGAATTTGACTTTCAAAGAATTAGCATTATGTTTTTTTTACCATAAACATGTCCTGATTAGGACCTCTTATTTTGGGGACTTTATTAGAGGGCCTTTGTGTTTGTATTCATTTTTTAGCAGTGAAATTCTAAGAAACAGTACAACTTTTGATGACCAATATTTTAAGTCTAACTTCAAGTATAAAGCGATTTGTAGTGAGCCAAGTGATTGGCGTTTTTCGGGCAGCACAAAAAAGCAGCGACGACTCGCTTTATTCACGCAAAGTGGGACTGCCTGCAGGAGCTTCAAACATGATTGTCCAATAATTTTAAATTTTCTTATATTTATAATGTCCTGTTGTAGGGCATATATGGTTAAGGTCACACTTACTCGCTGAAGCATCGTTTAGACTTCCGCCTAAAGACGGTACTACAAACGAGCTTCAATTGAATTTTGGCGATGTGTGCTGAAAGTTGATAGGCCAAATGTGTTGGTCCACTTTAATACGAAATTTTGTACAAGAAGCGTGTGTCAGTTTGTAGTACCGTCTTCAGGCGGAAGTTTCAGGAGAGCTTTAGCGATCCTATTGGTTCACTTACGCTTCTATTTCGTTATCCCGGCGAGATAGTCGATTTTAGGCTTCATTTGGAATTGAGAACAATTCAATTTCCAAGATAAAATTAACGAATCTATCAACCTGGGATATGATGTGAATCGGAAAAAGAAGGAAATAAGGGATCGGATTCTCCGGAAAGTCCTGAACCATGAGATTCGCCAGGCTATGGCGGCGAAGATGTTGTCTATAAGTGAACGGCAGATTAGGCGATTGGTTCGAACTTTGAGAGAAGACTCTAAATCCATCCTATCGCCGAAGAATTCTTCCAGTGCGAAATACAATCTCAATGGTCTCGAAATCCTACCCAATGATATTGCGATAATAGGTATGTCCTGCCGATTTCCTGACGCGAATGATTACCATGAATTCTGGAAAAATCTTGCTGCCGGGAAAAATTCAATCTCCAGGATTCCAGCTGATCGATGGGATATTAGTAACTATAGTGCTGAGACGATCAAGTCATCAGTTACTGATCGCATGCAATACGGTGGTTTCCTGAAAGACATCGATCACTTTGATAATCAATTTTTTAATATCTCTCCTCGTGAAGCACGTAACATGGATCCGCAACAACGATTGTTGTTGGAGGAATCGTGGCGGTGTGTTGAAAATGCCGGCATACCGATAAACGACTTGCAGAAGGTACCAACCTCGGTATTTGTCGCTGTGATGGCGATGGATTATTATCAGGATATGTTAGCGCCCGATGTTATCACGGATAGCTACGCATGTTCAGGGAATTATGCGTGTATTCTGTCAAATCGGGTATCATTCAGTCTTGGTCTATCAGGAAATAGTCAAACCATTGATACGGCATGTGCATCATCATTGGTGGCATTGCATCAAGCACGTCAATCACTCAATTCGGGTGAGAGTAATTATGCATTGGTTGGCGGGGTCAGTCTTGATTTCAATCCATGGAAATACATTTCTTTTGCCAAGGCTAAAATGCTTAGTCCGGATGGTCAATGTAAGACATTTGATAAAGATGCAAACGGCTATGTTCCTGGCGAAGGTGTTGGTGTTTTGTTATTACAACCTCTGGTAAAAGCGATCGCTGATGGCAATACCATTCATGCTGTTATAAAGGGAAGCGCCGTGAATCATGTTGGGCAAGGTCGCTCGTTAAATGCACCTCGGGTTAGCGCTCAGAAAGAAGTTTTAACAGCTGCCTACGAAAATGCCCGCATCAACCCGGCATCAATGCGCTATTTCGAAGCGCATGGTACTGGGACATCCCTTGGCGATCCTATTGAAATAGAAGCAATTACACAGGCCTTTCAACAGTATACTAACGAAAAGCAGTTTTGTAAAATAGGTTCGGTAAAAACCAATATAGGCCACTTGGAAGCCGCAGCCGGCATTGCGGGTTTAATCAAAGTTTGTTTAATGATGCGGCACAAAACCATACCGAAGTCGCTGAATTATAATACTGCAAATCCAATTATTGATTTTGAACACTCACCAGTCACGGTTGCAAATTGTCTGGAACCTTGGAGGGAAACAGAAGAGGGGACACGTTGCGCGGGCGTGAGTTCTTTCGGTTTTGGTGGAGTTAATGCCCATGTTGTCGTTGAAGAATTTAGAGATCCATTTACTAAGGACAGGCCCAGGAAAACACATGATCAATTGCTGCATCGAGCGTTTATTTTATCCGCAAAATCAGAACAAAGCTTAAGATTACTCATAAAATCATGGTCTAATTACGTAGTAAATGACGATTTTATAAATCAGGATCTCGATCTAACCTGTAAGACGTTAATGCTCAGTCGAGAGTCGTACCCCTACCGCTTCGGGTTCTGTATAACGGATCGTGAATCTCTGGCTGACACGTTGAATGAGCTCGCAAAAACGTATAATTCCAAATTATCGCATCGACAGTCAGGCCGAAAATCACATGTGATTATGGTAATCGGTGAAATTAATGCGGATTCTGATGTTCCTCAAATAATTAATCAGGCAAATAAAGATCTGTTATTCAAGAGAAACTTCAATAGGTGCAGGAAGGTCTTGAAAAAATTGGCCGAGGAAATACCAATTGCTTTGGCGGATAATGGTATTAATGATCCAGATCACAAAAAACTGGTTGAATTTTGTATTCTATATTCACTGGCCAAGCGATTTTTAGACCTGGGAGTAGCGCCTGCATTAATTTGTGGAGAAGGTCAGGGATACCTGGTTACCATGTGCATAAACGGTATGATAAGTTTGGATGCATCATTGAGGATTTTATTGAATCATTCAGATTCTACTGAGCATTTAGCATCGCGGCCGCACTATCCATTCTATGACCCATTTTCACAAGCCATTATCTATCCGTTTGCAATTGACGATCATTATCTGAACGTTCTAACGTCACATTTGGGTGATATTGACAGCCTGTTCAAGCGGTATATCAAAAAAGCACAATTGTTGGTAACGAACCAATATACCTTCAGAAAATATTTGGAGAATTGGAATACGGCCCTTAAAAGCCATTATCAAACGGATATATATGGATTATTAGATCAAAAAATATCGAATCATAAGGACCGGTGTGTAGTGCTTGTTCTAATTTTAACTTCGCTTAGGCAACTTAGCAAGAAATGGAATCTATCGGAAAAGGATCCGGAAATCAGCCCAGCGTTGAGCGAATTAGTACAATTAGTTGTTAATGATGTTATACCGACTAAAGAATTGGTCGATTACTTGAAGTCGGATGAACCTTCATCACCCATTCTATCTGCCAAGATTCAATCAAAAGTTAACTCGAAGAACATTAAGATTGATGATTATGTACTTCTTTCCAAACATAATCAACCTCTAGCAGCGATCCATGACTTGGGAAATCGAATTTCTGCAACTTCTGAGAATTTATTAGAAGTGGTTTCTGAAGAAGCATTATCTGATCCCGTCTTTGTGGAATTAGGGAGGTTGTCTCAGCCAATGCCAACGAATCAGTCTGTCAGAATTGTAATAGATGAAACTATCGATTATACCATTGCTAATTCAACTCTGGATATCTGGTTGTCTGGTATTGATTTAGCATGGTCAAAATCATTATCGAAAACATCTGGATCCAAGCTGCCTCTGCCAGTATATCCGTTTGACCGCCGACCATTTTGGATTGAACATAGTCAACCAAATACGGTACAACAATCGCAAATTGTTGGAGATAACGGAACCGTTACGACGAATAAAATTGACCGGTTTACCAAAGATAGTCGCTTCCATAAGGATGATTGGTTTACTGTTCCTATTGACCCCAATGATGATCTAATCAAAGATCATATTATCGTAGGGAGAAGTATCATTCCGGGAGCATTACTTATTAGCTGTGCTCTGAAGTCGATTGAAAAAGGGGGGGGCAGTTCTGTAAATGAATTAGGGTCTATTCGTTTTAAACGTCCAGGCGTGGTCACGTCTAAATGCAATCTTGAAATAAAATTAAATACAGAGGGCAATGAATTTGAATTAAAAATGGTAAACGATGTGATTGCCAATGGGACTTATCGTTACTTTTCCCAAGGTGCACCGGAGAAATTCATTGTCGACAGCCTGCAGTTTCTTGAATCAATTTCAACTGATAATTTATACACAAAATTGCATGAGCATGGCTATCACTATGGACCTGGCCTTCAGTTAATTTCAGGTATATTCAAAGATGACAACCATACAATTTTTAGACTTGCAGCATCATTGGAGAATAACCAATCAAAACAATTTCTTGAAGCGAGTATCCTTGACGGGATTTTTCAATCACTATTAGTTGCTGCGGACGTTAATCCTGTGATGAATAAAGAAAATGTCCTATTTGTCCCTTACACCATTGACTGTCTTTTTACCTATGATGCGCTTTCGAATAATTGTATTGTTGTCATCAATACAAACGATATTGATGTCCTGTCAACACACTTCAGCGGATCAGCGCTGGTTTACGATGAAAACGGTCTTCCGCTGCTCAAGGTGAATCATATTGTATTTAAAAAAGTACAGAAGGATTTTTTGGTCAGAAATAAGTCTTTGCCGGAAGTTTATCGAGATGCACCCACGTTTTTCAAGCCGACCTGGATTAAAACGCAACCAGGAACTATTCCAAAAATCACGGCAAATGCTATTCATTTAATTTTCCTTGATAGTAATGGCATTTTAGGTCAAAAACTTGGCAATACTCTGGGTAAGGTTAACGCAGATGTCTACTATGTTCAGCAGGAGGACAGCATCGCAGAGGTTAAGCGTGCATCAGCGGATACGTTTATTATAGATATTCTACAGGAACGGCATTTACACCAGATGCTGGCGACTGTCTCCGCGGGAATGCAACAGGAAACTCTGGAACTTTTTACATATTACCTCAGCAGTTATGAATATCCTGCTGAGTCTCTGGACAACTTAAACCAACTACGACTAAAGCAAAGCAACGGTGTTTTAGCACTATTTCATATCGCAAAAATGTGTATGCAAACACGTTTCAGAGAAATGACATTAATCGTCGCAGCAAAAGATTGTTTTGCGGTTAACAGTGATGATCAGCAAAGCGGGTATGCATTTAGTAGTATAGGCGGGCTTGTTAAGACCCTAAGACTTGAGTCACGCATTAATGCAAAATTTATTGATATTGGTGTGTCAGGAAAACCCGCAATAAGCGACATTATCCTCAAGGAAAGCAAGATTCAAGACAATGAATCAATCATCATTTATCGTAACGGCAATCGATTTATACAATCCATCGAACCGATAACTCTTTCTTCACATCCCGACACCAGACTTTATCGTCAGCATGGCGTTTATCTCATCGTGGGGGGAGCTGGTAATATTGGTCGAGAGCTTTCGTTACATCTTGTGCGGCAATGTAATACCAAAATTGTATGGTTCGGACGATCTGACTTAAAACAGGATCAGTTAGAAATTATAAATGAAGCGAGAACATTGGGCAGTGAAATCATTTATTTGTCGGTAGACATCAGTGACGCTGATCAACTTCGGGAAAAAATTGCCTATATTAGAGATGGCATCGGCCCAATCCAAGGTATTTTTCATGTCGCCGGGATTTTGGAAGATAGCCTGATAGCAAATAAGGATATTAACTCTTTCGAACGTGTACTTAAGTCTAAAGTCTACGGTCTTTGGGAATTAGATAGATTAACCCGGACTGAACCTCTGGATTTCTTTATCGTATTCTCATCAGTCGTCTCGATCTATGGAAATATTGGACAGGCCGATTATGCAGCAGCAAATAGTTTTCTTGACACATTCATTCAGTGGCGCAAACAGCAGGAGCGCCCAGGAAAATCTCTCTCTATAAACTGGACATTATGGACCGATGGCGGTATGGGCCACAGCAAGCATATCAGGGAATCATTTTCTGAGCAGTTCGGGCTTGTACATAGCCATGACGCGCTGTTGGCACTTGATCAAATTATAAGTACAGAATTCGGCCAGCTTATCGTTACGGGTAAATCAGATATTTGTCCTGTTTACAATAAACAATCTGAAGTAAATAAGACAAACTCCGATCTTAAAGGAGATCGGAGTGATCGAATGGATTGTGATCTTCGAGAAAATGTTAAACATGAACTCATCGCAATGGTCGTTGAGATTCTTGGTGTAGGGTCAGAGGACATTGATGAGGACACTGACTTACGTGAATATGGTCTTGAATCGATTTCATTGACTGAATTGACAGAAAAATTGGTTGAGGCCTTTAATATCGATATAAATCCAACCATTTTGTTTGAATATCCAAACCTCAATGATCTGTGCACATATTTGCTTGATAATTTTAGCGATAAATTTGAAGATAATTATTCTGAGACTAAATCTGATAAACTTATAGAGCCTGAGAATGATGACGATTTAAGTGAAACTTATCAAATTGAGCAAGACGTTTCTGCATTTAGGGTTATTGACAATGATGCCGTCATTGACAATACTGACATTGCAATAGTGGGGATGGCTGGCCGATTTCCAAAGTCAAAGAACGTCAATGAATTCTGGGATAATCTTATAAATGGCAGAGATCTAATAACCGAAATCCCTTTCACCCGCTGGGATTGGCGCGATTACTGGGGAAATGACACAGATGGTGTGAATAAGAGTATCAGTAAATGGGGTGGATTTATTGATGGAATTGCCGAGTTTGATCCTGAGTTCTTTAATATTTCCCGTCGCGAAGCTGAGTTAATGGATCCTCAACAACGTCTTTTAATCGAATGTGTATGGCATGCAATTGAGGACGCCGGATATAAGGCGTCAACACTTTCCGATACACAAACGGGTGTGTACATCGGAGTGTGTAATGATGATTATCGGGAATTAATGGATGAAACCGTTTCCCAGGTATCGGCATTTTCAACTACTGGAACTTATTTTTCAATCATCCCGAACCGTATTTCCTATTTGTTTGATTTCCATGGTCCAAGTGTTCCAATCGATACCGCGTGTTCGAGTTCCCTAGTGGCCTTACATGAAGCCGTAACTGCATTGATACGGGGAGATTGTGACTCTGCGTTTGTCGGTGGCGTTAATATTTGTTTAACACCAAAGAACTTTATTTCATTTAGCCAGGCGGGGATGTTGTCACCGGATGGTCGTTGTAAGACGTTTGACAAGGCTGCAAACGGTTATGTACGCGGTGAAGGTGTGGGTGTTATTTACTTAAAACCACTTAAGAAAGCAGTTTCAGATAACGATCATATTTATGGGATAATTAAAGGATCAGCGGTCAATCATGGTGGGTTTGCTAATACCCTTACTTCCCCAAATCCGAATGCTCAGGCGGATCTTCTCCTCAACGCCTACGAACGTGCTGGAATCAACCCTGAAACCGTTACGTATATTGAGACTCATGGTACCGGAACACAACTTGGTGATCCTATAGAAATCAATGGACTTAAAAAGGCATTTTCGCAATTAACTGGATCAGTCTCAGAAAATCGATGTGGGTTGGGGGCAGTAAAAACTAACATCGGTCATTTAGAATCAGCAGCTGGTATTGCCGGTGTTATTAAAATTTTGCTTGCAATGAAGCACGAACACTTGCCCAAGACGGTTCATTTTAATGATTTAAATCAGAATATTGATCTTAAAAACAGTCCGTTCTATGTGATTGCGAACAATCAAGAATGGGCGATTTTAAGAGACGAAAATGGTCGGGAGATACCTCGTCGTGCTGGAGTCAGTTCTTTTGGTTTTGGTGGTACAAATGCGCATGTAGTTTTAGAGGAATATGTGGAGAAGGGTACAGGTGTCGGGTGTCAGGTGTCAGGGAGTGGAAAAGGGAAACCTGTATTAATTGTGTTGTCGGCAAAGACCGAAGAATGCCTTCGAGAATATACCAAGGAACTTCTGAAGTACGTTTCCCGACACCTGAAACCTGACACCTCGGCTCTTACCGATCTCACCTATACTCTGCATGTGGGGCGAGAACCTATGGAGGAGCGTTTGGCGATCATTGCCACAGATATTTCAGAACTGATGGAAAGGCTTTCTGCTGTAATGTCCGGAGTTTTCTTGGATGGTTTTATTTTCAGGAAAACAGTGAATGTTTCCAGTAAAGACGATTCGGGAAATCGTATCGATGAATATTTAAGAGAAAAAAACTTATCGAAATTGGCTAGTCTTTGGGTTGATGGATTAGACGTCAACTGGGATCTCCTTTATAAAGATGAGGATGCTAAGCGTATTTCATTACCTCTCTATCCCTTTAATCATCAGCATTACTGGCTGCCTAACGATGTCCTGAATATGTTCTATAATCAGAAAAAAATATTGCATCCCTTGGTCGATGGTTTTGTTCAGGAAGAAAGTGTCGGAGAAGGACTGGTTTATGAAAAAGTTTTTCGAGGTAATGAAGCAATCATCTCCGATTATAAACTAGATGTGCATCCCATTTTACCGGCAGCTGCTTATTTGGAGATGGCGTTGTCAGTATGCTCAACAAAACCCAATATCAACGGTTTTCAACTAAGCGATTTTCGCTGGCAAACTCCACTTTCGATTTATAATTCCAGGACCGTACGTCTTAAATTGACCGCTGATGGTGAAAATAGGAGTGTCAATATCCAATGTCGACGAGGTCACGATCAGTG
This sequence comes from Verrucomicrobiota bacterium, assembly GCA_021772675.1. GTDB lineage: Bacteria > Verrucomicrobiota > Lentisphaeria > JABSQK01 > JAJFLO01 > JAJFLO01. The sequence goes on along the minus strand of JAJFLO010000409.1, from coordinate 76,008 downwards.
GACTCGTCATTGTGACGGCTTGATACAATTTGCTAACGATGAGACTAAAGTGTCTCTCCATCGGGTTTCGGTCAAGGATATTCGTATGCGAATGACCTCTCATTTTGCCAAAGACGATGTTTATGGTCACTTTTCAGAGAACGGTCTTCAATATGGTCCTTACTTCCAAACGATTAATGACATTTGGTACAATAAAACTGAAGCGTTAGGTCGACTAATTTTCCCTGCACAGTACTTGCACGAGTTAAACAGCTATCATTTGCACCCGGCAGTAATTGATGGCGCGCTGCAATGTACCTATATATTTGGCAAGTATGCCGGGGAAATTAAACTACCATTGTCGATGAAAAGTCTTACGCTAATGGAGCGACTGGAGAAAGAATGTTGGGTCTACGTTGAACATGTTGACACTAATTGTTATAACATCGCACTTTTGAATAATGATGGGAACCTGTTGGTCAAAATCCGGGAATTAATCCTTTGTAAACGAACGGATCAGTTATCTCAATTTTTTTATCAGCCGTTCTGGAAGAAAGAACCACTGGTTGACAATCAAAACCCTGAGGAAAACCCAACGAGCCCATTGACAAGACAGACCGCCAAACGGATTTTGATTGTCTATCCGAAAGATGATGTGAACATAGTTAAATCGTTAATCGATTACCACTCTCAAGATGAAATCGCATGTATTTGTATTGTCGAGAATTCGTCATCGCGGTCGGTCAGTTACCAGTTTGAAAATACCAGACCCGAAGATACAAGTGCAGCTCCTGACACCTTGTCCGCCCCCAAAATGTATTCCGGTATTGATCAATGTGTGGGACAACTTTCCCTGTGTGACCATATTTATTTTCTTTGTGGTATTCCTGCTAAAACTATACACCTCCATGATCTAGATGCCGTCGAATTGAGCCAGGAATGTGGCGTCATATCAATGTATAAATTGATAAGGTCACTTACTGAAAAGGAAGTTATTGGAAGTCAATCAGGTTTAACAGTTGTTACAAATCAAGTCTTTCCAGTTGTTGCGTCTGAAAGACCACATCCATGGGCTGCAAGTGTGGTTGGTTTTATAACTGTGCTGGCCAATGAATATCCTGAATTGTCTGTTTATCACCTTGACTTAGACTTTGACAGCGAGAATGCCAAATTATCGGGAAAGGAGATCAGGTCGGGTATTGAAGTGATCTACAATGAACCGAAATTTGAATCCGGGAACAGTGTTGCCATTCGTAATGGAAAACGATATGTCCGTTGTATTGAGCCGATACAGTTATCTCGTTTATTGAAAGTTCCATTTAGACAAAAAGGGGTATATCTCATATTGGGGGGTGCAGGTGGCATCGGCTATAACATCAGTCGCTATCTTGCTCGAAATGTCAATGCCAGACTGATATGGGTCGGGCGACGAACAATTGATGAGCAGGTGAGATCACAGATCCACGAAATTGAAGCACTTGGTGGACGCGTAATGTATTATCAGGCAGATGGTTCGGATCTTGAGGCAATGAGAAATGTATTGGTTCAATGTAAGAAATTGTTCGATACAATTCATGGAGTTATTCAATCCGCGATAGTCCTGAATGACCACCTCATAGAAAATATGGAAGAAGCGGCATTGCGAGACGTTTTGACACCCAAGATTAAAGCAAGTGTTGTCCTGGCCAATATCTTCGAAGATGAACCACTCGATTTCTTGGTATTCTTCTCATCGTTAAATTCATTTTTGGGCAGTAAAGGACAATGCAACTACGTAGCCGGAAGCATGTTTGAAGATGCGTTAGCCAGGCATCTCGATTTGGCGCGGCCATACCCTGTCAAGGTGATCAATTGGGGCTATTGGGGTGATATCGGCGTTGTTGCCACGGAAGGGTATAGAAAGCGATTGGCTGAGAAAGGGATTCAGTCTATTGAGGTAGAAGAGGGGATCGAAGCGTTTGTACGCATTGTAGCCCATCCTTCATCACAAATCATAGCTATGAAGGCGGACGATTCGATAATCCAGGAGCTTTGTGGTTCTGACTCTCACAATAATAATTTATCCGAATCTAAGTCCTTGCGCGTTTCAAATATGGCCGGTATGGACAATCATGACAATTATTCCAATATCGCACACTTTCGAGAAGGAATTGATAACTTAGAATCGTTAGGGCGCCAGCTATTGTTTAGTAAACTTCAATCTATGGGAGCGTTTCTCGATCCAGAGCAGAGATATAACAAGGACAGACTTAAAGCAATTTTACAGATCGATCAGAGAAATTATCGATTGTTTGATGCCGTATTAAAAATTATTGAGAAAGATGACTTTATTACTGTTGAAGGTTATCAAATTGTAATGTCACCTCGAGTACAGGGAAAACAGAATTTTCTGAATGCTGAAGATGCTCTAAATGATGTAAAGCAAGATATCCTCAGGGAATATCCAGAAGTTTCAGCTCATCTTGAATTCATGTGGTCGTGCCTAATGGAATATCCGCGACTATTAACTGGAGATCTTACGGCCACTGACATCATTTTTCCAGATGGCAAAATGACACTGATTGAAGACATCTACAAGGGGAATCTGGTTGCGGATAAATCTAATGAGCAGGTCTCCGATCGCATCATCGAGATCGTAAAGAACACTGTCGCAATTCGATCAGAATCCGATCCGATCAGAATCCTTGAAATTGGGGCCGGCACCGGAGGTACCAGCGCAACTGTACTTGATCACCTGAACGATTACTCAAAGGCGGTTCACTATGATTACACGGATATATCTGATGCTTTCTTGCGAATCGGGAATACGAATTTTGGTCATTATTCTTTTATTGAGTTTAAAGAGTTGGATATTAGCCAGAATCCTATGAATCAGGGATATATACAGGGATCCTATGATGTCATCATTGGCGCTAATGTGGTCCATGCAACATCAGATATCCAGCATACCTTGAGAAACATAAAATCCCTTTTAAGAACAGATGGACACATTATTCTCAATGAAGTTACCTCACCACAGGATTACTTAACCCTCACATTCGGTCTTCTGAATGGCTGGTGGCTATTTTCTGATAGTGAATCACGGTTAGCTAATTCTCCATTACTGAATATCGATATGTGGCGGCGAAATTTAAGTGACTGCGGATTTAAGGCGACGGTGTGTCAGAGTGTCGATGGAACTGACTCCAAACTGCCAACACAATATGTTATTCTTGCCGAAAATGATCCGCTTGTCAGCACTGAAGCCGCAGGTAATAGTGTCGATGTTGTTCAAGAATCTGACATAACGTCACCGGCTCGACATACCAGGGGCAGAATAGAGAATCATACTGCTGCGGATTTTGTCGATGGTAAAATTAAAGACTGTATTGCCGGATCGGTAAAGATAGCGTCGTCTGAAATAAGGATAGAAAAGGGCTTTTCGGATTACGGGATCGATTCAATACTTGGAATTGAACTCATCAATGACATCAATAAAAGTCTGGATATCGTTCTTAGTACTACTGCGCTCTTCAATTATGCCAGCATCGGTGATTTTCGCGATCATATTCTTGATAAATTCGGCAGTGACTTGGAGGTGTCTTTAGAACCGTTAATGGTTGGCACTGATGCGTTATTTACAAGATCGAATGAATCAAAAATAAACCGACCACCTGAGCGATCTCTATCTGACATTTCCACGTCCGATCAATCTCAGTCGGTTAGTTATTCGATTTCACATCGGTCTTCAACAACACGAATGGCCGCTGACGATACACCTGTGGCCTCAGTTGGTCAAAATCTCGTTAAATCAAACAAATCGACCGACAAACGTGATTTAATCGAACAAACTGTTGTCGGAATCATTGCCCAGTCCCTAAATCTTAATGGCGATGAGATTGATATCAGTAAGGGATTTTCTGATTATGGTATCGATTCGATATTAGGTATTGAGTTTATAAAGAATTTTAATCGTGATTTTAGTATAAATTTACCAACAACGGTTCTCTTTAATTATGCGACTATCAAAGATTTTGTCAGCTATATTAATCAAACATATGCCGATCAGATTCGTCAGACTCTGCCTCGATCAGAGGTCGTATCAGAGCCTCCGGGCGGTCATCAGGGTGGGGCTCAGGGCATACTTATAAAGTCACCTGACCGTATTGAAAATATTGTCACGGAAACTATTCCATTAAAGAAACTTGGTCCTGGCGATATCCGCATAAAAGTGAAGGCATTTTCTCTTAACTTTGGTGATTTGCTATGTGTAAAGGGTCTTTATCCGACAATGCCTGAGTATCCATTTGTTCCTGGTTTTGAAGTTGCCGGAGTTGTACAGGAGCTTGGCGCTAATGTGAGCAGTCTTGCGATTGGGGAGGATGTCGTAGGTGTTATGGGTAAATCGTTAGGTGGGCACAGCTCTGTTGCTGTCACTGATGCACATTTTGTTGTCAGGAAACCGCATAATCTAAGCTTTGTCGAGGCATCATCATTACCGGTTATCTATTTAACTAATTCACTAGCGTTTAAAAAGGCCCAGGTTCAAGAAGGAGAAATTGTTTTAATTCAGAGTGCGGCTGGTGGTATCGGTTTAATGGCGATTCAGTTTGCCTTACGGAACGGAGCAACGATCATCGCGACTGCGGGTAGTGATGAAAAACTTACACACCTGCGGACTCTGGGTATCCGTCATTTGATTAACTATCGGACTGAGGATTTCTTCAAACGTGCTATGGACATAACAAACGGTAAAGGTGTCGATGTCGTTATCAATACCCTATCGGGTGATGCTGTGCAGAAAGGCCTGAATCTGTTGGCGCCGGGTGGACGGTATATTGAAATTGCAATGACGGGGTTGATTGCTGCCAAAGCCATTGACTTATCAAACCTGGTACAGAATCAAACATTCATCAGTATTGATCTCAGGCGTTATATGTTGACACAACCCGATAAATTTGCGTTGGATCTGAAAGAAATGGTCAGGAATATAGAAGCCGGATCGATACGACCGATAAGATGCTGGGAATTCCCTTTCACCGATATAAAAACGGCCTATGATCTTATGGATAAACGGCAAAATATTGGGAAAATTGTGATCAACGCCGAGAGTACAGACGCTGTTGGCAACACTCCATCTTCTAACCTGATTGGACGAGAGGCAGTAATCACTGAAGCCCGTCAAACGGACAAGAGGTTACAAATTCGTGACATACCCAGCAGTCAGCAACCGATTGCAATAGTCGGTATAACCGGACGTTTTCCAGGGGCGGAAGGTTTGGACGAGTTTTGGCAATTATTACTCAATAGGGAATCGGCCATTACAGAAATTCCGCATGATCGTTGGTCAATCGCTGAGCATTATGATTCCGATCCGAATCAACCGAATAAAACGGTTTGCAAATGGGGTGGATTCCTGAAGGATATTGATAAATTTGATGCTTCATTTTTTAATATTGCTGGTAAAGAAGCACAGCAAATGGATCCGCAACATCGATTATTTCTCGAATCGGTGTGGCAAACCATTGAAGATGCCGGTTATAAATGTTCAGATATTGCCAATACCTCAACGGGTATATTCGTCGGGCTTTGCAATAATGACTACATACAGTTAATGAAGAAATATCGAATTGATATTGAGGCTTACACTTCAACGGGACTGGCCGATTCTCTATTGGCTCATCGGGTTTCTTATTTCTTTGATTTTCATGGTCCCAGTGAGATCGTTGATACCGCGTGTTCCAGTGCTATTGTTGCGATTCACCGGGCCGTAAATGCGATTCAAAACGGTGAATGTAAACAAGCTATTGCCGGAGCCGTCAACATTTTGCTAACAGCGGATGGATTTATTACCTTTAGCAAAGCCGGGGTGTTGTCCAATGATGGCAAGGTACGGGCGTTTGATAAAGATGCCAATGGGTTTGTTCGTAGCGATGGTGTGGGCAGTGTCTTTTTAAAACCTCTACACCAGGCCGAGAAGGATCACGACCATATTTACGGTGTTATCAAAGGGTCAGCAGTTAATCATAACGGCCGTGGCTACTCTCTGACGACACCCAATGCATTGGCTCAAGGACGCGTGATTGAAATGGCGTGCAAGAACGCGGAAATAGACCCGGCAACAATCGACTATATTGAAACGCAGGGTACTGGAACTAAAATTGGTGACCCTATCGAAGTAAGCGCCTTGCATACAGCTTTTGAAAACCTCACGAAGAATTTGGGAACTGAAGCAGCAGAAATAAATAGTTGCGGCATAGGATCGGTCAAACCCAATATTGGGCATTTGGAAGCCGCATCCGGAATGGCTGCACTAGCAAAAATTTTGCTCGGGTTCAAATATGAGACGATACCAGCCACCATTAATTTCAACCAATTAAATTCGCATATAGACCTTAAGAATTCCCCGTTTTACGTTTTAAATGAACAAAAAGTTTGGGCGACAAAACATGATCGAAGTGGTCTTCCTATTCCTCGGCGTGCCGGCCTTAATTCGTTTGGATTTGCCGGAGGAAATGCTCATATTATCCTTGAAGAGTATCTTGATAAACGGCCCCCCAAAAAATCTCCTGAGAGCACATTGTTGTTTATCTTCTCCGCGAAAAATTCCGATCGCCTCCATACCATTGTATTACGAATGAAGCTATACGTTCTGGCGAATCCGACCTGCTGTTTGGTTGATGTCGCATTTACGTTACAAATTGGAAGAGAAAACATGGCCAAGCGTCTGGCTATCGTAGCTGATGCGCACGAACAACTTTTAGAATCATTAGAGCACTATTTGAATGGGGAGTTTACCACTCTTATTGTCAACGATGATTCTGCTTCCGATGGCGTTACTCAAAATATCGGAGAACGTGCAATTGATTTGGGGCAATTAATTATCGACAGGGACCTGAACGGACTGGCACATCACTGGGTACAGGGTGTTGACATTGATTGGTATCAACTTCACCAGCATGACCAACACTATCGTGTATCGCTGCCGGTTTATCCATTTTCAGGTGAACGGTTCTGGTTTGCGAACGATTCCCTAGAGACTCAAAACAGAAATGAATTTGAACTAACTCATCGTCATTTCAATCGCGAGCATGAGGATAAAATTCAAACCGAAATCACTGAAGAAAGTGGTGCCATTAATTTAGATGAAGTGATAAAAACTCAATTAATTGTGAAGACTGAAGAGTTTCTTAAGAATCTCTTTAGCCGTGAAGCTGACGTGCCAATCTCAGAAATGAAGGTAACGTTGCCGTTGCAGGACTATGGAATCAGTTCTCTGATCATCAAGCGCTGCAATATCGCGTTGGAGTCATTTTTTGGTCCTTTACCAAAAACCATGTTCTACGAGTATCAAAATCTCCAAGGTCTTGCCAGATATTTTGTCGATAAGCACACCGAAACGTTATTAAAAGAGTTTAAGATGACGAACATTCAAAGTCGATCGTCGGCAGTCTCCACCAATGATACGCTGCGAGAGTCAAATCGCAAGGATCACCAAGGCCAATCCATCACTGTTCAATCATCACCAGTTAGAGATGAACCCATAGCTATAATTGGTATGAGTGGCCGTTACCCGCAGGCGCTGGATTTGAATACCTTTTGGGAAAACTTGAAGGCTGGTAAAGATTGTATAAGCACTATCAATCCGGATCATTGGCGAGGGGCGATAAATGGTGGCAACGGGAATGGCGTTTTAGGGGGCTTTTTAGATGATATTGACAAATTCGATCCACTTTTCTTTAATATTTCTCCTCGAGATGCCGAACTAATGGATCCTCAGGAACGCCTCTTTCTGCAGGCAGCATGGGAAGTTTTAGAAGATGCAGGATACAGCACGACATATTTAACACAAACGCGATCTGATCGGCAAAGCCAAAATAATGTGGGTGTATTTGTGGGCGTTATGTATAGCCAATATCAACTTTTATCTGATACAGCGATGTCCTATTTATTTTCCATTCCCAATCGTGTTTCATATACATTCAACTTTTCCGGACCTAGTTTGGCTATTGACACCGCCTGTTCGTCATCGTTGACGGCAATCAATTTAGCATGTGAAAGTCTTCACTCAGGTGCGTCTCAGCTGGCAATTGCCGGTGGTGTAAATCTGTCTCTTCACCCATTGAAATATAAACATTTAGCAGACCGCTACTTTCTTTCGAGTGATGGTCGCTGCCGTAGCTTTGGAGAAGGGGGTGATGGATTTGTACCAAGCGAAGGGGTTGGAGCTATCCTGCTAAAACCATTAAGTCGGGCTATGACTGATCGAGACCACATATATGGGGTAATTAAAGGCTATTCCCTCAATCATGGAGGAAAAACAAATGGGTTTACTGTGCCCAACCCCATTGCCCAGGCTGCCTTAATTCGTGAAGCTCTAATTAAAAGTGGGATAAATCCAGAGTCGTTAACTTATATTGAAGCACATGGTACAGGTACGGAGTTAGGCGATCCTATTGAAATTCGAGGTTTAGCTGAAGCATTTTCCCGGGAGATTAGGTTGGATGCACACTTTTGTGCTGTTGGATCGGTTAAGTCAAATATAGGACATCTGGAAGCCGCCGCTGGAATTGCCGGAGTTTCAAAGGTTTTGTTACAACTTAAACATCGTCAGCTTGTGCCGACTTTGCATACTTCTCAGCTTAATCCAAATATTGACTTCGAGCACACGTTGTTTCGAGTACAACGCCAATTAGAGGAATGGAAGCGTCCTCGAATTGGTGGACAGGAATTTCCACTCCTTGCTGGTGTTTCGTCGTTTGGTGCCGGGGGAGCAAATGCCCACGTAATCATCGAAGAATATGTACCCATAATACCGCAGCGAAAACACATCAAATTTGATAACTCTCGACCCGTAATCATTTCGTTGTCTGCAAAAGATGCCGATCGTTTAGAAGAAATGGTCAAGCAGTTACTTACCTATATTAAAGGTAGTGGGCTTTCTGATGATCAACTCATGAATATGGCTTATACCTTGCACCTTGGTCGGGAACAATTTGAGGAACGGTTGGCAGTAATGGTAACATCGATGCAAGATCTTCAGGATAAACTGGCACGCTATCTTGATGTTAAGGTTAGCTTTTCTGATCTCTACCTTGGACGGGTGGATAAGAATTATGAAGCAATCAAAATGTTTACTTCTGAAGGTGATATCAAAGATGCCATCGATAAATGGATAATAAAAGGGAATACACGACGATTAGCGGAACTTTGGACGAATGGTTTAGATATAGATTGGACGGTACTGTATGCGGATATCGAACCTTGCCGATTGAGTTTACCCACATATCCGTTTGCTAAGGAGCGCTATTGGGTAAACGAATCAGAAAATATCAGTGTTCCTTCTTTAGGGGTAGATTCAAACGCGGCCGAAACGTGTCGTTTGCAACCATCAGTGCCGGTAGTTTCTGAGCAGTTCCGGGAATTATCAAACAAATGGCTCTTTCTTGAAGAAAAAAGGATTGAGACTCCCTTAATCCGCAGTCTGAACTGGAATCAGCTTATTGAGGGATATGCTGGTCAAACTGTGTTGATTATCCACGATGACTTGTCGGATCGGGATGAACTCATCACATTACTTCACAACCTGGAAACTGCCGCACAGTTTTCCGACTCAGATAAATTTCAAATTCAAAGTGTTTCGACGACAAATCTCAAGAATCAGTTTCCCGAAACTGTAGCTGATATAATTTTGTTTGTTGGGTCTAATATACGTTCTTCTGAATATTCAGAGTCGAAAAATGGCGATATCAAACTTGTATTTTATCTAACGCAAATGCTGATGAAACGGGCATGCGATCAGAAGGTTTCGGTCTATTACTTATTCGACGGTGAGGTTAATTGCCCAAAAATTGAATGTGAGGCATTGTCGGGTTTTTTCAAATCTGCGGCAGCAGAGAACCCGCTCCATCGCTATAAACTAATCAGTCGGTATGACGCACCTGCATCATTGTCATCAAGTCAGATTCTCATACGCGAATGGTTGAATGACGGTTCTGTCGATAGCAAGCCAATGCAAGTGGAGTGTGTTGGTTATGAAGGAGAAACGCGATTTATTCCTAAACTCAGGGAAATCATTGTGGATCCTCCGGAAAATGCCGGATTTAGGGAGGGCACCAGCTATTTGATTGTTGGTGGATTGGGGCCAGTTGGTGAACTTTTATGTCGGGAACTTAGCGAACGGTATCATAATACACTGGTGATTTTTTCTCGAGCGCCTCTCGATGAGGAGAAGAAGGCGCAGTGTGAAAAAATTGAAGCTTTAGGGGGCAAGGTCCATTACTATTCAGTGGATATTACTGATCGGCAAGAACTAGAACAAACCTATGAAAGAATCAAACAGGATGTCGGAGCTATACACGGTGTTATCCATCTGGCGCGATTGGTTGAAGATGGACTCATTGTTAACAAGTCTTATGAATCGTTTCAACGGGTAATCGGAGCAAAAGTTCAGGGTACCGTAAATCTGGACGAAATTCTGAAAAGTGAACCGCTCGAGTTTTTTCTATTATTTTCTTCTATGGCGGCCTACGGAATAAGGGGATCATGTGATTATGGCTATTCATGTGCATTTCAGAATGCGTTTGCCATAGATCGAGAGCGACGCTGCAAACTCGGACTGCGGCGTGGGACCACTATTTCCCTATGCTGGGGTGCCTGGGAGGTCGACAAATATCAACCGCAGAATCGTGATGAGAAGGCAAAAATTGCGGGTTTTGATCTTATTGATATCCAATCAGCGTTTACTGCGCTGGCTGCAATCCTTTCTTCTCCTCCTTCTGCCATCTGGATATTGGCAATGGGGGATAAGATAAAACTTAGGCAAATGATGGGAGTAGGAACAGGATTGAACAAATCGAATAAGTCATTGCTTGTTACTGAAGAAGTGAAGACACTATCGGATCGATCTAATCAATCGACTATTGAGGGCCTCAAAATCTTTCGCGATCTTACTGAAGATGACATTTTGAATATGGATGATAATGCTATTGAACTCATGTACCAAGCGCTTAATCCCAATATAACTGATGTGTCACCAAAATTTACCATGAACACCGAGAATACACCACAGGTGGCCCCGGATAACGCGGACGGTTCAGAGGAGCCGGATATTAATAGCCTTGTCAGAGATAATCTAGCAGCCGTGTTAAAATTGGATATCAATAAGATAGATGATCATGAACCCATTCAGAATTATGGGTTGGATTCAATTACAGGAGTAAAAATAACAACTTTGTTAGAGCGTATACTCAAGATAGACGTGAAACCCCAGTGGTTGATCGATTATCCGTCGGTTGATGGGTTTAGTAGGAAGTTAGGAATGATGGTAGATAGAGGTCAGGTGTCAGGTTTCGGGTGTCAGGATAGTTATCATCGTGATCACTGACAGTAGACATCTATTATCTTAGAAGTAGAGGAAAATGAAAAAAGAGGGAACAGCAGTTGTAAAGAGAGGCCAGGTTTCAGGTGTCAGGGATCGGAATTACTTTGGTACTAAAGACTGACACTTGATACCTATTGTCATGGGAGCAGAGGTAAATGAAAAAAGGAGGAATAGCAGTTGTGAATTGAGTTTTGGTTTCGGGTTTCAAGTTTTTGAACCATTTATCCTGAATACTGACACCTGAAACCCGAAACCTATTATATCTGGAGTAAAGTTATGGAAACGAAGATAGTGAAGAATTTTATGGATGTGGAAGATCTTGAGGTCTATAAGAAGTTGTGTCAGTTGCATATTCAAGTATGTGATTTGACGCATGATTGGCCTCGGGAAGAGAAATACGAACTGGGTAGTCAAATTAGGCGCTCGTCAAATAGCTCACCGGCTCAGCTTGCTGAGAAAAACGATGATCGGCATATACGAAATAAGATCGAAGGAGTAAATCGAAGCAGAGGTGAAGCGGCTGAGACGATACACCATTTGTTCATTGCGCAGCTCAAAGAGTACCTTTCGAAACAGACATATGCAGAATTTCGTAGTCGATATAAAGAATGCATTCGCATGCTGAATGGGCTGGAAAAAACATTGGAACGAAAAATTCCTGAGCGCGAACGACGTTGGGAGGTGAATGAGGAATCGGGAAGGTATGGTTTAGGTAGTGAGACAGTGAATGAAGGTTGGCCGGTTTCAATGGAGTAGGTGTCAGGTGTCAGGTGTCAGCGCGCCGAGAATAAAGGGTTGGAAATTTTGCTGGACTGCAAAATGATTTTTATTTTGGATGCTGACACCTGAAACCCGTAATCTGATCTTTAAAATCATTTTACCCTGAACACTGACACCTAAAATAGAAATGAAAGCAGGTTTTTGGAGAATGTGAGAATTTATGGAAATACAGCGATTTATGAATATCAAAAGACGTCTAGTAACAATCTCAATAGCTTTTACCCTGAACACTGAAACCTGAAACCACTCTATGACACCAATCAACAATTAGATATAAGGTGTAACATGACCAAACAAAGTATTGAAAATTTATTAGGATTTGTAGAACCGGAAGCTTCGGATGTACTACAATCACCAGAAGTGAAGAAAAAATCTGTAGATTTTAGTTTTCTCTTCTTTTCGGATGTGCGAAAAGATGTGTCGGATCTTGAAAAATATCAGTTGACACGTGACGTAACACTTTTTGCAGACAAAGAGAATTTTACTGCTATCTATATACCGGAACGACATTTTTATGAGTTTGGTTCCATATATGCCAACTCAGCGGTGATGGCATCATATTTGGTCCCTCAGACGAAAAATATTCGTTTTCGCACTGCCGGTGTAAGTTTGCCGCTACATCATCCAGCTGAAGTGGTGGAATGGTGGGCAATGATTGATGTGTTATCTGGAGGTCGTGTTGATCTTGGATTCGGATCGGGTTGGAATAAACCGGACTTTATCCTTTCACCGGACACGTTTGAAAATCGTCGCGACGTATGGCATGAACGAATACCCATCGTACAGAAGTTATGGCGAGGAGAGACCTTGTCTTTTCCAGGTCCCGGAGGGGTGGATGTCGATGTTACAGTGTATCCCAGGCCGATTCAAAAGGAGCTTAATGTTTGGTTGCTCGTGGCACGATCAGATGATGGGTTCATTTATGCCGGTGAACATGGTTACAATATCTTTACAATGCTCTATGGACTAAGCCTGGATGAAATGGGTAAGAAAATAAAACTGTATCGAAATGCACGAAAAAAAGCAGGCCATGACCCCGAAACAGGAATTGTTTCATTGATGCTTCACACCTTGGTGCATGAAGATATGAAGACGGTCGAAAACGCGGTTGAAGAACCGTTTAAAAACTATATTCGGAGTTCCTTAATTGCTCATGCCGCAGCAGGTATAGCATCAAACAAAGCGGCTGTAGGGGAACTCAATGAAGATGAACAAGATAAAATAATAGATTATGCCTACCAACGTTATTTCAAGACCGGGGCCGTTTTTGGCACGGTTGAAGATGGACGAAAAGTGGTTGATAAAGCGATTCAAGTAGGTGTGAATGATATCGCGTTTCTGGTGGATTTTGGTGTTGACTATTCCGTCGTGATGGAGTCATTGCCTTATCTGAAGGAGTTAAAGGAGTTGTATGGTTGAGTTAGATGTTGGGTTTCAGGTTTCAGGTTTCAGGAAAAAGGATAATAGGTCTCTGGAGTATGTGAGGATTTTATGAAGGTACAGCGTTTCGAGAATAAAAGGTTGGAAATTCTGCTCGATAACAGAATGAATTTCATCCTGAACACTGACACCCGACACCTGACATCTAATATGTTTTTACCCTGACACCCGAAACCTGAACACTGACACCCCTAAAAAAACAAGGTTTAGAAAGAATGAACTTAAGTTCAAAAGAAAAAAGAGAAATAGTTCTTCGTCAGTTCAATGAATATGTGAATCATGAACAACGTCGAGATTCTCATATTAAGTCAGCAGAAGAGGCTTCTCAGATGAATCAAGATGAATCCCCTGAGCCTATTGCTATCGTTGGACTTTCAGGCTATTTCCCGGGTAGTCAAAATGTCGAAACGTTTTGGCAACATTTAGATAACGACTTTTCAACCATAGAGGAAATACCCAAGAATCGGTTTGATTGGAAATCTTGCTATGACAGCACCGGTGAAGACCCATATAAGATGCGCAGCAAATGGGGTGGGTTTATACCGAATGTCGAAGATTTTGATCCTGCTTTTTTTGGTCTTCTGCCCAGCGAAGCGGATGCCATAGATCCGCAACAACGCTTATTGTTAATGTCTGTCTGGCATACAATCGAAAACGCTGCATATCCGGCGGAGTCGTTAAAAGCAAGTCGCACGGGTGTATTCATTGGCGTTGAAGAAAATGAATATCTTAAAAATCTATTGGAAATCGATAAAAGCCGCAGTAGTGAATTCAATCAGGCGAGCAGTATGATTGCGAATCGGATCTCATATTTTTTCGATTTCAGAGGGCCCAGTGAGTTTGTCAATACTATGTGTTCAGGGGCGGCTGTCGCAATCCACCGAGCGGTTACGGCATTGAGGGCAGGGGAGATCGATCAGGCGATTGTCGGTGCGGCTAATATTATTCTTCGGCCGGATTTATATATTGGATTAACTCGCATGAATATGTTGAGTACGACTAATTCAGTAAAGTCATTTGGTAAAGATGCAGATGGGTTCGTACGCGCTGAAGGTGTCGCAAGCGTGATGTTGAAATCGCTGTCTCAGGCAGAAAAAGATCACGATTCAATCTATGCCGTTATCAAGAATGTAGCGCTCAATTATAACGGACAAGGTGGAATGTCAATAGCAGCTCTGAATAAGGAGTCCCATGTGGATCTGATTAAGACGTGTTACAGAGAAGCGTCGATCGATCCAAGGGACGTTGGTTATATAGAAGCTCAAGGTATGGGTAATCAAGCCGCCGACGTTGTTGAATGGAATGCAATAAACACTGCATTAAAACAGTTGTGCGATGATAAAAAACTTAAATTTGAGCCCGGATTCTGTAGAGTCAGTACATTGAAACCATTGACGGGTCATATGCATGCAACATCAGCATTAGGAGCTCTCTTCAAAATTATTCGCGCATTTCAAACAGCAGAAGTTCACAAGATTGTCGATTTTAAGGAAATAAATCCATACTTGGAAACCTCTCAGACACCCTGTCGGTTACTTACTGAAAATGAGGTGTGGAAATCAAATAAGACGTCACGCTTAGCTGGCTTACATTCTTATGGCTCTGGCGGGAATAATGCTCATATATTGATCGAAGAGTATGTAAATACGGATCTGACAAAAGTGGAGAGCCCCGGGAATGGAATCGAACAACTTCTTCTCATTTCGGCCAAATCAATTCACGCACGTAAGGCAAACATAAAATCGTTGGTCGAATACATTACTAATAATTCCGAGGTTGATCTCGAACAGCTTGCTTATACACTTCGCACAGGAAGAGATACAATGATGTATCGCACTGCATTTATCGTTGGCAGTCGCGATGATTTTTTGAAAAAAGCGAATCAATACTTGCGAGATGAACACGTTCCTATCGGTGTTTATGAAGGGACAATAGACGATACAAAAGAGTTACTAAGCAAGTCATCAAAAAATGAAACTATAGATCAGGCAAGGAAATGGTTCGTTACAGGAAATAATCAAGCAATAGCAAACCATTGGGTCAATAGCGGAGCGATTGACACGTTATTATTATCTAATAGAAAGCCAATTCAAAAATTACGCATCCCGGGTTATTCGTTTGATTTGCAGAGATGCTGGATAACAGCGGAAGAGGCAAATTTACCTCCAGGTATAGAGACGCAAGAAGAAATCAATATAATTCATCCATTCTTAGGTATGAATCTATCAACTATTGAGCGTCAGCTATTTGTTTCTACTTTTACAGGGAATGAATTTTTCCTAACCGATCATCAACTCAAAGGAAACGCTGTTTTTCCTGGTGTGGGTTATCTTGAAATGGCGCTTGCTGCAGGTAAAAATTCTGTTGACCAGCCTATTAAAGGTCTTACAAATATTATTTGGCAAAAGCCGTTGATCGTGTCTAACTCTAAGGTAAAGGTTCAGATTGAACTAGTTGCAAACGATAACAGCATGTCATTTGAAATTACATCAGTGAATGATGCTGATAATTCAACCACAGTGCATGGGCAGGGAGAGATATGTTTTGGTTCAATTAAAAAATCACGCTCGTTGGATCTTAAGTCTATTCAGCCTCGATTAACCAAACGTTTCAATACCAGCACACTTTATCCATTGTTAGACACGTGTGGTAATTGTTATGGCCCATCTTTTCAAGGTATCGAAACATTATGGTTAGGAAAGGAAGAGGCCTTAGCCAAAATTATATTGCCTCCAGACATTCGGGACTCGCAATCCTCATTTTACCTCCATCCCAGTGTTTTGGATAGTGCACTGCAGCCGTTACTAGCGTTTTATTGCTCTGATTCAAGGACAAGTAACGGGAATAAAACTTACCTGCCATTCGCACTTGATGAAATCCGGATCTACGACCATTTGCCTGGGGCGGGATATTCGTATGTTAGATTTTGTGACGGTTTCTCGAAGGATGATGACGTAATCAAGGCTGACATCGACTTTTGTGACAATGATGGGAATATAATTGTGACCATAAGGGGATTGACGGCTCGTGAGATTCGGCATGAAAATGAAGAATTACCAGGTATAGAGATCGCTAAACAAGCTGCTGGAGGAAGATTAGAGTATACTGTTGCAAGCTGGCAACCTGTTCCAATTCAGGAAACCATTGATCTATCTACGGAGATCGATGAAGTTATTCGTTTTAACCTTTCAACTACAGATATCATTCCAAACGCCAAGAAATTCGAGATAGGATTGTTGAAGAATAATGCTGAAATCCTACAATTGATTATTTTGGATTTGATTACGTTTTTACGGTCGAATTTGCAGGATTATCGTACAAACTACCTTTTGGAATTTTGGGCAGATGAATCTGTATCAGAGTCGATCTTTAGAGGAATTACAGGATTCATATATACCATTCAGAAAGAGTTCAAACATATCCGTGGAAAATGTATTTACATTAAAAAGGGACTGGATTCTACGCAATCACTATCATCAGAACAACTCATCGCAATCAGTCGGAAAGAACAAACATTTTCATTAAGGGATGTCGAAGTCTGCTATGACACTGATGGTACCCGATGGTGTCGTGGAATGAAGACAATTGATCAGCTACAATCAAGAAATCGGATGACTAAAGGCGGTACCTATTGGATCGTTGGTGGAGGAGATCTTGGAAATCAATTTGCGAATTTCCTTGTCACAAAAGAACACGCTAAAGTGATTATATCCAGCCGATCCCTGAAATCATCTAAGGATAATGACTCTATCAGATACATACCTATGGATGTAACCTCTGAGTTAGAGGTTCAAGCAGTCATAGACTGTTTGGCGAAGGAGGGTGTAAATCTGTCAGGCGTATTCTTTACAGTTGGCCAAATGGTATCGAACTCAATCATAGAAAAAGATGCATATGAAGTGGGCTCTGTGATATTGCCTAAATGTCTCGGAGCTCTGAATCTTTTAGAAAATATTGGTTCATTATCAACATCTTTCGTCGTGCTTTTTTCATCAGAGGCAGCCCAAAAAGGACTGCGCCTTAGTGCCGATTATGCTGCAGCCAATGCGTTCCTAGATGGAATCTCAGAAAGTCATTCTTATGCGTTCCGGGTTATATCGATTAATTGGCCAATGTGGCAGAATTTTGCAGACAAACTTTCCGCCCTGGAGCGTGAAATTTGGAAACGAGCCGAAAATGCGCTTCCATTATCCATCGATTTGGGGTTCGAGGCTTTGCAAAATATCGTCAATAGCAACGTTGAACACATTGGTGTGCAATATCGACCAGTGGCTAGTGAACATGAAAATGTCAATGACACGCTTACATCTCATCATGACATGACTCAATCTTCTGATGAGTTTTATGATGTGGCCGCGGGTTTTCTGAGGTCGATATTATCAGAAAGCCTTCGTGTCTCCGAGGATTGCCTTGAAATGGATCTATCCATCAGCGACCTGGGATTCGATTCTATTACCGTCCTTGATCTCTCTAAGAAAATGGCGACCTTACATCGAATTAAGTTAAAGCCAACACTCTTTTTTGAGTGTAAGACGCTCCATGATTTGGTAACGGTTATTGCTCAAAAATATCAAGAGAATGTCAAGGCACCTGTCTTGAATTCACCATCCAAACTTAACAATAATTCGGTTTTAGACAGTCGCACGAAAAGCAAAAAAACAACGTGGGATTCAGGACGTAAATCTAAAATAATAGACTCGGTTCAAAGAGAAGACGAATCTCGGTCAGATAATGATTCGATCGCTATTATCGGCGTCGCAGGTGTCTATCCGGGAGCGAAGGATTTAGATGAATTTTGGGAAAATATAAAAACGGGTCGAGATTGCGTAACTGAAATACCTAAAACCCGTTGGGATTTTGAGGATTATTTCGATGAAGATCGTACAAAACGTAATAAAAGCCACGCGAAATGGGGCGGATTTATTGATGATGTCGAAATGTTCGATCCTTTGTTTTTTAATATTTCACCAAAAGAAGCAGCGACAATGGATCCCCAGCAGAGACAATTTCTGCAAGTTGTATGGAAGACCATTGAAGATAGCGGTTATACTCCGGAAAATTTGGTAAAGCCGGGACTGCCGAGAAATATCGGTGTTTATGTGGGCGTTATTTCAGGAGCCTACGAACACTTGGCGCTTAATAACTGGGGAGATGACGATTGGTTTATGGCGGAGTCAACATTTTCATTCGTTGCCAATCGCATTTCATATTTTCTGGATTTCACCGGACCAAGTATTGCTGTAGATACAGCCTGTTCAGCGTCTTTGACTGCTCTTCATCTGGCATGTGACAGTATTAAAACGGGTCAGGCAAGTATGGCTATTGCAGGTGGCGTGCATCTAATACTGCATCCATCCCGGTACATCAAGTTAAGTAATGGCATGTTTCTGTCTCCAACCGGAAAATGCCAAAGCTTCGGTGAAGAGGCCAATGGTATGATTCCCGGTGAAGGGGTTGGCGCGGTATTATTGAAACCGTTACATCGCGCACTTGATGATGGCGATCATATATACGCAACTATTAAGGGAACTTCTATCAATCATGGGGGTAAAAGCAATGGTTTTACTGTTCCGGATCCAAATCGGCAAGGTGAGCTAATTCTCGAAGGTATTAAAAAAGCGGAGATAGATGCACGGACAATTAGCTACGTTGAAGCTCATGGTACGGGAACTTTTCTTGGTGATCCCATTGAGATAAGCGGTTTAAGTAAGGCGTTTAGCACGACTAACAACGATCATAGTTCTCCTGACACAAATACGAAGCAATACTGCGCAATCGGCTCGGTAAAGTCAAATATTGGACACCTGGAGGGTGCCGCCGGCATTGCAGGTCTGACCAAGATCCTTCTTCAAATGAAATATGAGCAGCTAGCTCCATCATTACACTCTGAGACTCTCAATCCGAATATTGCATTTGATGAAACGCCATTCTATGTGCAACAAAAACTTAGTCCCTGGCAGCGACCGCGTATTGATATTGGACTGGGGCAGCAGGAATTCCCCTTACGTGCGGGATTAAGCTCGTTTGGAGCAGGTGGGTCTAATGTTCACGTGATTTTAGAGGAACATGTCGATAACCGAGTTCGTGTGCATCCATCCGTAGATGAACGTGGATTGTTAAAGATATTTCTTTTTTCGGCGATGTCTGAGGCCCAACTACACGAAACTTTGCAGGCGTTTAAGAACTTTCTCCAAGCACATACTGAGACTGGAAAGAGTGAGGTTATGACTCTAGATAATGTCGCTTACACACTGCAAGTAGGGCGTGTCGCGATGGAATATCGATGTGCTGTTTATGCAGGCAGTCGAGAAGAATTGTTGCACTGCCTTAAAATCTTCCTAGAGAATAAAGATGATGCAAATGGAAATCTTTTTCATGGACATGTGAAAAAAAGAAAATCTGGCGCTTTCGATGCCAATGATAATTCTGCTCATGTGCAGAAGTTAATCAGTGATGGCAACCACAAAACACTGATGAGGGAGTGGATTGAAGGCTTCCCGGTTAATTGGTCATTATTTTATGATTCAGGGAAACATCAGCGACTATCTTTACCAACATATCCCTTCGCTAAGGAACGCTGTTGGTTGCCGGAGAATGCAGATAATTCAAATTTCAGTGCAAGGCACAGAGCGCGATTAAGCAATAAACAGGACGAGAATGTACGTTTTTCAGCGTCTCTTCGGTCGTTGAAAGATTCTCAGAATTCAGCGGTTGGTATTATGCAACTTGTGAGGAAATTCTATGCCTCTGAATTTTTTGTCAGAGATCACCGCGTGAATAATGAATTGATACTGCCTGGTGTCGCGTATTTAGAATTAGCACGGGCGGCGGCAGAGATAAATGTGGCTGGGGGAAAACTTATCCGAATCAAAGATATGGTTTGGCTGGAACCCCTTAGATTTGTAGGAGAATCACAGGAAGTGACTATTCGTCTTGATAAGAATACAAACTCCCTGGATTTTCAGATTTACACTCAATGTGAAGATAGTGTCACAATTCATGGTAAAGGTCATTTAGAATTGAAGACGGGCCATTACGAGGACGATTCTTTAGGGCATCAAAAGAACCTCTCCGAGATAAGGCAGCGGTGCATACTTCAATTTTCCGGAAATGAACATTATCAGCGCTCAGAAATGATGGGCATTCATTTTGGACCAACACTTCAAACAATTCAAGAGATACATGCAAATCAAACCGAAGCATTGGCATGTTTAGAATTACCTGCTGATTGTGAGAAAGATTTTAGGCAATTTGGTTTACATCCATCACTGTTGGACGGTTCACTGCAAACGGTTGCAGCACTGGATATCGGGCCAGAAAAGTCCCTTCTTCTCCCATTTTCAGTCGAGGAGATTGAGATATTCAAACCGATTAGCAGACAATGCTTTGCCCATGCTGAACTCGTAAGTGGAAACGGGGCGTCGAAAAATTCTGATCTACAAATTTTTAATATCACGGTTGTTAACCAAGACGGAAAGCCACTGATTCGTTTTCATAAATTCGCTTTTAGACGGGTAAAGGCAGAAGGAGAAAATCGGGGTCAATCGTCATCATCATACGCAGAAACCCTTTATTTTTGCCCAAATTGGACACGGAGTGCTATCAATGTCAATGCAGAAAACCATGAAGCGGAACATTGTCAAAGGCCGAATTCAGTACTGATTCTTGATGATAATGATACGTTTTACAAAAACTACCTTCAGCACGTTAACGGATCAAATGTGGCATCGGATGGTGTCGCTGTTTCACTCGTCAAAATTGGACGTGAATTTCGTCGGGTAAGTGACTCTGTTTTCACCATTCATCCCCTTAAAGAGGCGGACTATCAATCCCTTTTCAATCAGCTTAGCCAAGATGGAAGAATTCCAGAACAAATCATTTGCTTTTGGAGTCATTCGCTAAAACCGATCGATTTTAATAAAACTAAGAGGGTCGGATTGCAACACCAGGTATTGAATAATCACTTGAATCGGGGAATCTATGCCATATATCTATTATCCCGGGCACTGATTAAGAATCGACCAATCGCTCCCATTCAAATTCTCTATGTTTATCCTGATAGTTCGGTGGCCCCTCAACTCCAGCATCGGATGCTTAGCGGCTATGCAGAGACTGCGATAGAAGAGAATCCCAATCTGCAAATGCGATTAATCGCCTTATTTGAAAATGCTAAAGATCACATTTTGTCTATTGTTTTTGATGAATATAAACGGCGAACTGTTCCGGAAGCAAATGTTCGATATCGAGATTGCGAACGGTTTATCCAAGCATTTACTGAGGTATCACCGTCTGATTTTCATCCCCCATCATGCCTGAAGCAGAATGGTGTGTATCTAATAAGCGGCGGGTTAGGTGGCTTAGGGCGTCTATTGTCAGAATACCTTGTTGAGCGAGTGCAGGCACGATTAGTATTAATCGGAAGATCTGAACCGACCGAGGAGGGACAATTATGGCTTAATATTTTGGAGAACAAGGGGACTGACATTTTATACTTGGGTGCAGATATCACTCGTTATTCGGATACAAAGGGAGCGTTAAAGAAAGGAAGAGAACATTTTGGTTCGATTGATGGCGTTTTCCACTGTGCAGGTGTCATCGAAGATGAATTCATCCTTAATAAATCAATAGATAGCACGGCCCGTGTTTTGGCATCCAAGGTCTATGGCACATTGAATCTGGACCTGGCAACTGTTGATCTGCCTTTGGATTTTTTTATTATGTATTCGTCACTTGCGTCGATTCTTGGAAATACGGGACAGGCTGACTATGCAAGTGCAAATTGTTTTGTAGATGAATTTGCTGATTATAGGGAACATTTAAGAGCAAATGGTCATCGCTCCGGGCGCAGTATTGCCATCAATTGGCCACACTGGGAAGATGGTGGCTTTAAGTCCAGCCAACAGTCAATTTCTCGTTGGCATGAGCAAATCGGACTCATGTCGTTAACAACATCTGAAGGACTGGCTATTTTAGATAAAGTCCTGGAATATGCTAGTACCAGGTTGATTCCAATTTACGGCGATCCAGTAAAAATTAGACGAAAATTCGAGCAGCTTAACCAAGTTGAGCTAAAAACGCTGTCTGCCGACATTCCGATTTCAGATAACAATGTGGATCGCGTGGAGGGTGATATTGACACAACAGTTTTAGGTGAGCGTATTGAGGGGTATCTTAAGAGGATCATCGCGAATGAGTTGCAAATGTCGGCCAAACGTATTGATTCTCAAGAGTCCTTGACCAAGTATGGAATTGAGTCGGTATTAGCTCTCAATTTAATCGAGAAACTGGAACGTGACGTCGGGCAACTGTCTAAAACCTTATTTTTCGAGTATCAGTCGGTCGATGATTTGACGGGTTATTTCGTTAATAACCATGCCAATAAATTTTCCGAACTTCTCGGGATTAATCCAAATCGTCACGTGGTCAATCAGCTTGTAAAAAATGACGAGTTTTCCGAGCCCACGACTCCTGCCAATACACTGCGTGAAACATCTGTACCTGGAGACTTTCTTGAATTAACTTCTGGCAATCACAATCAGCGGGATATCGCAATCATTGGGTTAGGGGGGCGATACCCTATGGCCAACAATCTTGAAGAATTTTGGAAAAATCTGGAATCCGGTCAAAATTGTATCAGTGAGATTCCCAATGATCGCTGGGATCATGGACCCTATTTTGATGCTGATAAGAATAACGAAGAGAAGAATCATAGCAAATGGGGTGGATATATCAACGATATTGATAAATTTGATCCACTGTTTTTTGGTATATCTCCATCCGCCGCCGAACTAATGGACCCTCAGGAGCGGTTATTTCTGGAGATTGTATGGCATTGTTTAGAGGATGCAGGATATACACGTCATGAATTGGCGCGACTGGCAGCCAATCTCGGTAAAGAGGTTGCTGTATTTGTCGGTTCTATGTACAGCCAATATTCAGATGTAGACGGTGATCAATTTCTGCGAAGCGTAGCATCGAATTCTTCCTATTGGTCTATTGCTAATCGTATTTCACATTTTTTTAATTTTCAAGGTCCAAGCATGGCCGTCGATACAGCCTGCGCCTCGTCATTATCGGCAATTCATCTTGCCTGTGAAAGCATTCGCAGCGGAGAGTGTTTTGCTGCGATTGCGGGTGGTGTAAATTTAACACTTCATCCAAGTAAATATCAAGCGCTTTCTGAAGTTGGAATGTTGGGCACCGGCGATAAGAGTAAGAGTTTTGGTGATGGCGACGGTTATATTCCAGGGGAGGGCGTTGGCGCTGTTTTTCTAAAATCCTTAAACGATGCTCATAGAGATGAAGATCGAATCTATGCTGTTATCAAAGCTTCCTCTATCAATCATGATGGGAAAACGGGTGCCTTTACGGTGCCGAATCCGGAAGCTCAAGCCAAGCTAATTTTTAATGCATTGGGAAAGGCGAACATTCACCCTAGAACAATTAGTTATATCGAGGCTGCTGCTAATGGTTCTGCGATTGGCGATCCAATTGAAGTAACGGGTGTTAAGAAGGCATTTGAGCGTTACACTAGCGACAAACAATTCTGTGCTATCGGTTCCGTAAAGTCAAACCTTGGTCACTTAGAAGCCGCGTCTGGTATCGCCCAATTAACAAAGGTTTGTCTCCAATATATGCACGAATCCTTAGTTCCTTCTATCAATGCAGAGCCGCTTAACCCCAATCTTAATTTAGAAAATTCACCAATATTTATTCAAAAAACGCTAACAAAATGGAATCGACCCCGTGTTAAAATTGACGGAAAAATACAGGAGTTTCTGAGACGATCTACGGTCAGTTCTTTTGGTGCAGGAGGCGCGAATGCACACGTCATATTGGAGGAATATGCAGAAAAGGGTTCAGGTGTCAGGGTTCAGGTTTCAGAGATTGGAAAAGAAAAACCCGTATTAATAGTGTTGTCGGCTAAAAATAAAGGCCGGCTTAAAGAAGTCGCTAAGAATCTGCAAACCTTCCTTACTGATCACAGTTCACCGATTACGCCTCGACTGAGCTCGCCGAAGTTTGATAACTTACAAAATCTTGCCTACACACTTCAGGTTGGCCGCGAGGCGCTGGAAGAACGATTGGCAATTATCACCGATAATAAAGATGAGCTTATCGATAAACTAAACCATTTTCTTAACGATAATATCGATATCGACAATTTATTTATGGGGAATTTTCAGTCGGAGTCAAGCATGACAAAGATAGCTACTGGGGGTAATCTTGGTCGCGAATTTGTTAAGACTGCGTTAAATGCTAATGCATTGACGAATCTTGCAGCCTTATGGGTTGGAGGTGTAACGGTTGACTGGACTTTGCTTAAACGGGAAAATAAGCTAAATCGAATATCGCTGCCATTATACCCATTCGAACGAAAACGATGTTGGTTTCCGCCAGCTGAAAATACACCGCATAAGTTTGCCGGGAATGCACATATATCAGTCAATACAGCTCCTACGAGATTGAGTTCAGATGACTCAACGAATAATGAAATTCAATCAATAAATGCAAAACTGCGGCATGACCTTATACATGCTGCGGCGACGCTCTTGAAAATGGATGTTAAAGAAATTGATAGTGCCAGGGCATTGTTGGATTACGGCGTAGAATCAATCGCCATGACACGATTGCGCAATACAATTATCAAATTGTACAGAGTTGATTTACCGCGTGATACGATAGTGGACGCAACGCTTTCTATCAGAAAACTAGTTGATACTATCATGGGGTATATTCCTGAAGATTTCGATATCGCAAACGCTAATGAAAATGTCGATCATGATAAATCCAAGTTTGAGAAGATTGATGGAGAAAAAGCACGAGTTCCATTGGAAACCGCTGTTAAAACAAGGCCTGCCGGACCACTACAATATGCACTTTGGTTCATGGACCGTTTAACCCCGCAATCTGCATTGTACACTATGCCTCTCCAGTTACGGTTTACCGGTAAGCTAAATACCACTTATCTTGAATCTAGTATCAATGCTGTTATTACCAGACACGAATCGTTGAGAACGATATTCAAGAGCAATAAAACTGAGTTGAATCAGGTCATATCGCCTCCGGAAAATACACCTCTGGAAATTCTCGATATCAGAAGCCAATATATGTCTAATGGTGAAGATATTGTTGAAAAGACGTTGAGCAAGCATCGGGAAACGCCATTTTTATTAGCAGATGGTCCATTAGTTCGTCCTCTTCTTGTTCGGTATAAAGATGACGAATACATACTTGGAATTACGGTTCATCATATCGTTGGTGACGCCTGGTCGATGGTCTTGTTGACTCATGAGATTCTCGAATCTTACGCTGCATATGCTGAACAGCGCTCGCCAGAATTGCCAATTCTGCCCGTTCAGTACGGTGCCTATATATCGAGTCACATACTAGCAAAATCGACACGGGATATCCAGATTTCATATTGGAAAGATCAGCTACGGGGGATCGATACGACGCCGATATTGCCAAGCGATTATCCGCGTCCGCAACAGCAAACATTCAATGGTAGGACGATTCAGTTTACTTTGGGAGAGGAATTAGCTGCAGATCTCAGACGACTGAGTAAAGAAAAAAAGGTTACTTTGAATGTACTGTTAACAGCAGCGTTTAAGACATTTATTCACCTTTATACAGCAAAAACAGATATTAGCATTGGTTCACCGTACGCAAACCGTAATCATCCGGATATCGAGAATGTGATCGGCTACTTTGCCAATGTATTGGTATTACGGACGCAAATCAGATCGGAAATGACTTGCATGGCCGTAATCGATAAGGTGCAAGCCACACTCACAGCAGCGCACCGCAATACGGACATTATGTTTCCTGAATTGGTTGATGCCATTACTTCGACAAAAGACGTAGGATCGAATCCACTTTATCAAATCTTTTTTGTGCTTCAGAGTTTTCCTATTGTTTTAGACGATATCGGAGATTTATCAGTTGAATATGATCTCACATCAACAGATACAGCAAAATGGGACTTAGGTGTTCATGCATTTACGACGGGACCAACACTAACGTTAATGTGGGAATATAATACGGACCTTTTCAAGGGGGCGACTGTTGAGCATATGCATGCGGGGTATGAAAGGGTTTTGAGCGCATTTATTGAAGGTTTTGGTAATGACATTGCTTCTATCAAGCTTCCGGATAGACAACCGGTGCCCCTCAATCACAATGCATCTCAAGTGGCGACACGAATGTCCAATACTGATATTGGAAATAAACTTTTGAGCTTGTCTTTCATTAAAAATTGTACGGTATGTGTTCGGGAGTCACAGAAGAAGACGACACGAATTGCCTATATAGTTCCCAATGCACCGTTTTCCGAGCAGAAAATTTATGAAAATCTGCGGGCTGAATTGTCATCAGGTAATATTCCAGATGCACTGGTTTTTGTGAATCAACTGCCCTTAAGTACAGAAGGTGCTATTGATAATAAAGCGCTGGATGAACTGCCCGTAATCAATTCGACGGTTAAAGAAGATTTAGAACGTCAGGTAACTCAGATAAGTAATGTCGAAGAGGTTGCGGCTATAACTACAAATACATCTCGAACGTCATCGCACGTGCATCTCTCTGAGCTATTGCCAGATTGGCAATATGACATAGCAGACCAATCTGCAATTGATAAAAGTAGCAACGTGAATAATCAAATTGAACAGGAGGGTATTCTCCTTCAAGGTTCCCAGCCACAACCTCTGGCTATCAGCGACGGAGGAGAGCTTGTTTTACCGAAGCATAGTGCTAAAACAATGACAGAGGCCTTATTACAGACTGTAAAAATGTATTCAGATAAAGGAATTGTTTACATCGAATCTGACGGTGATGAGTCGTTTCAAAGTTATAAAGATCTTCTTGTTGAAGCAAAAATCATACTGGCAGGTTTGCAGGCAAAAGGCTTTCAGGTTCATGATAAAGTAATTCTTCAAATTGATTCTCTCCGCGATCATTTTTCGACCTTTTGGGCGTGCGTACTGGGTGGTTTTATTCCTGTTACTGTTGCCGTTGCTCCCACCTACAATGAGGAAAACAGTGTTGTAAAAAAATTAGTTAATATTTGGAATTTACTCGATAAACCGCCCATCATTACCAGTCGACATCTGGTTGACGGAATTTCGAATCTCCAACAGCTGATAAAAACTAAGCATAATATCTATGCGATTGATGAATTGAAAACGTTAGCGGCTTCGACAGATATCAATGATGCAAAACCAGACGATATCGTATTCTTTCAGCTAACATCCGGCAGCACAGGTGTTCCCAAATGTATTCAGGAAACTCATTCAGGAATTATAAATCATATTCATGGAGCCCAACAGGTCAATAACTATTCTCATGATGATATCGATTTAAATTGGTTACCGGTAGACCATGTTGTACCAATACTTACATGTCATCTTAAAGATGTCTACCTGGGCATTCAACAAATACAGATCAAAACACAGATTGTCCTCGCCAATCCGCTTCGATGGCTTGACCTTATGGAAAAATTTAAGGCGTCCTTAACCTGGGCACCGAACTTTGGCTACAAGCTGGTTAATGACAGTATATCCCGGTCTAAGCAAGATCGAACCTGGGATCTTAGGTCTGTACGCTATTTCCTAAATGCGGGCGAACAGGTCACACCTCCGGTTATTAGCGAGTTTATACGTCACCTTAAACCATTTGGAGTTTCGGAGAAATTGATGCAGCCTTCATTCGGAATGGCTGAAGCCTGTACCTGCATGACATTTCGGAATAATTTTGACTCGGAATCAGGTTGTTTTCGAGTTCTCAAAGGGTCTTTGCCGGGGCCTTTACGCCGCTCACAAAATGGTTCAATCAATACACTGAGTTTTGTTGATCTCGGGCCTCCAGTCCCTGGAGTCGTAATTCGCATAACGAATAATGATAATCAAGTTCTGCCCGAAGGGATTATCGGTCGTTTTCAAATTAAAGGAGATGTCATAACACCAGGTTACTATAAGAATGTGGAAGCAAATCAAGAGGCCTTCGTTGGAGACGGATGGTTTAATTCGGGAGATCTTGGCTTTATTTTGGATGGTCGACTTGCCTTGACTGGTAGGGAAAAAGAGATGATCATTGTCCGTGGCGCAAATTTTTATTGCTATGAGATAGAGGAAATTGTCAATAATATTTCTGGCGTAGAACCAACATTTGCCGCAGCGACGTCGGTTCAAGATGATGCAACAGGAACAGAAGGGCTGGCAATATTCTTTGTCGGAAAGTCACATTCTAATGAAGACAATGTTGGACTTATCAAGACCATTCGTAAAAACCTTGCTACTGAAATCGGTCTGTCTCCGTTGTTCGTTATTCCGTTGTTGAAGAGTAGTTTTCCAAAGACTACAAGCGGTAAGATTCAACGCTCACAACTCAAAAATCTCCTGGCTTCTGGTCATTTTTCTGAAACGGTTAGGAACTATGACGTCCTTCTGAAAAACGACAATACATTGCCCGATTGGTTTTATCAGCGGACATGGATACGAAAATCGCTCCCAAAATCGACGGTGTTAAATGCCGTACCAACATTGCTTTTTATTGATCGCCAAGAAGTTGGTCACATTCTTGGCAAGACTTTGGCAGATCATGGAACTGAGATTGTGAATGTGAAGCAAGGTGAAAAATTTAGACGGATCAATAAACATTCGTATGTTATTAACCCAGAAAATGCCGATGATTATACTAAATTATTCAGCCTCCTCAAGAAGGATCAGATTGTGATTCAACGTATTTTGCACTGTTGGACCTGCTATCCATATGTCGGCGAAGTGCTGGATGTAAAGACGCTGGAAAATTCACAAAATTTAGGACTTTATAGTTTGTTATGGATTACACAGGGATTGAATGAAATCCAGGGAGACAGCCAGGCTGTCCGGATTTTGATAGTTGCCAATGCATGCCAGGCAGTACGCGATGAAGAAGCAATTGCCTATGAAAAGACACCGCTTTTAGGACTTCTTAAAACAATTAAACAGGAACTAGTCTGGATTGAATGTCAACATATTGATATCGAACCAGACGCAACTGCCGGAGTAGCCGATTCTGTCCTGTCCGAGTTTGTTAGTCCCGTTCAAGATTTAGAAATTGCTTACCGCAATCAAAAGCGATTCATTTCAGTACTACAAAAATGCAAATTTACTAAGACGAAGACAACTGAATTACCCTTTCAACACGGCGCTTTTTATGTCATTACAGGTGGGCTGGGGGGGATAGGATACGTTGTTGCACAATTCTTACTGGAACATTATTCTGCGAATCTTCTACTTGTCGGCAGGACTGAATTACCTGATCGATCCAGCTGGAAAGATCATGTCGATGGCACATCTGATGTATCAGAATCAATTCAAAAGATTATAAACCTGGAGCGTCTGGGTGGTCAAATCGCGTATATGGCCGTTGATATTACGGATGCAAAAAAACTGCAAGAAATCGTTAAAGATACTCAAAGTCAGTGGAAAAATCCATTGGCAGGTATAATTCATTTAGCGGGCAACTACCATGAACAATCTATTTTGAAAGAAAATAAAGAAAACATTGGTACTATACTGTCGCCAAAGATTGCCGGCACCTGCGCACTCTATCAGCTAATGGCGTCTAATAAGGACTGCATTTTTATAGGGTTTTCGTCCGTAAACGGGTATTTCGGTGGATTTAACGTCGCCGGATATGCAGCGGCGAATCGATTTCTTGACAGCTTTGTGGAGCATCATATACACCAGAGCAAGAAACGATTTTTTTCGTATGCCTGGAGTTTGTGGGACGAAACTGGAATTAGTAAAGGATTTCATGCTAAAGACCTTTCTCAGGCCCGAGGTTACCAAACAATTTCAGTAAGGCAAGGGTTAAATTCATTTTTAGGTTGCTTAAACAGTGGTATTCAGCAATCATGGATTGGTCTTGATGCCGATGGTTCCGGTGTACAACCGTTTATAAATGATACTCCTACCCCTCTGCAAGAAATACAGGTATTTTATACAAGCAATGGTCATGAACTGGAGACTGACGTTAATGCAGTCGAAATATTTGATGAGTTTGGCAATCAGATTCAATATGTCTCTACTAAATTGAATCAAATGCCTCACGATGAATCAGGTAAAATCAATCGAGCGGAGTTACAAACTCTTAGCAGTGACAAGGATCCTTCCAAAGCGATAAAACCTAAGACTGACATCGAGCGACAAATTGCTGATATTGTTCGGGAAATTCTTGATGTCGACACTATTTCGGTCACAGACAACTTTTTTGAACTAGGCGGAAATTCATTAAATGCAGTTCAGGTTTTGGATGAGCTCAATAGGGTATTTAAGACCAAATTAGAACTCGTAGATATTTTTAAATATCCCAGCATCAAGCGATTAGCTGAGCATTTCGCGTCTAGTACCGGTAAACAATTGGATATAGGAGACGTACAAGAAAATAAACGTGTATTCACCATTGGAGCGACGAGTTCAACTACAACAGTGCAAACCGATGAACAGGAGCAGGGAAATGGTTCGTATGCTGATACGAAAGAGTTACGGCGCCAGTGGCGCAGGCAAAGGAGGAGGGTTAATTGAGGTTTCAGGTGTCAGGTTTCAGTGTAAAGCAGAAACAGTAGGAATAGCAGTTGTAAATAGATTTCTGATTTCAGATGTCGGGAGCCGATTTTCAACTAGAACACTAATACTAGACACCTAATCGTCTTAAGAGTAGCGTTAAATGCAAAAAATAAAACTGAAATAGTAAAAAGAGGTGAGACACTTTAGATGTCAGGTCTTGGATCCATTTTTGTCCTGAACTCTGACACCTGAAACCCGACACCTGACACCTATAAACAAAAATAAGCACTTCAAATATCAATATGAAAAATCAACCCAATACAACCTACACAGGTAATGAAATAGCGATTATCGGCATGGCTGGACGATTTCCAGATGCTCAAGATATTGCTCAGTTTTGGGACAATCTCAAAAACGGAGTTGAATGTATAACATCGTTTAGTGATGAAGAACTTATCCAAAGTGGTGTTGACCCTAAATTGTTTAAGCATAAAAATTATGTCCGTTCAAGTGCCATTCTTGACGATCCGGACTATTTTGACGCTAAGTTCTTCGGCTATAATCGAGCGCAGGCTGAACTGCTGGATCCACAACAACGGTTACTTCTTGAGTGTGGATGGGAAGTTCTTGAGGATTCTGGATACGATCCGGCCTATTTCGATGGTGACATCGGCGTTTTTATTGGGGTTAATTACAATACCTACTATATGCACAAGGTAAACAAGTCATTTACTAAGGAATCTTTAAGTCGCATTTTTAAAGGAATTACCGGGAATGATAAGGATTTCGCCGCAACACGCATGTCCTATAAACTCGGCCTTTCAGGACCGAGCCTAGTTATTCAAACGGCGTGTTCAACATCATTGGTTTGTACGCATCAGGCATGTCAAAGCATATTGAATGGCGAATGTGATATGGCTATCGCCGGTGGTGTAAAAGTACTATTTCCGCAAAAAATGGGAGTAATGTTTGAACCCGGTATGATCCAGTCCCCTGACGGCCATTGTCGCGCATTTGACGCTGAAGCTAAGGGAACTATTGGCGGTAATGGAATTGGTTTGGTAATGTTAAAACGATTGCCAGATGCAATAGAAGATGGTGATAATATTTATGCTGTAATTAAAGGTAGTGCGATCAATAACGATGGCAACAACAAAGTAGATTATGAGGCGCCAAGCGTACAGGGACAAGCGGACGTTATTGCCGAAGCGTTGGCAGTTGCTCAAGTAAATCCAGAGACTGTAAGTTATGTGGAGGCGCATGGCACAGGTACAACAATAGGTGATCCTATCGAAATTAGCGCACTGACATCAGCTTTTCGTTCTCTGTCGGCAGATGGAAATTCGTATTGTGCGATTGGATCAATTAAAACAAATATGGGCCATTTAGAATCAGCCGCTGGTGTTGCATCTCTTATGAAAACAGCGCTTTCGTTTAAGCATGAAATGATCCCTCCTAGTATCAATTTCAGCCAACCCAATCCATTAATCAAATTTCCTGAAACGCCTTTTTTTGTAAATGACACATTGCGCAAATGGCCTCAAAATGGTCCAAAGCGACGAGCAGGTGTTAGTTCGTTTGGCATCGGCGGTACAAATGCTCATGTGGTTATGGAAGAAGCACCGATTCAGGATAGAACTCGGAACGTCAATGATTATCCTTACTATCCGCTAGTTTTGTCAGCTAAAACAGATGACGCGCTACAGAAGAAGATTGATGATTTACGTGGATGGCTAAAACAGAATCGCGAGCAGGTTCAAATTTCAGATATTGCTTATACACTTTGCCTCGGACGCAGGCATTTTTCAAAACGAGCAAGTTGTATTGTAAAAGATTTCGGAGAATTGGAAGATCGACTAGGAGATCTCAGCGCGAATAGAACGTTTAGCAATACTAATGATCCAAATATTAGCGTAGTTACTCCTGATGAAATCGACAACTTTGGAAAGCCCACAGAATCTGATCCTAACTCTTACTTTGATCAACTTTCTCGTCTGGTCAATGCATATATTCATGGCGAATCAGTAGATTGGCTTCGTCTTTTTCAGCATGATCGATTTTATCGAATATCACTACCAACGTATCCATTCGATCGCCAGCGTTATTGGCTTGCAGAGAGTGATGATAATGTAAGTTCTGAAATTGATGTTTCCCCAAAAAGGAAACCAGTCCCCCACTTGCACTCACTAATCGATAGAAATATTTCAACATTGGCGGAACAAGCTTATGAAACGACATTTGATGGTGATGAATTCTATTTGACAGATCATGTTTTGTTGGGTCAGAAGATCTTGCCCGCAGTGGTTTATTTAGAAATGGCCCGTGCCGCAGCATCGCTTGCTCGGCCAGACGCAACGGTCCTTAAAATTAGAAATATTATTTGGCCCAAACCGTTGCATGTTAATGCTAAAAGGGAGATCGTTAGGACTTGCCTGGTCCCAGGGAAAATCGATGTCAATTATGTCATATCGGGACATCGTGATGGACTTACCAGCATTCACTCACAGGGAAAGCTATATTTTCAAGAAAACTCCTCTGAGGACGCATTATCCTCAATGCCTATCAATGTTGAAGACATAAAAAAACGTTGTGTTAACTGCAAATTCGGAGAAGAAGTATATGCTCGCTTCAGATCTCTTGACGCCAATTACGGGTCTCAGTTTCAACCAATAAGTGAAGTCTATTGCAATTCCGGCGAGTCATTGGCTAAACTTCAGCTTCCCGATCGACTAAAGGATACATTTTCCGACTACGCTCTCCATCCATCGCTTATGGATGGTGCTTTACAGGCTGTCCTGGTGCTCATTGAACATGAAGGAAATAGCGCACCCGTCCTGCCATTTTCGTTAGCCGAGATAGAGATTTTTAGTAAAATGACGACGGATTGTTTTGTCTATGTTCGACGAGTTTCACTGGCTGATTCTGACAGACAAGGTCAAACGGAAAAATTCGACCTAGACGTGATTAGTCCGACAGGTGATTTGCTGGTGGGTATGCGGGGATTTGTATTACGTCGTGTTCCGTCAATTGTAGAATTGCCAGCGACTTCAGTCAGGGACAGTCTAAGCTATTACATGTCATCTTGGAACAAACTTGAAAGTGCTAATAAAGCACTGAATGAGTTGCTGGATTTCTTAGACGATATCCTGATTATCGATATCGACGATCAATTATTCAAAAAGTTCAAAGTATGGCTAAGGGAGCATAAACAGGATTCAAGTCGTGTCGTGTTGTTAATTCCGGGTAAAAAATTTGAGAAAAAGGGTGAGGGTATCTATGAAATTGGCCCATTATTCCGACATGATTATATGGAAGCATTTTCACTTTTAAATGAACAGGATTTCAAAATTTCACATGTTTTACACTGTTTGAATATCCGGGACCAGAAATTCGCCAAAGAATTAGCTGTGACAGATTTTTTGGAAAACAGCATCTATTCTGTTTATCATTTAACAAAAGCGATAATTGATACGGATATTACAATTCAGAAATCACTAAATTTTCTTTATTTTTACACGGGGACATCGGAACTTCAAACATCTTTTTGTCGTCCCGTATCCGCCTTTGCCAAGTCAATTAACCAGGAACATACGAAATTTCATTACAAGACTGTCGAGCTGGCAGATGCTTCAACGCGAGACGCAGGTATCGATTGTGTACTTCAGGCGTTCGAGAATACAAATATCATATTGGAAAAAAGCAATGTTGATTTTCGTATTCATCAAAAAGAGCAGTTAGTCAAGCATATTAGAGGCGCAGAACTTTCTAAAACCAGTGATAGCGAAAATTCTTCCATTTTTAGATATCATGGGACCTATCTCATTACTGGAGGTATGGGGGGGATTGGATTAATTATTGCTGAATATTTAGCTGAAACGGTAAAGGCAAACCTTGTTTTAATTGGTAGATCTACTTTGGATGTCGTAAAACAAGAGAAACTACAACATCTTCAATCGTTAGGAGGTCACGTAATTTACTTGCAGGCCGATATTAGTCAACGCGATGCATTAGCCGCTACATTTGATTCGGCTAAATGCACATTTGAATCTATCAATGGTATATTTCACTGTGCCGGTGTGATAAATGATTCGTTTATTCGAAACAAAAGTAGAGATGAATTTAGTAGCGTTCTTGCGCCCAAAGTTCAAGGAACACTGAATCTTGACCTAATTTCACAGAAAGAGAAAGTGGATTTTTTTGTGTTAAGTTCATCCGTCTCAGCAGTGTCGGGAAATGGCGGTCAATCTGATTATGCCACGGCTAACAGCTTTATGGATTCGTTTGCAGAATATCGGGAGTCGTTGAAGCAAGACGGAAATAGATATGGCAAGACAGTGTCGATAAACTGGCCATATTGGCAACATGGCGGCATGACACTTTCAGAGGAAGCACAAACGCAACTAACACAGAAATCTGGATTTAAACCTCTGACAAATGAACTCGGTATCCAGGCCTTAAATTTTGCGCTGCAATTCGATGTGTCTCAATTAATCGTGACCTTTGGTGATTCCAATAGAATCGAACGATACTTCAGTTCTGCGCCTAATCATCATCGTGGTAGAAAAGTATATCACAATCAAAAAAATAGTGGTGGCGGCGATATCCACCTTTGTCAGATATTGCAAGATCATCTTTCCAAGATGGTTTCAGAATTAATTAAAGTGGACTCAGACGAAATCACGCTTGATGAGGACATGAGCGAATTTGGCCTGGATTCCATTACGTTGACGGAATTTTCCAACAATCTCAATGATACTTTTGGATTAGAACTGACACCCGCAGAATTTTTCGAACACAGTACACTTGGAGAATTTACCGATTTCCTTATTAACAATTTTAGCGAGCAGCTGACAAATATTTTGCAAGATACTGCAGAACCTTCCCATACAACCAACCAGCCGAATGTTGGTGTTGACGAGACATTGAGTGATTCTGTGGCGGAGGAAATTGTTTTGGATATTCGACCTGGTCTAATTAAGTCCACAATTAATGCCGACTCAATCAAGCAACGTGCCGAAGACAGGCAAACTATTGCAGTCATTGGTATGAGTGGTGTCTTGCCTGGATCTGAAGATTTGAACACATTTTGGCTGCACCTGGAAAATGAATCGGATCTTGTTACTGAAATACCCCCGGATCGTTGGAACTGGCAAGCCTATGCGGGTGACCCGAATAGAGGACATAAGACGAACTCAAAATGGGGGGGATTTATTAAAGATATTGACAAGTTTGATGCTGCTTTTTTTCGACTATCAAAACGAGAAGTTGAATTAATGGATCCCCAACAACGTCTATTCTTAGAGACTGTGTGGAAAACGATTGAGGACGCCGGTTACGATCCGTCAGGACTTGAGAATACCAAGGTAGGATTATTTGTTGGCATTGTCGGTAGTGATTATGCTGAATTATTGGCAGAATTAAACGATATTGATGCCTATTCTTCAACCGGATTAGCACGCTCGATATTACCTAATCGAGTTTCATTTTTACTAAATTTGCGGGGTCCAAGTGAACCTGTTGATACGGCGTGTTCAAGTTCACTAGTCGCCATCCATCGAGCCGTTCAATCAATTCGCAATCAAGAATGCGAGATGGCAATTGCAGGAGGTGTAAACGCGTTATTGACTCCAACTCTTAATATTGCATTTAGTAAAGCAGGTATGCTTTCTCCTGACGGATGCTGCCGGGTATTTGATAAGAATGCAAATGGGTATGTACGTGGGGAGGGGGTGGCATCTATCTTATTAAAACCACTTGCTGCAGCCGAGGCCGATGGTGACCATATTTATGGTGTCATTCGAGCAAGCGCAGTGAATCATGGTGGGCATTCGAATTCGCTGACAGCGCCTAATCCAAATGCGCAATCAGATCTTTTGATCGATGCCTATGATCAAGCGCAGATCGACCCGACAACTGTAACTTATATAGAAACCCATGGGACCGGAACCAAGATCGGTGATCCAATCGAAATAAATGGCCTAAAGAAGGCGTTTAAGACATTAATCGAGCGACACGGAGGTGATTCAAACCGGCATGGCTATTGTGGTTTAGGTTCAGTTAAAACGAACACCGGTCATCTGGAAGCTTCCGCAGGCATTGCCAGTGTTATCAAGGTCTTGTTGGCGATGACCAACAAGACAATACCAGGCAATGTACATTTCGAAGAATTGAATCCATACATCGATCTTTCAGATACTCCCTTTTACGTCGTACAACACAGCAAAGAATGGGAATCTTTGATTGATAAGGAAAATAGCGAAATCCCCAGACGAGCCGGTGTCAGTTCGTTTGGATTCGGTGGGTCGAATTGCCATATAGTGTTTGAGGAATACGTGGAAAAGGTTTCAGGTTTCAGGTTTCAGGGTTCAGGAGTTGGAAAAGAGGAGCCATTATTAATTGTGTTGTCAGCCAAGAATGAAGACCAACTACAAGAGTATGCAGAAAAACTTTTGAAGCATGTTTCCCGACACCTGACCTCTGACACCTCGGCCCTTTGCGATCTTGCCTATACACTACAGGTTGGTCGTCAAGCCATGAATTCTCGTTTGGCAATGATTGTAGGAAATAGGGACGAACTCGTCCAAAAACTCACACAATATTCTTCGGGAGAATTAGCAGTTCAAAACCTTTATGCCGGCAATATGGACAATGGCAAAGCAACGCTTGATTCATTACTGGAAGACCAGGAAATTAACAGTGTTGTCAATTCTCTGGTTCAGAGCGGAAATCTATCCAGAATTGCCAAATTATGGGTGGCCGGTGTGAGTATTGATTGGGAAAAATTGGCAAGTAATCAAGAGTGCCGACGTATGTCGTTACCCACTTACCCATTCTCCAGGGATCGATATTGGATTCCAGAACAAAAACATGGGCAGGCTGGCTCAATGTCATCAGTAGCGAATCGATTGGTGACATCACAACCCACTAATAACAAGGAAAGTGATAGATTACGATTGGTATTGGAAAAAAACTGGCAAAAAATGCAAGATTTACCCTCAATCCAGCGTGATAAATTTCAGAAAATAACAGACAAATATTATTTCCTGGCAATAGTCGATAAGGATTCATCTAAAATACTAAAGGGATTAAAATTAGATCATTGTATCGCTGTTAGAATTGGTCATTTTTATAAATCGTATAAATCATCTATTCAAATCAGACAAAATAGTGCAGAGGATGGCATACAGCTAATTTCAGATCTGAAAGAAAAAGGAATTGTTATTAATGCCATAATCGATTTATCAGATCTTCGTCTTAAATCGTCCTCTCCATCAACCATAGATCGGAATTTATTTACGAAAATTATGCTGCTAAGAAATCTTGTAGCAGAATA
This sequence comes from Verrucomicrobiota bacterium, assembly GCA_021772675.1. Lineage (GTDB taxonomy): Bacteria > Verrucomicrobiota > Lentisphaeria > JABSQK01 > JAJFLO01 > JAJFLO01. The sequence goes on along the minus strand of JAJFLO010000409.1, from coordinate 37,565 downwards.
TCGAGATAGTTCGATACACATTTTGCATTTTACGAGGGGGCGAGTGCCGTATATGTGTGAACATCAAAGCCTGGCAGGAGCTGGATTTTCTGGTTTGATTAAAATGCTGAGCTCCGAATATCGAAACATTATAGCGAGAACCATCGATATCGATGATGACGACAATAAACTGGATACACTACGTGATATCATTTATGCCGAGCTGATAACAGAACATTCTGGAAGTGAATGTGTTTATCGGTTATTGAGTCGATACCAACCGTCCTTGTCGAAGATCGTCAATGAAAAATACAATGGCGAATCCTCTATAAAGCCAATCAAGATTCCGGAAAAGTTTTTTGATCCGAACAAAACCATAATTATAACTGGCGGCACGCGAGGTATTGGTGGAGAGATTGCACGATACTTTGTTGCTAAAGGCTCACGCAAAATAGTTTTGATGGGAAGACAGAATTTGCCGGATCGGAAACAATGGCCCGACATTCTTAACAATCAGGCAGCAAATACTGTTGACATTAAAAAAATCGAACACATACAATTTCTGGAGAAAAATGGCGCAACGGTAATGCTCCACACCGGTTCTCTCTCCGATAAAGATGAGCTGGAAACATTTATTGCTGATGTAAGAACAACACTCGGTCCGATTGGTGGTGTTATTCATTGTGCCGGCCTGGTGAACAATGATGATCCGGCATTTATTAAAAAGAATCTTAGCGCCTTTGAAGCGGTGTTCAAACCTAAAGTTCAAGGGTTATTCAATCTGCATGATATCCTGCAGCATGATGAATTACTGTTCTTTATCCTTTTTTCGTCAGTTTCTTCTCTTGTCCCTGTACTCGGATCGGGTGTCAGTGATTATGCCGCGGCCAATTCGTTTATGGATGACTTCGCTCGTTTTCAGGCAAACCATGGAAAACCCTACTACAGATCTATTCAATGGCCAAGTTGGAATGATATTGGGATGGGAGAAAGCAAAAGTCCTAACTATGTGAAATTGGGATTACGTTCTCATTCGACACATGAAGGATTGATGCTCTTTGAGACTATGCTTAGTTTAGAGGATAGTGTTTGCGCAATGCCCTGCATTGTTGATGCTAATCGCTTTCAAGCTGACCGTCTATTTCAGACGCAGATTGCAGAAGAGAGAATAACATCGGACGAGAATTCAACCAAATTTGGCATTAGCCAATCACAGAATTCGCATACAACTCTATCTCTCTTAAGTAGACTATTTGCTGAAGAACTTAAGATTTCTGTTGAGGATCTTGGTGAAAATACTCCGTTCGAGGAGTTCGGAGTTGATTCAATCTTAATTGCACAGTTAATCGTAAAATTGGAAGAATTAATTGGTGAACGGTTGGAGCCAGCTGTTATTCTGGAACACTCGACATTAAGCGAACTTGATCAATATTTGAATAGAACATACGGTGATCAATTTGAGAATTTAGGCTCAACGAAAATCGATATAATACCGTTTACAAAAAATATGGAGAGAACGGTCTCCAACGACTGGGCACAATCGGTAAATCGCTGTGGCACCGGAGGCGGTTGGGATGTAGCCGTTGTCGGCATGGCCTGTAACTTTCCCGGTGCTCCCGATATCAATAGCTTCTGGAAGAATTTAAAAGGTGGCAAAAGTAGCATTATTGATGTTCCATCGTCCCGTTGGCATATCGATCAGCATTTCAATCCCATACCCCAAGTTGGTAAAAGTTATAGCAAGTGGGGTGGTTTTATTCCAGACATTGATTTGTTTGATCCATCGTATTTTGGTTTTACCGAAGATCAAGCACCGCATATCGATCCACTCATTCGTCAATTTTTGGAGATAAGCGCCCAAACATTCAGTGACGCAGGCTATGAACGAGATGATTTATGCAATCAAAATGTTGGCGTTTTTGTCGGTTCTCGAACAGGAAGTTACCCGCATCACATTGATGAATTTACGTCACATTCGATCATTGGTTTAGGCCAGAATTTTATTGCTGCGCATATTTCCCATGTCTTTAATCTTCATGGTCCAAGTTTCGTTCTGGATTCAGCATGTTCTTCATCATTACTTAGTATTCATTTGGCGTGTCAAAGCCTTTTTTCAGGTGAGAGTGATCTCGCACTTGCAGGGGGAGTTGATATTTTATTGGACGAAACTCCTTATTTGATGTTGAGCTCAGGTAAAGCATTATCCCCGGACGGCAAATGTCACGTATTTGATCGTTCTGCAAATGGGATCGTATTGGGTGAGGGATGTGGTGCTGTGTTATTAAAGCGACTTGATCAGGCGATTACCGATGGTGATAAGATCTATTCTGTTATTGAGGCAAGTGCGGTAAATAACGATGGTCATACAATGGGGATTACGACACCTAATCCAGACAGCCAGGAAAAGGTTATTGCCAGCGCATTAGCACATGGTGGTATTGATCCAGGTACAATATCGTGTGTCGAAGCGCATGGTACCGGCACCATGATTGGCGATCCTATAGAATTAAAAGGCTTGTCGGATGTTTATCGAAAATATACACAGGAGAAACAGTATTGTGCTATAGGCAGTGTAAAATCAAATTTAGGTCACCTTCTCAGTGCTGCCGGAATTGCAAGTTTTATCAAGGTCGGATTGTCATTACAACACAGGCAAATTCCCCCAACGCTGAATTGTCAAACACCGAATAGCAGATTTCAATTCGCCTCGTCACCATTTTTTCCAAATCTTACATTACGCGATTGGTTACCACACTGTGAAATTCGTCGGGGCGCTATAAGTTCATTTGGTTTTGGCGGTACAAATTGTCATATGATCGTTCGCGAATTTGATCCTGCAAATTACCCGGAGTACGTGCAACGTCGTCATCCGTTGGCACCAATCATTTTTAATCGTAAGAAATATTGGTTCAACCGGGAAAAAAAGAAGGATGCGATTAAAGACACTATCGTTGCAACTCCTGAAAATGGTCATGCGGTTGGAGGAAATGGAAAGGTAGCATCAACAGATAAACTTAAAGATTTATTGGTATGGGAAGAGGTGTGAAATATGGAGGAAAAAAAATTGGTGTCAGGTTTCAGGTGTCAGGTGCCAGGCATCAGTGACAAGAGCTCAGGAAAAAAACGACGAATTTTTGGGGGCGAAATGAGGTTTTATCAAGATACACTGATTTTAAAAAATAAATTGCTGGAAATTTTGCTTGTTAGCAGAATGACTTTCAGCCCCAAATCTGACACCTGAAACCCGACACCTGAAACCTAAGAAAACGTTTCTAAACGCTGAAAAAATAGAAAAATGACAAGCAAAAACAAAACATTTAAAACTGTCATTAAGAACGACGATTATATGATTCGAGATCATCAAGTGCATGGTGTTCGTATTATGCCGGGAGTTTGTCTACTCGATTCGATATATCGGAGTGCGCAGGCGTGTGGTTTTGCATTAGCAGATATCGAATTGCGCAACATTCTTTTCACAGAGCCGATTGCGACGACAGAACTGTTTGGCCGACGCCTGGAATTAGTCATTAAAAAAGTCAAGAAACATTGGTGTGTCAGTGTTCATAGTCAAGCAATTGGTGACAATAGCGATCAAAGCTGGAACCAAAATGCTCAGTGCGATCTTTATGTGAGCAAGGCTATTTCACTCAAGTCTGTGTCTATTGATTCACTAAAAAAGAATGCGGATCAAACGTTCGATATGGACGATATCTATGCGTTGGCGCGTCAGCTTGATATTCAACATATAGATTTCATGAAAGCACTAGGCACTGTCTATCGGGGTAAAGATTATGCACTGATGGAATTAGAATTAGGAGATCTTGCAGCCAGGCATTTAGAAAAATTCTATATGCATCCAGCACTGCTTGATGCGGCAACGTTTGCAAGTGTTGCTATTTTTGGGTTTGATGAGGATGTCGGCAAGGTGCCATCCATTCCGTTTTCGATTGAGCGATTTAGAGCATTTTCTCCATTTGACGTTCCATGCTATGTGCTGATTAAGGTGCAAGATGTTAAGCAGCCTTCGCGGGACATAAGCTACTGCGATTTTCATGTTTTTAATAAAAACGGTGACTGCATAGCGACATTTAAACGCATGAGTTCGAAACGAATTCGAAGCAAGGAATTAATTACGAAACTAACAGGTGTTGTAGAAAACGGTACGAAAAATCGGAATTTGCCTGATTCAAAAAATACAGATGATCGTCAACATTCCGAAATAATTATACAGCATGCTTCCCTTAAGAACGCAGATGGTAATCAATTCCATCGAAACGCGATTATCCGTAAAATATTGCCATTATTTGTGGAGTCGTCTAACAAATCAATCGAGGAAATTAGCGAGACGATACCATTCTATGATATGGGGTTTGATTCAAGTATGTTGTTGAGAATTGTCAAACACCTTGAGGAGATGGTTGGAACGGAACTATACCCTACACTACTCTTTGAACATAGTACGTTGACAGAATTGGCGGACTATCTGGCTGATCAGCATGACGAAAAATTTTCCATTGAAAATCTGCCTCTACCAAATTTGAGTCAAAATCAGCAAGATGGAAGCGATAATGAAACGAATAAATTAGCACGGACATCGTCGGAACTCGAAGATCAAAATAATGTTCCCTTCAGTGAAGAACAAGAAATTATCTATCAAAAACCGGTCGTTCGCAAACAAAATGAACAAATTGATCAGCAGGATATTGCAATAATTGGAGTGGCAGGGGGTTATCCTAATTCTAAAAATTTATCACAATTTTGGGACAATATCTCTAATGGACGAAATTGTATTCGTGAAATTACAAGAGATCACTGGGATCCCAGCTCGTATTTCGAACCAACAGCGAATGGTTCAAACAAGATCTATAGTAAGTGGGGAGGTCTCCTGCCTGATTTTGATACCTTTGATCCTAAATTCTTCAGTATTTCACCTCTTGAAGCGGTGCGTTTGGATCCACAGCTTCGGCTAATGTTGCAAACTGCCTGGCATACGGTTGAGGATGCGGGTTATACACCCAGCTGTTTATCGTCGGATTTTGTGGGTGTTTATGTTGGCGTTATGAATGTCGACTATTCGTGGATGGCCGCGGAAATTCTGGCGAAATCGGGAATGTACACAAGCCAAGGCAGCTACGGTTATGATATTGCCAATCGCGTGTCGTATTCTCTGAATTTTCAAGGACCTAGTATAACAATTGAAACCGCATGTTCTTCATCACTAACAGCCATTCATATGGCGAAACAAGCATTGCTTAGTGGCGAATGCAATGTTGCCATTGCAGGCGGTGTGAATTTGAGCCTGCATGCCAGCAAGTATTTAATGCTCAGTAATATGAAAATTCTTGCGGCAGATGGAAAAGAAAAGACGTTTGATGAAAAAGCCGATGGTTACGTTCCTGGAGAAGGTGTTGGTTGTGTGATGCTGAAACCACTAGTCAAAGCGATTGACGCCGCCGATCAGATTTATGGAATTATTAAAGGATCGACGATTAATCATGCCGGAACCGGGGCAGGGCGAAATATTCCAAGCCTTAAGTCAATTGTCAGTGTTGCAGAACGTTGCCTGGAACACTGTAATATTTCCCCTGAACAAATTAGTTATATTGAATCTCATGGTACAGGAACCGCGATAGGCGATCCCATTGAAATTCAGGCGTTAACTAATGTGTTTCGTAAATACACCGATCGCAAGCAATTTTGTGCCTTAGGTTCAAAAGCGAACATGGGGCATCTGGAGTCTGCATCAGGCATTTGTTCACTGACAAAAGTATTGCTGAGTATGAAATATGCACAGATCCCACAGTGTTCCAACGTACAAACTGTAAATCCTGCAATTCAGATTACGCAAACACCATTCTTTATTCCTGAAATGAGCTCACATTGGCACTCAGATAATATACGTTTAGCAGCGATTAACTCTTTTGGTATGGGGGGATCCAACTGCTTTATGATTATTTCGGAATATCAGGCGGAAAATAATCGGCATCAAAAATCTGAGACAACGCCGGCAGCCTGTATCTTTTCTGCCAAAACGGCTGATCAACTGGATGAGCTTGTGGTTCAATTCCTGGATTATCTTGCGACCGATGCAAAAAAGGCTCTGTCTAATCAAGACACATTTATAGATATTGCTTACACTCTGCAAATAGGCCGCGAAGAAATGAACGAACGTTTAGGTATTGTCGCGCCGACTAAGCGCGAACTCATTGAAAAATTGACAACCTACAAGATGCAGGGAGGACAACAGAAACATGTCTTTCGCGGATCAGTAAAAAAGAATGGTGAACATCCAAATCACAACGACTCATTGGAAGACAAAAAAATATCAAAGATAAATGCCATTAAGGACTTGAGGATAGAGGAATGTGCTCGGTTTTGGTCACAAGGTGGAAACGTTGATTGGCAGTCTCTCCATGACGATCAGGATGTACGAAAGATCTCATTACCTCTGTATCCTTTTGCCAAAAGTCGGTATTCAATTTCAATGGACACTGGAATCTCGAACAATGATTTGAGACCAGTTTCGCCACCGGCCTACAACCCAGCTGCTGATAGTGTTGCCAAACCATCACAAATGACAGAAGCTAACAATGAAATTGATGGTTCACAACTTCATTTTTATAATGTAGTGCACATCCAGAAAAAAATTACCGAAGAAGATTCTCAACTTACCAGTGCTGAGATAAAAACTCTTCTTATTTTCGATAATAAAACCAGTCGAGGCAATTGTGTCCAGAAGTTAATCAATGATTCCCAAGACCATAATCCGAATCAGTTTTATGTACGACCTGGGAAAAAATTTAAGTCGATAAATAGAACGACATTAGAGATTCGACCTAATAATTATGAAGATTATTGTCGTTTGCTGGATCATCTCAGCGATATTAAAAGCGATCCAACCCATATACTGCATTTGTGGAATATGGATGAATCGCCGATCAGGAATGATATCGTTAATCTCCAATTTTCGTCGATTGAGAGCCAACTGCAGATTGGGTTGTACTCGATATTTCATCTTACCAAAGCTCTTATTGATCGGAAACCGACGCGTAGAATAAAAATTGGTTATTTCTATCGAACAAATGGTCTTATGCAACCCCATCATAGCGCCATAGCTGCATTTGCCGCATCTGCTATGATTGAAAATCCAAATATTGCATTTACACACGTGGGTTTAGATACAGTCGGTAAAAGTTTAACATCAATCGGAGAAATCATTTTTAGGGAGTTGACTTTATCTCTTTCGCATTTATCTGAAGTCATTTATCATAGTAACGATCGGTGGGGACGTAAATTTCAATCTACACCGGTTGGAGATAAAACCGACATTGATACATCCCCACTAAAACATGATGGTGTCTACTGGTTGACTGGTGGTACGGGTGGTGTCGGTTTAATAATGGCTCGATACCTGACATGTACGGTTGGAGCCCATGTCATTATAGGTGGCCGAAAAACACCGAGCGATAAAATACGGACAGAGTTGGATGAGATCAAGGCTGCGGGCGGTGACATTCGGTTTATTGAAGTTGATGTAACGAAGCGTCAGTCTGTTAATAATGCATTAAAACAAATTAAAACAACTTTCGACGAGGTAAATGGAGTAATCCATTGTGCAGGTTCCATCGAGGACTCATTTATTCTCAAAAAGAATGACGCATCATTTTCCCGTGTGCTCGGTCCCAAAATTTTGGGAGCTATACATTTGGATGCGGTGACTAAAAATGAACCTCTTGACTTCTTCGTCATGTTTTCATCAATTTCTTCGATAATGGGGAACGCCGGACAGAGCGATTACGCAGCGGGGAATCGCTTCATGGATGATTTTGCGGAATTGCGTGAAAATCTAAGAACGCGAAAGAAGCGGAAGGGTAAGACACTGTCAATTAACTGGCCCTTGTGGGAACACGGCGGTATGCAGGTTTCGCAAGAAACACTTCAGCTAATTGAAAAAAGTACCGGTATGCGTCCTTTAAGCGATGAGATGGGTGTTGCTGCCCTGGAAACCGGACTGAAGTTAGATGTATCGCAATTAATTGTTTGGCACGGGCAGGAAGAAAAAATCACCAAATTGTTGGAAATCGAAGACGTCGATCGTGATCAATGCGGTCATTCCATAAATGGAGCGGAAGAAGTCACTGATGAATCCCTTGTCAATTTTCTACACAAAAAAATTATTATAAGTATCTCAAATCTGCTTAAGTTTCAGGAGTCGGATATTGATATCGATGAGGATCTTAACGACTATGGATTTGATTCTATTACATTGACTGAATTCAGCTCGCAGCTAAATGAGACCTATCAACTTGAAATTAATCCCACTGTCTATTTCGAGCATTCAACAATTCGACGTTTTACTAATTATCTGATTGACAATCATCGAGATGCTCTAATGAAGGCAATAGCTCCTGAAGCGCGTCTGGATCAAACCGGTAACGCACCGGCTAATCCTAAGGCTGATTTGACGCCTAACCGGCCATTAGAAACACATCTGTCTTCGATGCCGAATACGACCGAAACTGCGGAAGCAACTAAAGATTCTATAGCGGTTATAGGCATTGCCTGTAATTTTCCTCAATCGCCGACTCCTTCGATATTCTGGGATAATTTAAGTAAAGGAAAGTTGCTTATTTCAGAAATACCGAGAGATCGTTTTGACTGGCGTGACTATCAATGTGCCGATCAAAATGGTGACAACACTATAAATACAAAGTGGGGAGGATTTATTAATGACGCTGATAAATTTGACGCCCTGTTTTTCAATATTTCTCCCCGAGAAGCGGCCCTCATGGATCCCCAACAGCGGGTGTTTTTGGAATCTGCATGGGCTTGTATTGAAGATAGCGGATATAGACCCTCAAGTCTATCCGGGTCATTAACAGGAGTGTTTGTTGGTGTTTCAACTAACGATTATCAGGAGTTTGTACGGGACACTATAATTGAACCTCATTCGTCTACAGGTATAGCCCATTCCGTATTGGCTAATCGTATATCCTATATTTTGGATCTTCATGGACCGAGCGAAGCCATCGATACAGCATGCTCCAGTTCATTGGTTGCTATTCATCGAGCTGTAATCGCCTTGCATAATGGAGACTGTCATATGGCAATCGCTGGAGGCGTTAATTTGATGTTTTCTCCAGAGACGTTTATCGGTTTTAGCAAAGCAGGAATGTTGGCGGAGGATGGTAAGTGCAAAACGTTTGATAGAGATGCAAATGGATATGTTAGAGGTGAGGGTACTGGTTCCATTTTCATGAAACCCCTGGAAAGGGCTATTGCCGACAATGATCATATTTATGGTGTTATCAAAGGGAGCGCTGTCAATCACGGTGGTCATGCCAGTTCCTTAACAGCCCCTAACCCGGTTGCGCAGGCCGACGTTTTGGTGACAGCCTACCAGCGGGCCGGTATTCACCCGGACACTGTTAGCTTCATTGAAGCTCATGGAACCGGAACAGCTTTGGGCGACCCTGTTGAGATCAATGGCCTAAAGAAGGCATTTGCGCAACTAACGGAAAGAGATGGTCAGCATTTTGAAAAAATTTCTTACTGTGGTCTTGGCTCTGTTAAGTCGAATATCGGTCATCTCGAGGCTGCTGCGGGCATTGCAGGGGTTATAAAAACTCTGTTGGCATTCAAACACAAAATGCTAGCGCCAACCATAAATTTTAAACATCTGAATCCGTATATTGAAATCGAGAAAAGTCCATTCTATATCGTCGATAAACTAAAGCCCTGGGAACCCTCGTACGACCAGGAGATGAATCAACTGCCAAGGCGAGCAGGTGTGAGTTCGTTCGGGTTTGGTGGTGCCAATGCACATGTGGTCTTGGAGGAATATGTGAAAAAGGATTCAGGTGTCAGTGTTCAGGTTTCAGAGATTGGAAAAGGGGAAGAAAGTCCTGAGTCGGGTAATAGAATTCATTTGTCGGATAGGTCTGATCAGACTGATCAGACCTATTTAATCGTACTCTCAGCCAGGAATGAAGAATGCCTTCGAGAATATGCTAAAGAACTTCTGAAGTACGTTTCCCGACACCTGACACCTGACACCTTAGCTCTTACCGATCTTGCCTATACCCTGCAGGTCGGTCGTGAAGCCATGGAGGAACGCATTGCATTTATTGTACATGATGAGCCTGAGTTATATCAAAAATTGGAATTTTACATTTCTGGTCAACTTGAAAACAATGGGATTTTTAAGAGCAGTACAACTGTAGACATAAAATTATCACATCCCCGAAATGAAAATGACAGCAATACTCAATCACATGTCCTGGATCCAGAAAAGTTAGATCTTGCTAAATTGGCCAGCTTGTGGGTTAATGGGAAGGATATCGATTGGGACAAATTGGTATATTCAAAAGAGCTCAAGCGTATATCATTGCCTACATATCCATTTAGCAGAGAACGGCATTGGGTCTCCGAAACTGAACCTGGTAGGCGTGCTAAACATAAAAATGATTTTAGGTCACCTACCGGGGTAATACATCCACTTATTGACTTCGGACAGTCGACAAATGGGCATACCGTATTCAATAAGCGTTTTAGCGGGCAGGAGTTCTATATTCAACAACATCAGGTATCCGGCAAAATGGTGTTGCCCGGGGCCATTTACCTGGAAATGGCGCATGCTGCGGCCGATTCACTAAATGTCAACGAGAATTTTAATGGCATTAGAAATGTGCTTTGGGCGCAGCCAATTACGTTTAATGAATCAGAAGAAGAAGTGACAGTACATCTATATACCGATGAGGAAAACCTGGATTTTGAAATTTGTACGGGATCAGGTAATGAAACGTCTATTCATGCTCAGGGTAAACTGTGTTGTCTGGAAAAAGATCAATCATTAGAATCAAATGACCTGATCGATATCAATAGTATTAAAGAACAATGTTCGATGGAAAAAAACAAGCAGGAAGTCTATGATGAATTTATTAAAATTGGGTTTGAATATGGAACGGAGCTTCAGGTCATTCAGACGTTTTTTGTGAATGACGAAATAAGTCTCGCTCATTTGGTCCTTCCAGATCAACTAAGAGATGATTTCAGTGATTTCACTCTTCATCCTGCAATTATTGACGGAGCATTACAGGCAGTTGTTGGAGCCTTTCAATCCAAGAATTCCATTGAAAACACGTTATTTTTACCTGTTGGATTAGGTACGGTAAAAATCATAAACCATATCTCAGATGAGTGCTATGCCTATGTCATGTCGGCTGATACGATGCCCGAAAACGAATTAGAGCAATCTTCAGGAAAAATGAGGAAGTTTAACATTATAATTATCGATATGTTGGGTAAACCTTTAATCTTTATCAAGGATTTTTCACTCAAGCCATTTAAAAATTTCGAGACCGATTCGGTCATACAGAATATCAGAAAAGATAGACCTACGATTAACTCCACGGTCAAGACAACGGCCCAACCTAAACTGAAGTCAACATCCTTATTGCAAACGACACAAACATTTTTAACAGAGATGGTGGCAGAGAAAATTAGAATGTCAGCTGCAAAGATTAAGGCTAAGGAACCATTGGAAAAATATGGTATTGATTCAATGATTATCACGGAGCTTAATGGAGAATTAGAGAAATCATTCGGTGAATTATCCAAGACATTATTATTCGAGTATCAGACTATTGATGAGTTGGCACATTATTTTCTCAAGAATCATGAGGAGAAATTAAAGAAATTGTTTAATCTTGGTGATGATGAGGCAGAACAACAGCCTCCTATGGGCATTGAGGTTACAAACAATGAAAACACCCAAACTGTAAAAAGAGTAGAAAATAGCAAAAAAGGAGTCAGACAAAGTGAAGATTCAGCATTAGCAGGCTTTGTGAATCAATTATCCGAAATGGAAATTGATGAACTTATACAAGAATTACAAATAGAAGAGAGGTGAATATACAAAAAATGAATAATGGCTATGGCAAGTCAAAATATGGAAATTTGGTTAGATATTCTGAGCAGAATGGGTAATACGTAACAGATAGAGCGTCCCATTGCCTTTGTGATATTGATAACGTACGCTGTGGTTTTTAAATCGGCTTAAGTGAATTTTACGAATTCTCTTTGTTATCTTTGGCCACGCTTCGGGGTTCGCTTGTATCTGCTTAATGGCTCTCTCCAAGTCCTCGGAAAAATCATATGGCAAATCGATGTTGCCTTCATATTTTCCACGCTCTTGAAAGAAATGAAAATAATTATTGAGGTCAAAAGAAAAGTCCGTCGAATAGATAAGAATCATCGGCGATACTTTCCAAAAACCTCCTCATGAGATAGTCCTTTGTCGCGTCCGCTCTTAAGAGCATCAGCCCGTTTTTCGGCGATGGTATTCTCTATTTGCTCATGAAGCTCGATAAGACCATTTTTCATGGCCAGCTGACTCATCACTTTAAGCTGGTCGTCTTCGGTGAGACGTAAAGAATCGTTAATAACTTTTTCGGCTAAAGCAGTCATAATATTCCTTTAACATATACTTCTTTGAAAGTTAAACTGGTTTTGAGGCTAAATCAACGATTGTCTTAATCATAATCTTACTCTTAATCTTGATCTAAAATCGGGCTAAAGTTTCGTTTTATATTAACCAAGACCGGGAATCGGAGGTCTTGATAGTCGCTTTTTTATAATACGCTTTTACCAAGCTGATTACAACTTGATCGTCTAGCAGTCTGTCGGATTTTTGAGGAATCTACTGCGTAAATTGCATTCTTAAGACTGTAACTGATTCGTATGGAAACAAGTATGAACACCGGAGATTTTGTCTTAAAGACGAATTGCCTGATGTATAAGTCTATTTGTGCAACAAATCTTGTACGGAAGTATCGTTAGTTTGTAGTCCCGTCTTTAGGCGGAAGTTTTCGGTGAGCTTCAGCGATCCGTGATCCGTAGTTTATGAATGCTCGCTGAAGCGTCGCTAAGACTTCCGCCTGAAGACGGAACTACGAACGGACTGCAATTGAATTTTAAGTGATGAGTGAGGAAGGTTGTCGAATTTATTGAAACTGTAACTGATTGGTATGGATAGATGATGGAGGTTTTGGTTTAACGACTAATGCCGGGTGTATTGATCTGCTTTAACAGGAATTCTTGTACGTGGAGTGCGGTCAGTTTGTAGTCCCGTCCCGCAGACGCGGGACGGAAGTTTCAGGAGAGCTTTAGCGAACCAGTGCTTGTAACCACTCGCTAAAGCGTCGTTGAGACTTCCGTCCCGCGACTGCGTGGAACGGTACTACGAACGAGTTGCAATTGAATTTTATACGATGAATTATGAAAGATGTTAAATCTATTAATACCGCGATTGATTAGTATGAAAAAAGTACGGATGATGGAGGTTTTTTTAGAAACCTGACACCTGAACACTGACACCCGAAACCTAAAAACTATAACCGGTTACATTCAAACATTATCAAAAACAATGAATAACCCACAAAACAAATCAAAAAAATCTCTTGCCGAGAAAAAACAGCTGCTACTGCAACTACTCAAAAAAAGTGGTAAAACTGAGGCATTCTCAATTGCGAAGAACAGTGAAAAAATCGCGATTATAGGTATTAGCGGCCGCTATCCGATGGCGGATAATCTGGAAGAATTTTGGGAAAATTTGAAGTCAGGTAAAGATTGCATCACAGAAATTCCTGAAGAACGTTGGTCAAGTACGGAATTTTACAACCCTGATCGAGGTCAAAAAGGAACAAGCTACAGCAAATGGGGAGGATTCATTAAGGGGGTGGAAGACTTTGATTCTCTGTTTTTCAATATTTCACCGAAAGAAGCTGAAATGATCGATCCTCAAGAACGTCTATTCCTGGAGACGGTGTGGCATACGTTGGAAGATGCAGCTTATACACGGTCTGATTTAGCCGAATCATCCGTTGGCATCTTCGTGGGCGTTATGTGGGGACAATATGAACTGTATGGCGTTGACAAAATTGCCCGAAGAAATGGTTTTGTACCAAATTCGTCATATGCTTCGATTGCCAACCGCGTTTCATATTATTTTAATTTTCACGGTCCGAGTATCGCGTTGGATACGATGTGTTCCTCCTCCCTGACTTCGATCCATCTTGCGTGTCAAAGCATCCAGACCGGAGAAAGCGATGTCGCTATCGCGGGTGGCGTAAATGTGAGCAGTCATATGAGTAAATATATACAATTAAGTCAGGGGAACTTCCCTTCCAGTGATGGTAGATGTCGCAGCTTCGGCAAGGGGGGAGACGGTTATGTTCCCGGTGAAGGTATCGGCGCCGTATTTTTGAAGCCTCTTCAACGTGCACTTGCCGATGGCGACCACGTCCATGCTGTGATTAAAGCCACAGCGATCAATCATGGTGGTAAGACCAATGGCTATACGGTTCCTAATCCCCGTGCGCAAAGCCAACTCATTAGATCAGCTCTTTCTAAAGCAAACGTTGCCCCTCAGTCTATTAGTTATATCGAAGCCCACGGTACGGGTACGTCTTTAGGAGATCCTATCGAGATCAGTGGATTAATGAATGCCTACAATGGGATGGAAATGGAGAATCAATCTTGTCCAATCGGTTCAGTTAAGTCAAATATCGGACATTTAGAATCAGCCGCTGGAATTGCCGGGCTGACAAAGATTATTCTGCAGATGCGTCACAAACAACTGGCGCCGTCTCTACACTCAAAATCTTTAAATCCGAATATTAATTTCAAAAAGATGCCGTTCAAAGTACAGCAACAGTTAGAAGATTGGCCGAAGCCAATTACAGTCGACCATGATCGTACCCTAGAGCATCCACGTATTGCCGGGATTAGTTCATTTGGAGCAGGAGGCTCTAACGCGCACATGATTATAGAGGAAGCGCCGGAGAGACCTGATGAAAAACAGGAAATACCGCGAGAACCCCAGCTCATTTTGTTGTCAGGCAAAGATGAAGTGCGTTTAATAGAACTCGCAAAAAATCTTCTCGATTATTTAACCGACAAGAATCATTCCGATTTAACCAATTCAGATCTAAGAAACATTGCCTATACATTAATGGTGGGGCGAGAAGCACTAGAACTTCGACTCGCATTGATTGTTGAGACTATTGAAGAATTAAATGAAACGCTTACGACATTTTTAAACGATCAACCCGGGATAAAAAAACTGTTTAAAGGTGAGTTAAATAACGATACAACTCCTTTAGTTTTTCTTGACGATGAAGACGGTAGCGAAATGATTAATCGTTGGATTTCAAAGGGTAAGTTATCAAAGTTGGCAGAACTGTGGATTGCAGGAGGAGATATCGACTGGCGGCGTCTACCACAATATAATGAATGTCAACGAATTTCATTACCTTTATATCCTTTTGCCCGTCGACGGTGTTGGGTTCCCGAAGCTTTAACCAAGCAACAAAACGATGACATGGCGCCATCATCTCCAGCTGCTGTTGATTCCAATTCAGAACGCTTATCAGCTGTAGAATCTGTCCGAAAAATTTTAGAAAAAACGTGGGTTGAATCGCCTCTTAGTTCAACAAGTAAAAATCAAATATCGGGACAGGTTATCATATTGGTAAATGAAATCAATTCGGAATTGGTCAGCAAGTTATTTGAGAATCAAAAACATATTACGCCTATCATCATTAAAAAAGGCTCAAAATACAGTCAAGAATCACCCACGAAGTTTATTATCGATTTCTGTGATGAATCACAAGGAAAGAAGGTCATCCAAACCATCATTGGCAACGGTATAGAAGACGTCACCGCTGTCATCGACATTTCGGATCATTATGCTGAATCCAGTTCAAAACGAACTGATGTTGTGGCAAAGATTACGT
Organism: Verrucomicrobiota bacterium; assembly: GCA_021772675.1. GTDB lineage: Bacteria > Verrucomicrobiota > Lentisphaeria > JABSQK01 > JAJFLO01 > JAJFLO01. The sequence goes on along the minus strand of JAJFLO010000409.1, from coordinate 21,789 downwards.
TACTGCAGGAGCTTATTAAGAAGCAATCGCAAAATTCGTTATCGATTCTCCATATAACGAAAAATTTACAAGATTTTCAGACATCCTCACTATCACTCGCCGGCGCTGATTTTGCTGGATTTATAAAGATGCTGGGTAGCGAATATCAAAAAGTGATCAGTAAAACAATTGACAGTTCATCTGATACTGCGGATGATATTCGAGATATTTGCTTGGGTGAATTTGCTGGAGACGACTTCCACAGCGAAATCTGCTATCGACATGGTAAACGTTATGTCCCTGTGTTCAACGACTTTAAACACGGAATTAATGATGATCGATCACAGCAATCAAAAGCAACGACTTTTGATCCTGAAAACGTCGTAGTGATTACAGGAGGTACAAGTGGTATTGGGTCAGAGGTGGCTAAGCATTTGGTAAAAAAAGGTGTGCAAAAACTTATCTTAATGGGAATTCGGCCATTACCGGCTCGTGACGAATGGTCGACCATACTGAAAAATGAAACAGCCGATGCAACAACAAGAAACAAGATTCAGCAAATCCTTGAACTTGAACAAGCTGGTGCTGCCGTCAAATATTATATTGGGTCGTTAATTGATGAAGACAAACTCAAGTCGTTTTTTCAAGACATTAAAAAGAACTTTGGAAAAATCGATGGAGTGATACACTGTGCCGGTTTGATCCTTGCCAACAATCCTGCATTTATCAATAAAAATATAAAAGACATCGAACAGGTATTTGAACCCAAAATCCTTGGTCTGGAGGTCTTACATGAGATCTTTAAGGAAGATTCTCTAAAGTTCTTTACCTTATTCTCTTCGGTTGCAAGCCAAATTCCCGCATTAGCTTCTAGTCTAAGTGATTATGCTGCAGCGAACACTTTTATGGACATATTTGCCAATTTTCAGCGCAGCCAGGGATATACCTATTATCAATCCATTAATTGGTCAAATTGGCAGGAGACCGGCATTGGCGCAGTCAGCAGCCGTATATACAATCAACTCGGGTTTATGGGCTTGCCCACAAATAGAGCGTTGCAGTTATTTGATGAAATTATGAATTTAGAGCCAGGCCCAACGCTAATTCCCTGTCTGGTCAATTCTGATTCGTTCAGATCTGAAAACCTCCTTAAAAAGCAACAAATACAGGTAAAACAGACGCCTGGTTCACAGCCCGACCCAGGCTTATCAACTTCGCAACGATCAGCTAAGTCTTCTACTTCTCAGGTTCAAATTTGGCTGCTGGAATTATTTTCCAGGGAGCTAAAGATTCCGGAAGACCAAATACACAATGATAAACCATTTTCCGATTATGGTGTTGATTCTATTCTATTGGCTGAACTCGTGAGCACATTGGAAAAGGAATTGCATAAGAAAATTGATCCGTCACTGTTATTAGAATACCCGACGATTAAACAATTCGGCAACTACCTCAGTGATCAATATGGTGACTCAATTTTAACCGAAATTGAACCATTATCAGCCAAACCGCCAAAACAGAATGCAACTGAAAACTCTGAAATAATAGAATTACAAACTTCAAGTAATCACCCTACAGTTCAGCAACGAGTTAATGGTAATAATGCGATTGCCGTTATTGGTCTTGCTTGCAATTTTCCTGGCGCTAAAGATACAAGTGTTTATTGGGACAATCTCATTAAGGGTCGCAGCACAATAATTGAAGTCCCAAAATCTCGCTGGGATACTGAGATTTTTTACAGTGCTAAGCATAAAACGGGGAAAAGTATGAGTAAATGGGGCGGCTTTATAGACGGCATAGAATTTTTCGATCCAGACTACTTCAATATTCCCAAAGATGCCGCAATTGCTGTGGATCCACTTGAGCGACAGTTTCTGGAAGTTTCTGTTCAAACATTGCGTCACGCCGGTTATGAAGCTAAGGAGCTCTGGAATCGGGATATTGGTGTTTTTGTCGGATCTCGTGTGAGTAATTATGCAATGAAGCTTAAACAGCCCAGCAAGAACATGGTTGTTGGTATTGGACAAAATTTTATCGCAGCGTATGCCTCTCATTTTTTCAATTTTACAGGTCCGAATATGGTCATTGATACCGCCTGTTCGTCCTCTCTGGTCAGTATTCATCAGGCGTGCCAAAGTATTTATTTGGGAGAATGTGAAATGGCTTTGGCGGGCGGTGTGGATATTCTTTTAGATGAGAGTCCGTACCTCCTGTTAAGTGCAGGTAAGGCTTTGTCACCTGATGGTAAATGCCACACATTTGATAAGAATGCCAATGGATTCGTTCCCGGTGAAGGCTGCGGAGCCGTTCTATTAAAACCGTTAGACAAAGCGTTGCTGGACGGTGATTTTATTTATTCCGTAATTGACTCAACAGCAATCAATAATGATGGCAACACTATGGGGGTGACAACGCCTAATTTGCAAGGGCAGAAGCGGGTTATTCAGCAAGCGTTGACTAATGGTAACATTGATGCGGACTCGATTAGCTATATCGAAGCACATGGTACCGGAACGATGATCGGGGATCCAATTGAAATGAAGGCCCTTTCTCAAGTATTTCAGGAATTTACCAATGAGCATCAATTCTGTGCCGTGGGAAGTGTTAAAAGCAACTTTGGTCATTTGTTAAGCGCTGCTGGAATTGCCAGCTTTATAAAAGTTGTCCTATCCTTGCACCATCGTCAGATTCCGCCAACATTAAACTGTGTGAATCCAAATCCACGTTTTGATTTTAGTCATTCTCCTTTTTTTCCCAATACTAAATTAATTGACTGGTCGCGACGACATGATATTCGGCGTGCTGGTATCAGTTCGTTTGGCTTTGGGGGGACTAATGCTCATCTCGTAGTCAGTGAACTGGTATCATCAATTTATGAAAATCATCAGCCGACACGAAGTCCTTTAAGTCCAGAGATTTTTAATCGTAAGCGTTTCTGGCCGTCTGATGAACTCGAAGAGGAAAGCAGTCCTTCCAGTGAGGCAAAAAAAGTTGTGATAGCGCCGGAAAACAGAGCAAAAAGATTGCCGTTGTTGGCGTTAGAGGAGGTGTAAGATGTGTTAGTCATTAACAGGAAATATTATACATGGAGTGCGGTTAGTTTGTAGTCCCGTCCCGCAGACGCGGGACGGAAGTTTCTGGAGAGCTTTAGCGATCCCGTGTTTTTAAATTGCTCGCTGAAGCCTCGCTAAGACTTCCGCCTGAAGACGGAACTACGAACGAGCTTCAATTGAATTTTATACGATGAGTAAGGACAGAGGTTAAATGTATTAAAATTGTGATTGATCTAATGCCGGATGTGTTAATATTTACCAGGAAATCTTATACATGGAAGACGGTTAGTTCGTAGTCCCGCTTTTAGGCGGAAGTCTTCGGAGAGCTTCAGCGATTCGGTGTTGTTAGTCGCTTGCTGAAGCGTCGCTAAGACTTCCGCCTGAAGACGGAACTACGAACGAGCGTCAAATGAATTTTATACGATGAGTAAGGACAGAGACTAAATGTCTTAAATTTGACTGATCCAATGCCGGATGTGTTAATATTTACCAGTAAATCTTATACATGGAGGACGGTTAGTTCGTAGTCCCGCTTTTAAGCGGAAGTATTCTGAGAGCTTTAGCGATCCAGAGTTTTTAAGGGCTCGCTGAAGCGTCGCTGAGACTTCCGCCTGAAGACGGAACTACGAACGAGCTGCAATTGAATTTTAAGTGATGAGTGAGGAAGGTTGTTACGATTCAATTTTGGACATTATAAATTTATACAAACAGTAATTATAGGATAAACCATGTACAATTGGCGTAAAATGTCGCCTGAAATGCGCGAAGAAGTATTAACCAAGCGAAAAAAAACTGGAACGGCTTGGCATGGTCCACCTCATTTCAACGAGAGGCATTTATATCATGTTAGCGCAGCGTGTTATGACCATCAATCAATAGTCGGTGAAACTCCAGATAGAATGACGGATTTTGAAGCATTGCTATTAGGTACATTAGCTACAGATACAGAACAGGTACTAGCATGGTGTTTGTTGCCAAATCATTACCACTGTTTGGTTATATCATCAGCAATCCGCCGAACAGTCAGTGCGTTGGGAAAATTACATGGGAAAATGTCATTCACCTGGAACGGTGAGGACAACATCCGTGGGCGGAAATGTTTTCATCGATGCAGTGACCGGGAGATTCGCTCTGAACGACACAAATGGGCTACCTTGAATTACATCCATAATAATCCCGTTCATCATGGGTATGTAACAAAATGGCAGAACTGGCCATATTCAAGTGCTTTATCATATATAGAATCTATTGGTCTTGCAGAGGCTGAAAAACGATGGCGAGCATACCCAGTATTAGATTATGGTCAAGGTTGGGACGATCCAGAGCTATAATTTTTTGTTTTGTTAAATGGAGATAGTGATTGATTGGTATGAAAAGGAGTATTGCTTATTGAAGTTTTCTCTTAAAGACAAATGCCGGATGTGTTAGCATACCTTTGCAATAAATTTTGTATCGGAGTGGGGTTAGTTTGTAGTCCCGCTTTTAAGCGGAAGTATTCTGAGAGCTTCAGCGATCCAGTGTTTTAAGTGCTCGCTGAAGCATCGCTAAGACTTCCGCCTGAAGACGGAACTACGAACGAGCTGCAATTGGATTTTATGCGATGAGTAAGGCAAGAAGTTTAACGTATTAAAACTGTGACTGATCTAATGTCGGATGTGATAGTCTCTGGCAGGAATTCTTATATATGGAGGGCCATTAGTTTGTAGTTCCGTCTTTAGACGGCAGTTTTCGGAGAGCTTTAGCGATCCTGTGTTTTTAATAGCTCGCTGAAGCGTCGCTAGAACTTCCGCCTGAAGGCGGAACTACAAACAAACTGCGATTGAATTTTAGCGATGAGTAAGGAAAGAGGTTAAATGTCTTAAACCTGACTGATCTAATGTCGGATGTGCTTGCATACTTTAAGCAGGAAATCTTGTACGGGAGTGCAGTTCGTTTGTAGTCCCGCTTTTAAGCGGAAGTATTCGGAGAGCTTTAGCGATCCTTTGTTTTTAATAGCTCGCTGAAGCGTCGCTAGAACTTCCGCCTGAAGGCGGAACTACAAACAAACTGCGATTGAATTTTAGCGATGAGTGAGGAAAGAGGTTAAATGTCTTAAACCTGACTGATCTAATGCCGGATGTGTTTGCATACTTTAAGCAGGAAATCTTGTACGGGAGTGCGGTTTGTTTGTAGTACCGCTTTTAAGCGGAAGTCTTCGGAGAGCTTTAGCTATCCAGTGTTTTTAAGTGCTCGCTGAAGCGTCGCTCAAACTTCCGTCTGAAGACGGAACTACGAACGAGCTACGATTGAATTTTAGCGATGAGTAAGGAAAGAGGTTAAATGTCTTAAACCTGACTGATCTAATGCCGGATGTGTTAATATTTAGCAGGAAATCTTATACATGGAGGACGGTTAGTTTGTAGTCCCGCTTTTAAGCGGAAGTTTTGGAGAGCTTCAGCGATCCTTTGTTTTTAATTGCTCGCTGAAGCGTCGCAGAGACTTCCGCCTGAAGACGGAACTACGAACGAGCTGTAATTGAATTTTATGCAATGAGTGAAGGCAGAGGTTAAATGTCTTAAACCTGACTGATCTAATGCCGGATGTGCTTGCATACTTTAAGTAGGAAATCTTGTACGGGAGTGCGGTTTGTTTGTAGTACCGCTTTTAAGCGGAAGTCTTCGGAGAACTTTAGCTATCCAGTGTTTTTAATTGCTCGCTGAAGCGTCGCGGAGACTTCCGCCTGAAGGCGGAACTACGAACGAGCTGCAATTGAATTTTAATGATAAACGAGGAAAGAGGTTAAATGTCTTAAATCTGACTGATCTAATGCTGGATGTGTTTGCATACTTTAAGCAGGAAGTCTTGTACGGGAGTGCGGTTTGTTTGTAGTACCGCTTTTAAGCGGAAGTCTTCTGAGAGCTTTAGCGATCCAGAGTTTTTTATGGGCTCGCTAAAGCGTCGCGAGAACTTCCGCCTGAAGGCGGAACTACGAACGAACTGCGATTGAATATTGAGTGATGAGTAAGGAAAGAAGTTTAACGTATTAAAACTGTGACTGATCTAATGCCGGATGTGTTTTGCATACTTTAAGCAGGAAATCTTGTACACGGAGTGTGGTTAGTTTGTAGTCCCGCTTTTAAGCGGCAGTTTTCGGAGAGCTTTAGCGATCCTGTGTTTTTAATAGCTCGCTGAAGCGTCGCAGAGACTTCCGCCTGAAGACGGAACTACGAACAAGCTGCAATTGAATTTTATGCGATGAGTAAGGCAAGAGGTTTAATGTATCAAGAGCAACTTCTATAAATATAATTAGTTATAACTTTTTAAAACAAGGTATTCAATAATGTCTTTCAAAAAAAAGACGTTCAAATCACAATTAAACTATGACGATGCGATCGTTCGCGATCATCAAGTACACGGTATTCTCATATTACCGGGTGTGACATTTCTTGATATGATTTGGCGTATCGCTCAAAAATGCGGGTTTGATGTAAAGAATATCTCGTTACAAAAGATACTGTTTACTAAACCGATCTCACTAAAAAAAATGCAAAATTATGAGATACAAATTAGTCTTGAAAAAAACAGTGAATTTTGGACCGTCTCCGTTGATAGCCGACAAATTAATAGTGATCGTTCAAGAGTCGATTCTTGGATACAAAATGCGACTGCGCAGCTACATTTATTGTCACCGTTAGAGACTTCACTCTTGAATTTCGATGAGGCTCGTGATTCAACTTCAACCGCATTAGCCTTGGAGGATATTTATGGGATGGCCAGGGCGTCGAATATTGTGCATCAAGATTTTATGAAGCCGCATGGGCAGGCATTCTTAAACGATCAGTACTTAATTGCGAAAATGACGTTGTCTGAAAGTGCAAGAGAGTACACTAACGATTTTTTTCTACACCCTGCTTTACTTGACTGTTCGACAGTTGTCGCGGCAGCGCCACTTGGAATAAAAGGGAAAGACGCAGAAAAAGCAGCCTTCATACCTATGTATATCGAGGAATTTCGTGCGACCGGTCCTTTGCCCGAAACATGTCTTTTAAAGGCATCGATGCCGACGGTGAATGCGAATCAGGATATTTACAACCAGGATATCAATCTATATAACGAGAAGGGAATTCAACTTGCAAAAATCTCGCGACTATCCGGAAAACGGATACGTCATGAGTCTTTGATTATGCCTTTAGCAGCAATTTCGGAAACTGAATCTAATGAAATTGATGAAACGCAGGAGCTGCTTGATCTACTTTGCGGACTTTTTTCCGGCGTGCTTAACTGCCCTGCAAACAAAGTTGCTGTCGATGTCGGGTTTTACGATCAGGGCCTCGAATCTTCAGATCTCATGGAACTCGTTCAGACGCTGGAGAAGATGCTGAAATGCGATCTCTATCCGACATTGTTATTTGAATATCCCACAATTTCAGAACTGGCGGAGTATTTGATCAGTATCAATGCCCATTCTTTAGTAACGAAATCAGTCTCTTTCCCGCCTAAAGTTGATAGGATCACACAAAATGCCCCGGAGGTTAAACAAACTATTTCCGAGGATGCTATAGCAATCATTGGTCTCAGTGGAGCTTATCCTATGGCTGATAATATTGATCAATTTTGGGAGAACCTTAAGGCAGGTAAAGATTGTATCTCGGAAATTCCGAATTCACGCTGGGATTTTCAACAGTATTTTCATCCGGAACGAGGAAAAATTGGTAAAAGCTATAGCAAATGGGGTGGTTGGATTGACCTTCATGATTGTTTTGATCCTCACTTTTTTAGAATTTCGCCTAAGGAAGCGGAACGCCTGGATCCACAGGAGAGACTATTTTTGCAGTCGGTTTGGACGACCATTGAGAATGCCGGATATGCTGCTAATATGTTGGCAAAATCAATTCAATCCGTGGGTGTTTTTGTTGGGGTCATGTGGAACGACTATCAACTTCTTTCCGGTCAAAATGAAGGAAATGGCAGTGTGAATGCAGTGACAAGCGCCTGGCATGCATCCATCGCTAATCGGATTTCATATTTTTTTGATTTTAAGGGACCCAGTCTAGCGCTTGATGCAATGTGTTCTTCCTCATTGCTTGCTGTGCATCTTGCTTGTGAGAGTATTCGCAACGGCGATTGTAAGTGGGCTATTGCCGGGGGGGTAAATCTATCCATACATCCAAATAAATATTTGCAATTGAGCGAAATGCAAATGCTTTCCAGTGATGGTCGATGTCGGGCTTTTGGCGAAGGAGGGGATGGTTATGTCCCCGGTGAAGGGGTCGGAAGCATTCTCTTAAAGCCGGCCAAAGACGCCATTCGCGACCGGGACGCCGTCCAGGCGATTATAATCGGAAGCGCTGTTAATCACGGTGGGGCGACCAGTGGTTATACGGTCCCAAGTCCAGGTGCGCAGGCAGATGTCATCTTCAATGCATTGCAAAAGGCAGACGTTGACGCGCGAACGATTAGCTATATTGAGGCACATGGGACCGGGACATCGCTGGGGGATCCGATTGAAATGGCTGGATTAACTCAGGCGTTTCGTAACTATACAGAAGACAAAGGATTTTGTGCTTTAGGTTCGGTTAAATCAAATGTTGGACATCTTGAGTCGGCTGCAGGAATTGTTGGATTAACGAAGTTGGTTTTACAAATGGAGCATCGACAATTGGTTCCATCTCTACACTCTGCAACAGTCAATCCAGAAATAGATTTTTCAAATTCACCATTCAAGATCCAGCATGAAGTCAGCGATTGGTGTCGGCCGTGGCAGGATATGGACGGCCAGCGGAAGGAAGGCCCACTAAGAGGTGGAATCAGCTCATTCGGAGCAGGTGGAACCAACGTGCATTTGATTTTACAGGAAGCCCCTGTTTCTTCTCGGCCAGTTTCAGAGAATCGAGAACGAGTTATCGCCGTTACGGAAAATAACAAAGATACGGAAAAAAAACCAAAACACCGGTTAATTGTACTTTCCGCAAAGACTGACGATCGATTAGGAGCGAGAGTCGAAGGCCTGGTGGGTTACCTTAAAGAAAAAGGGAATTCGCAATTCGATAATACCCAATCAACTTCATCTCCGAACTGTCGAGACACCCTGGATTTCGAGAGTCTTGCATATACTCTACAAATTGGTAGAGATCCTATGAAATTTCGCATTGCCTGTCTTGCTGAAGATGAGAGAGATTTGGTGGGTCAATTGGAAATCTACCTAAACGATATAAACGTGCCCTCTACAGTATTTATTGGTAAACGGGAAACCAAGAAGAAGATCAGTTCTATTGATATCGAAAACGCCTTGAACGAAGAAAACATTAAAGAGATCGCTCGGTTATGGGTTCAGGGGGCTAATATTGAATGGTCACGACTTTATTCAATAGAAACACCGAGCAGAATACCACTACCAACCTATCCATTTCTTAAAGAGCGATATTGGGTTCCCACAGAGCCGCATCAGATTTCATCGGGTCATTTGCCAATGATGAACGGGCGGTTACATCCTCTTATCGATTCTAACATTTCGACACTCCATAAGCAATGTTTTATTAAATTCCTGGATTGCGAAAATCAGTGGGTTCGTGATCACGTTGTCCAGAATCACTATGTTCTTCCAGCCGCGGTGTCTTTGGAAATGCTACGCAGTGCGGGTGAAATTTCTACCGGTGGCATGAGAGTAGTAGGCTTGAAGAATATTATGTGGATGAGACCTGTTATCATTCCTGCTGATGGTATCACTCTTTCCATTTCGGTTAAGGAAGTTGATGAGTGTCGATTCGGTGTCAGAATTTCAGATAACCAAGACCAGAACACTAATGATTATTCCCAGGGAATTGTCGGCTGTCAATCTTCACAGGATCTACAGGGGCATATTGAACATCTCGATATAGATAACATTCAATCCCGGTGTAATGAGGTCATTACCCATAATGAATTCTACAGCCAGTTTAAAGAAGTCGGCATTTCCTATGGCACGAATTACCGGGCAGTGAAGCAGTTGCATTATAATAAATTTGAAGCGCTTTCTGAAATAAGCATAAAAAATGATAGTTCCGATGGGTATTCTGAGTATGGTTTAAATCCAACTATTCTTGACGCTGCATTCCAGTCAGTCGTGGGGTTGTTGAAACGCGACAACGCGTTTTTCCTACCATTTTCTTTGGCTGAAGTTAAAATTTTTCAGCCATTAACCACTAAATGTTTTGCGTATGTGAAGCAACACTCACATGGCCATAACGATAGCCCTGAAAGCTATACATTTAATCTTGATATTGCAGATTCATCAGGGAAAATCCTGGTCAGTTTAGTGGATTTTAAGCTTCGCCAGGTCGACGTGCAGGAAACTAAAAGTACCGAATCGGGTACGATTAAATCTCTAAAATCAGCGACGACCTGTTATTACGTCCCTACCTGGAGTAAAAAACCGTTAATAGCTAAAACATCGACTAGCATTGAGTCTTCGCAGGAATCCTGTTTATTGTTATTTGATCGCGACGATAAACGTTTTCAGGCTTTGCGCAGGATGCGAGCCCAATCTAACGGTAAAACACAAAGTCAATATCTTATAATTCCAGGGGAGAGTTTTATTTGTGACGACGAAATTACCTATCGTATTCGTCCGGACAATTCTGATGATTATTCTCACCTACTAAACAGCGTTAACTTGGGAAACTCAGCTATCGAGATTCTCTATTACTGGAATGAAAGTTCACAGCTATCTACTACCACAATAAGTGATGATCTGACGTTTAGTTTGTATTCTGTTTTCTATCTTACGCAGGCTTTGTTGGCGCAGAAAAAACGGCAACAGATTCGCCTGATATATGCCTGCCACGTCGATTCCCAAACTCCTTCGCCTGTGAACGCGGCGCTGGCAGGCTTTCTCAGAACTGCCAACCTGGAAAACACTCGTTGTCACTTCAGTATGTTAATGGTTCCTAGCTCATTTACAGATGAGCATAGCATTGCTCTGGCGGTTAGTGAACTAACTCAAAAAGATCCATATGCTATCGAAATTCTATATGAAGGATCCGAACGTTTATCTCGTTCAATAAAAAGGCTTTCTCGTGAGTTATTGCAACAGCCAATGAATCTTCCAATACGTGAAAACGGTGTGTATCTCATTACGGGCGGTACAGGGGGATTAGGACTAATAATTGCAAGTCATCTTGCTGAATCTTTCCAGGCAAAACTCATCTTGACCGGGCGTTCTGCCTTGAATAATTCAAAGCGCAGCAAAATTAATGAACTCAAGACATTAGGATCTGAAGTTGTTTACGAACAGGTTGATGTTACCAACCATGATGAAATGGCACGAGTCGTGACATCGACAATATCAAAATTTGGTTGCCTGAATGGAGTGATACATAGTGCCGGGGTTATTCGTGATGCGTTGATAACAAAAAAAGGCCCTGATGATATTGATGCTGTATTACAGGCGAAGGTTCACGGTACCTTAACGCTAGATGCTGTGACTGCAGGGGTAGATCTCGATTTTTTTATGTTATTTTCATCCTTGTCATCAATCATCGGGAACTTGGGACAATGCGATTATGCTGCGGCCAATCGCTTTTTGGATGCATTTGCAGACTGTCGCAGGCAAAGGCAGGAAGAAAGCAAACGTATGGGTATGACCGTGTCGATAAATTGGCCACTCTGGAAGGAGAGTGGCATGACAATTCCAATTGAATCTCAAAAGCTTATCCGGCAAAAAACTGGAATGGAACTTTTGGATAGTGCAACTGGCCTGGATGCATTCGAACAGTGCTTAAAATTAGCAAATGCGAAACTGATTAATTCGCAGGTGCTCGTTATGTACGGAATCGAGGCACAGATGTCAAAAATTTTGGCTGCTGATGTTCATAAGGATCAGCCTGTTGAATCAAAGGCGCCGGTGGCGGCATCTGTGATGGCGTCTGTGGTAACGACTATTCTTCCCAAGATTCAAATCCGTATTGTTGAGGAGATGTCAACATTACTAAAAATGAGAGAGGAAGATCTGGATATCGAGGAAGACATCAGCGAATTCGGACTCGATTCAGTAACCTTGACAAATCTGGTCAATAATGTGAACAGTTTTTACAATATTGAAATCAATCCGGCCGTGTTTTTTGAATACTCTACAATTGAGAGTTTTTCGCAATACCTTCTTGAGGAATATGGAGAACAATTTAAATCATTCTACGGAATAAGCACTGAGTCTGCCGCAAATGATTTATCTGATAAAAATTATCAGACGTCGGATTCGATTACTGAAGAATTCACTTCTTTGACTGTTCCTGACAAACTTGCCGAAGTGCCATCCGGCGAACCTTTGGTCGATGATCGAAAACAGTGGGATTCAGAAATTTCCAGCCTTAAAACAGCCGAATCAAGACTTTCATTTACAGATACGAACATGGGGTCTCAATATAAGCAGTCCGACGCTAAAGAACCGATTGCAATAATTGGCATGCATGGTGTTTTTCCACAGTCGGAAAACCTGGAGGTATTTTGGAACAATCTTAAGGAAGGCAAAGATCTTATTACTGAAATTCCTGAAGATCGTTGGAATTGGCAACATTTTTATGGCGATCCAGCCACTGAGTCCAATAAAACCACGGCGAAGTGGGGTGGGTTTATGAAGGACGTAAAGTTTTTTGACGCGGGATTCTTCGGTATTACTCCGCGAGAAGCAAATCTAATGGATCCTCAACAACGTCTTTTTCTTGAAACTGTTTGGAAAACAATTGAAGATGCCGGTTATAAAGCGTCGGATCTATCCGGGACCATGACATCACTATTTGTTGGTGTTGCCACGATTGATTACAGTGAACTTGTGCAGAAGAATCGCATTGAGGTTAGCGCTCAAACCTCAACCGGGTTATCCCACGCAATTTTGGCCAACCGCATATCATACTTTCTAAACTTAAATGGTCCAAGTGAACCCATTGATACGGCCTGTTCAAGCTCATTGGTAGCAGTCCACCGGGCAATCGAAAGCATCCACAGTGGTGATTGCGAGATGGCCATTGCTGGAGGAGTTAATACTATTTTGACCCCAAGTCTACATATTTCGTTTAGCAAAGCCGGCATGTTAAGCGAAGACGGTCGATGCAAAACGTTCGACAAGCGAGCAAATGGCTATGTTCGTGGTGAAGGGGTAGGGGCGATATTATTGAAACCATTACGCAAGGCAGTGGCTGATGGTGATAATATCTATGCCGTAATTAAGGCAAGCGCGGTAAACCATAGTGGTCGAACAAATTCTCTAACTGCCCCAAGCCCGAATGCTCAGGCACAACTATTGGTCAGGGCTTATGAAAAGGCAGATGTGAATCCCGCATCACTGACCTATATCGAAGCACATGGGACAGGGACAAGTTTGGGGGACCCGATCGAGATTAACGGCTTAAAACGAGCGTTTGCTGAGTTAAGTGACAATGATGAGAGCATGCCATTGCGAAAGGGATATTGTGGCATTAGTTCGGTGAAGACAAATATCGGACATCTGGAGACAGCGGCAGGAATCGCCGGAATCATAAAGGTAATTTTATCTCTAAAACATAAAACGCTACCTGCAACGGTTAACTTTGAGTCAGTCAATCCCTATATCGAATTGGAGGACAGCCCATTTTATATCGTACGCAAGACAAAACCGTGGGACCGATTGCGTAGTTCTTCCGGTGTTCTCGTTCCCAGACGAGCCGGTGTAAGTTCCTTTGGTTTCGGTGGCTCCAATGCCCATGTTGTCTTGGAGGAATATGTGGAAGAGGGTTCAGGTGTCAGGTGTCAGGTGTCAGAGATTGGAAAAAGGAAAAGATCTCCTGAGTTGGGTAATAGAATTCATCAGTCCGATCAGTCGGATCCGTCAGATCAGACCTATCTTATCGTTCTGTCAGCAAAGACCGAAGAACGCCTTCGAGAAAACGCCAAAAAACTTCTGAAGCACGTTTCCCGACACCTGACACCTGACACCTCTTCCCACACCTCGTCTCTTGCCGACCTTGCCTATACACTACAGGTGGGGCGTGAAGCGATGAACGAACGCTTGGCATTTACGACTAGTAATTACACTGAATTCAACGATAAGCTGATTCGCTTTTTAGACCGCCAGTTAGATAGTCCAGATTTGTATACTGGAAATAAAAAACAGGCACAGAAGGGGGCTATTCGACAACTAGTCGATGGAGAAGAGGGGCAAACGTTTATTCAAAGTCTTATATCAACCAGGAACTATTCCAAACTGGCTCAATTATGGGTTGCCGGTGCGGATATTAACTGGGGATCATTATATACAGGGTGCACGATGCGTCGATTGTCATTGCCCACATACGCATTTGCCAGAGAATATCATTGGATCGACGATAGCAGGGGTGCGCCGGATGTCCAGCTTGACAAAAATGTCAGCATCGACACGTCTGACTCCGACATTCAAAATAACGGTGAATCTTTCGATAATTTTTTCTACAGAACAAAATGGAAACGACATACATTGCCTTTAGAAATTGGCGACCATGCTAAGAATACAAAACCAACGCAACGGGAAAAAGTTGATATCATTGTGGTTTATACGAAACAATCAGAGCAATTAACTAATGCTCTGATAGCACGTTATCCAACAATGAGTATAATCAGGATTGAGATTGGTGCCACCAGGAGTGTTCAACATTCTCAGGGATACTGGGAAATAGACACGAATGATCCCAAAGGGGTTGATGCATGTTTCAAACAGATTGGAATTTCAGCTACACGAAAAATTGATCTTAGAATCTATTTCTTTACCGGAATTCAGACACGTTCGTTTAAGGATGACGATTGGTCCGCTTTCGAGCAATCGCAAAATCAAGGGGTGATTTCTTTATTTCGACTCACGAAAACGCTCATTAATAATAACCTGGCGAATACCTCGATAAAACTGAACATTGTAACCAATTATGTCTATCAAGTTTTAGATGAAGATATACGTAATCCGTATGCCGCCAGCTCACATGGTTTAGGGAGGGCGATTGCCGTTGAATATCCACAATGGGAATTAACGTGTATGGACGTTGATTTCGATGTCGATTCATCTGCATCAAAAATCGAATCTATCATAGATGCAATTGTTGCTGAACCCGGTAATTCACGTGGTGAGGATACAGCCATTCGAGACCGGAAGCGTTATGTCCGATCAGTCGAACGCATTTACCTGCCGGCAGTAAACACCGTACCCTATAAGGTTAATGGCGTTTACATAATTATTGGAGGTGCAGGAGGAATAGGACTCCAACTCAGTTTGTTTCTTGCACAAAAGTTTCATGCCAGATTGGTTTTGATTGGCAGAAGTCGTCTCTCCAAAGATCAAAAGAAACGTATATCGGAAATTGAGTCGGCAGGAGGCCGGGTTCTTTATTTACATTCTGACATTACCGATCCCGCTAGTGCAGAGGCTGCCCTTAGCCAGGCAAAAAATAAATTTGGGAGCATCAATGGTGTATTTCATGCCGCTGTTGAATTGAGAGATAATCCATTAGCAAATTTGGATGAAGACAGTTTTAGATTGGGCCTTGCCTCGAAGATGAAGGGTGGGGCGGTTGTGAATCATATATTCTCTCGTGAGTCGCTTGACTTCATGGTATTCTTTTCCTCGGCAATATCATTTACCGCAATGCCCGGGATCAGCAGTTATATTGCTGCAAATATATTCGAAGATGCCTATGCATTATATGCGAACAGCAAATCTACGTATCCAATCAAAGTTGTTAATTGGGGATATTGGGCAAATGTCGGTGTTGGTAAAACTGATGGTTTAGACTCTGAGTATGAGACACGAGGATTTTTACCGATTACTCCGGTAGAGGGGCTTGAAGCGCTCCAGCGAATTCTCGAAAATCGTCTAAACCAGGTGATTGCTGTTAAGCTTGCCAGTAAAGTTCTGGTTGCAAGCGGTGTCGATACGACGTCGCGAATAGAGCTATATCCACAAAATATTCCATCATTTCTTGAACAGCTTTTACCGGGATTGGGTTCGTCACATGAAGAAACGAAACAATTGCTCCAATACCAGGGAGCGCTTGATGCCCTTGACCGCTTTTCACAATACTCTTTATTTCATGCATTATTAAAATTGGGTATTTTTAAGGAATCTGGAGACTGCTACGTAATTGCCGATCTTCAACATGACCTTAAGATTATTAGCCGCTATGATCAATTATTTTTAACATTGCTCGATTGCTTAGAAAAAGCGGATTTCCTTCTGATTCAGGATGGACAGGTAGAGGTCAATGCGCATGTGCAACGTTATGACGCAAAAGAACTTGAGAAACGAAAACATGAACTGTTAAAAAAATATCCTCCGGTTAGCGCACATATCGAGTTGCTGTGTATATGCCTTGAAAATCTCGTCGAAATTCTCCAGGGCAAAGCGTTGGCAACTGATATCATGTTTCCAAATTCATCGCTAAAATTGGTCGAGCGGGTCTATGGCAATAATGCCGTAGCAGACTATTACAATCGTCAAGTAACTCGCTGTGTTCGATCATTTTCTGATACCTGGCTACCGGTAATGCCGAACGGGAGCAAAATAAAAATTCTTGAAGTTGGCGCTGGAACTGGTGGGACCACCGTTGCCGTATTGGAAGGTATTAAAGACATTGGCGATCATATTCATTACTATTATACAGATGTCTCTGGAGGTCTTGTTAATTATGGGGAGAAAACATACGGTCGGCAATATCCGTTTGTTGACTTCAAAACGCTGGATATTGAACGAGATAGTCTTGAACAAGAATTTCAACCCGGTGATTTTGACATTGTCATTGCATCCAACGTCCTGCACGCCACTAAGAATATGAATCAAACTATTGCCAATGTTAAACGGTTGCTTAAAACCAACGGATGGCTTGTGATAAACGAATTTACAGTTCGACAAGATTTACTCACATTAACCTTTGGCCTACTCGACGGTTGGTGGATGTTTGAAGATAAAGACTATCGTTTACGCGGAGCGCCATTATTGAGCACTGACATGTGGGAGGTTGTTTTACAGGAGCAGGGGTTTGACCGCTCACATGTAATTAAGGCGTCGCATCTGGAAGAAAAGCTTTCTCAACATGTCATCGTTGCTGAAAGTAATGGTATCGTAAATCTAAAGGTTAAGTGTCCGGAATTAGGGAAAGAAGAAAATTCACATAGTAAAAAATCTGAATCGGCCGTTTTAATAAAAAATACAGATGGTGACATTGCCAATAGTCTTCGTCAGTTTGTCTCCGATATATCAGAGATTCCACTGAGTGACATTGATAATTACGAAAATTGGTCTGAGATGGGGATTGATTCAATTTTTGGTATGCAATTAATTCAGGGCATCGAAGAGAAATTCGGACTTAGAATTTATCCAAATGAGCTGATTGAGCATGACAATCTGGAAAAATTAACGGCCTATATTGCAGCGGAGATTCCTTCAGAACGACTTGGTGAATCAACGTCGGAATCACTACAAAAAACGAATCCAATCATCTACATTTTGAGTACCCCTCGAGCTGGATCGACACTGCTCAGAGTCATGATGGCGGGACACAGCCAGATTTTCGCTCCGCCCGAACTCCATTTAGTGCCATTTAAAAACCTAAAAGAACGTTCCGAAGTTCTTACAGGGCCACAACAATTTCTGAGAGAAGGCCTCGTTGAGACCGTCGCAAACCTGGAAAATCTTAGTCCTCAGGAAGCATTAGCACGAATTTCTGAGTTGGAATCGCAGGAACTGTCTATTAAAGGTATCTACGAATATCTACAGGAAAAGGCGGGTGGTCGTTTCATTGTAGACAAGTCACCGTCGTATGCGGCAGATAAAGCGGTTTTGGCTCGCGCAGAGGAAATTAGCAACAATGCATTTTATATTCATTTGGTTCGTCATCCTTCGGCTGTTGTGGAGTCGTTTATTCGAAATCGATTTGACAAATTACTGGGTATAAAGACTGATCCTCGTTTGTATGCGGAGCAATTATGGGTGAACTATAATAATAACCTAATAGAATTTCTTGCAGAAGTCCCTCAGAATCGTCGGCTATCGATTCGTTATGAAGATTTGGTGAAATATCCCGAAAAAACGATGACTGATTTATGCTCACGCTTAAATATTGAATTCGAAGACGCAATGTTGCAACCGTATAGCGGCGACAGAATGACGGATGGTCTCCATGTCAATTCGATAACGATCGGGGATCCGAACTTTAAAACTCACGAGATTATTGACGCCAGTCTGGCAAATTCCTGGACAGAAGCCGCTGGTAAGGTTGGAAAACTTAATGATGCAACGGTTCAGTTAGCCCGCGAACTGGGCTATTCATTTGAAACATCGAATGATAATCGTTTATCACCTGCACAAACGACATTTATGAAGCAATTCGGAGATGAACCTCTGTGCCATCTAATACAGTCTTTTGATCTGCATTTATCGGACACTATCGATATAAAACGTTTTGAATCGTCTCTGAAGAAAACGATACATAAACACGATATTTTTAGACAACAATTTTCGCGTAAAAATGGACATTGGATTTCTCGCGAGCTGGAAGACGTAGACATTGCAGTGGACTATGAAGATTTGCAAAATCTTGATAGCAGCGCGTTGAAGAAACGAATACAACTCATTACTCGCCGGTTAAATAAACGGATTTCAATTCACTCAGCGACACTTTTGACCTGCGCGGTTTGTTCTGTTGATGTCAATAGGTATCATGTAATATTCGTCATTCATCATCTTGTCGCAGACGGCGTCACGATGACGTGCCTTTATAATGATTTATTCGACTTTTACAATCACCCGGAGAAGCAGGTAACCGTCGTCGATCGCCGGTATCAATTATATGTCGATGACCTCAGTAAGGTGTGTGACGATAGCACTACTATGACAACCCATTATCGGTTCTGGAATGATAAGATAAAGAAGAAGAAAACACGATGTCCAACTGATTTTAATAAGGGACTCAATGATATGGCTTCAAAGAGAGAATATAGCGAAAGCTATAAGCTTGAGGAGCTGTGCTTAAACGGTGATTTCAATTCGAAAAAAGATATGTTTACCTGTTTATCTGTCGGGTTATACCGATATCTGGCTGAATGGACAGAGGACAAAGAACCCATCGTTAATCATCGATTGCATCGACGAAACCTGAACCTGGATAAAGATTACAGTGATGCATCGGGTTGGTTTGCCGGGGACGTTCCGTTACCGTTATCGATTAAATCTGATTTTTCTGGAGCAGAACAGATAAAAAGATTTCGGCACATGTATAACGAAATTCCGATGGGAGGCGTTACCTTTGAAATGATGGCGCTTGACGGTCGACTTCCTTTTACACATGAAATCAGTCCCATTCGGTTTAATTATCAACCTGCCAGCGTCATGTCAAAGGTTGATATTGACGTAGAAACAACGTTACTGCAGGCCCCCGGGCATGACCGTCTTTATCTTATTGATTTAATTGTCAGGAATAAAAAGAATTCTCTTCTAATCATCGCCAGATATTCTAAAAATTATCATAAATTAGGAACCATTAAGAAATTCTTAAATGGCTGGATTGACGAATTTAAGACCGTGATTTCTGGTTCGTAACCTCAATTAGCAGGCAGTACTACTTTTACAGAAAATCTTATATTGGGAGTGTGGTTAGTTCGTAGTCCCGCTTTTCACGATGACGTTTCACGTACGTGATCACGTTATAAGCAGAAGTTTTAAGAGAGCTTTAGCGATCTGACGATTGCACGTCCTTGTGGAAGCGTCGTTAAGATTTTCGCCTGAAGTCGGATAGACAAACAAACTGCGATAAAATTTTAATGATGAGAGACGGAAGTCGCCGAATTTATTAAAACGGTAACTTATTTGATATAAAGAGGGGTGCGAACGATCGAAGTTTGTGTTAACGACCAATGTCAGACGAGTTCGTCATTCCCTGCAAAAAACTTGCACGGGAGTGGGTTAGATTGTAATTCCGTCCCACGACTGCGTGGGACGGAATTATGAACGAGCTGTCATGTAACAGCTCCCCCGTAGTCATCTTTCTTTCGGGAAACAGCCAAGATGGCTATTTCACTTGAAGTGCAAAAATGACAGGACTGATTTACTGAAACAAATGTGCTTATGATTCCTTAACTTAGCGCCATTCAGGTGTGCCCCTGGGCTTGCTCTGAGCTTGCCTAGCAAAAAACCTCTGAATAAACTAGACTAACCGGAATTTCTGGCCTCGAAAACAATGCTTATGAAACTTGAAAATATCAAAGTCATCATGGTTGGCACTACGCATCCTGGCAATATCGGTGCGGCTGCCAGGGCGATGAACAACATGTGCTTTACCCAGCTGGTACTGGTAGATCCTCAATGTCCGATTGGGGAGGTTGCCTATGCGCGTGCCTCGGGGGCGAATGCAATTCTCGATGCGCATAAAATCCACGACCGCCTTGAAACGGCAATCGCCGATTGCCAATATGTGATCGCGACCAGCGCCCGTCGGCGCTCGCTTGCGTGGCCGGAATTGGAACCCCGCGAGATGGTTGAAAAGTTAAGCACCATGGAAGCGGGAAGTCGGGCTGCACTGGTATTTGGCCGGGAACATTCTGGCTTAACTAACGAAGAAATTCAGTTGTGCAACGGCATGGTATGTATTCCGACCAATCCAGAATTCAGTTCGCTCAATATTGCCTCTGCAATCCAGGTGCTTTGTTATGAAATTTTTAGGCAACAGTCGGTTAAGCCTGACAGCAAAATCGAAGATAAGGATTTACCTGCATCCAGTGCTGAGGTTGAGGGTTATTTTACTCACCTGAAACAGCTGTTAGAGGATTATGATCTTCTCGACCCGGAGCAGCCGGGAACGATCATGACTCGATTCCGGCGTTTATACCTGCGCAGCGAATTAACCCACAAGGAAATCAATATTTTGCGCGGCATGCTGACTGCAATCGAAAAGCAAAGGCGATAGCTGTTACAATCATTACTCTGGTGAAAAAAACTTTGTAACCGGCTTATCAGGGGAAACTGTGGAAACATGAGGGTCATCTTTAATGGTGTGACCCTGAGCTTGCCCAAATTTCTGGTGTCTGACCCGATCAATTACTCGTCGCTTAGTCGCTGTCTTGCAATTTTCCTGAGCAACAAAAGGGGGTGACCCAAATATTGCCTTGGGTTGTCGGCTGGCGCGAACTCGAGTGCAAGGGGCGCGCCTTAAGTCCGGTTTTTGCCATTTACAAACGCTTCTAACAACCGTTTTTGTCGTACTGCAATATTTATAACAATTATATTGAAAACAGGTTAACTATAAATTTAATGGGTCAGACCCCGGAATCCATCCCTTTTCACAATACTCTTTATTTCATGCATTTTTGAAATTGGGTATTTTTAAGGAATCTGAATATACTTCAGTGTCGCGCACGCTTAACATATTTACTTAGTTAATATTATGAAACACATGAAAATATATTAGCCTCAAAATAAAAACTTAAACAAATTTATTCATAGCTAATATTGCGTTTAAGAAATATGAGTTTGAAGTCTTAGTTTCTATAAATCGTTAAATAGTGTCTGTCCATAAATTTATAAGTTTTTGCTACCGAATATGTTGCAGCACTAAAAAAGTGTTGAATTTCTATAAAAAATCCTATGGATGAGATTGAAGTCCTTGTGGCTAATGCCATGTTTATTTATGACGTAACGTATTTATAATTAAATAGTTATAAACAAAAACATCAACCACAAGGATACCCATAATCTATGAGGAAAGCATCCAGAATACAAGAAAACTCACCACAAATTCAACTTGGAATTTGTCCGATA
>JAJFLO010000408.1 GCA_021772675.1 Verrucomicrobiota bacterium | reverse complement strand
TTTCGCTACAGCAAAAAACGATTTAATGACGATTTTGCAAACTTGATTAGTGTAGTCCATAATCTCACACCATTTTGGGAAGGAAAACGAAAAGGAAAATCACCGGCAGAAATCGAAAAAGCAAAGCTGCCGACATTGAATGTTTTTAATCTATTTGAAGTAAATTAACGCTTGATTACTAACAAGCGAGTATACCGACGGCCTTGCCCGCAACAGGTGAACTCTGACCATGGAGTAATTGTGTCAAATTTCTCCTGTAAAAAGGACATCGAAATTTACGACGCCGAAAATTTCGTAAGGACCGATGGGTACCCCTCTCAAGAACCACAACCGAAAAATTGCAAATCTACCTCCAAAAACGACGAAAAATTCCGCCTCGAGGGGCGGATGCACCCGCATTTATAAACTTAAAACAAAGACGATTAAACCCATATACTGTCTATAACACGTTTGGTATTCTACTTAATCAATGTCAACTCCGTAAGCCAAAGGCCTCAGGACCTCGAATTCATGATTTACGCCACACCTTCGCGGTCCATCGACTTTTGCAATGGTATCGCCAAGGAAGGGATCTGCAGGGGTGTTTGCCTGCTCTGGCTACTTATATGGGCCACATCGATATCCGCTCTACTCAAGTGTATATACATGCGACTTCCGAATTGCTTGAACAGGCCAATCAACGGTTTCACTCATTTGCTTGCCAAACCATCAAAAATTAAAGGAAAACAACCATGAAAAACTCCAAAACACATGCCATCGCTGATTATATGTAACGGTTCTTTATCTCTTACTTAACACTTCAAAGAGGACTGGCTCAAAATACTATTGCGGCTTATCGAGATGCCATGAAACTACTTTTGCGATTCGCGGCAGAAAGCCTCAATAAATATCTTGAGACGATCTGCATTGAGGACCTTGAGCACCGACTCATCCTCTCATTTTTGGATTCTATAGAGTAAAAGGACGGAAACTCAATTAAAACCAGAAATGCGCGACTAGCAGCTATAAAAACCTTTTTCCGTTTCCTTGAAGATAAGATGCAAAAAATCCAAGTTATTTATTTGTGAGCCCTTAGCTTACTTTAGATCAGTGAGTTATGTAGGTTCTGAAGGTGAAGGAATAGTGAACTATTTCAAGTCTTTGGGTTCTTCATAACTCGCTGATAAGAAAATGAGATATGCGCACGTAGTAGAAGCTGGATGAATTAATCAGGTTAGCGCGTCATAGCCGCAAACAAAATTTAACTTAACCACGGATTTTCACGGATCAACATTGATGAAAAACATAATAAACTGCGATGCTGATACTGAGAGAAACCATTTTGAAAAAGGGTTCTCTCTCAGACTCTTTTCCCAAAACTTGTAAGCAATAACCATGCAGGAAAATAGCGAAATTCGAGGCTTGAATAAAATTCGCAATCAACTTGTAACTATCACTTTATGTGTTAATGAAATTTAAATGCCTGTCTTAAAAACAAGAAATTTCCAGCTAGTAGTATGAAGCGATATCAACTTTTTGAATTTGAAGATCAAGAATGGTTTGACGCAGATTTTCGTAATAGTATTACGCAGTTTCTAAATATTGTAATAATGAAATTGAAACTGTATCATGCTGCGGTTCCACGTATACAGCGTGTGTTAAAAAAAACAAAGGAAAATCGTATTCTAGATTTATGTTCTGGAGCAGCCGGACCCATTGCAAGTATCTACCAACTATTAGAAAAAAGGGGATGGCAGGGAAAAATCACAATAACGGATAAATATCCCAATATCGAGATATTTAAACACATTGCCAATCAATCAAAAGGCAAAATTGATTATCTTTCTGAATCAGTAGACGCCATCAATACTCCAGAGAATCTCTTAGGGATGCGAACTTTCTTTACCAGTTTTCATCATTTTGATGCTGTTTATGCAAAAAAAATTCTACAAAATGCGGTAGAAAGCAAGGTGCCAATAGCGATATTCGAATTGACTGAACGACGGTGGATTAACATCTTAGTGGCGGCTTTTCTTTCTCCTATAGCTCTATGTCTCGCTACCCCGTTTATTGAAACGGTTAGTTTAAAAAAATTATTTTGGACCTATGCTATTCCAATTATACCGTTAACTTTTGCCTGGGACGGGATCGTTTCGCATATGCGATCATATACCGTGGATGAACTGGGAAGAATTGTGGATTCCATTGAAAATAGTGATAGTTATAATTGGGAGATAGAGAGATTTCCTTTTCCCTGGGTAAAAGTCCCGTTAACCTATTTAATTGGTTGTCCGAAATAAAATGATCTGCGGCCGAGGGATTTACACCGAGTTTGTCTTGCTATTTAATTTTTATTTCCGGGGATAAATGGGTAACTATTATCATCGTGAAAATCTAATCCTATATCAATCGATTTTACGGAATGAGTTAGTTCTCCTACAGAGATAAAATCCAATCCGATAAATGCGATTTCTGGCATACGTTCAAGAGTAATTCCTCCACTGGCTTCAATTAATGTTTTTGTATTTAACTCGTTTCTCATTTTTACTGCTTCCATCATTTCACCAGTGGACATATTATCGAGAAGTATGTAATCGGAATTTGCGATTAACGCCTCCTCCATTTGCTCAAGATTTTCAATTTCAACTTCAATTTCCAGGTTAGGATAGTTTGATTTGCACATCATAACGGATTCTTTAATCCCACCTGCACCCGCAAGTGACGCAACGAATAGATGATTATCTTTTATCATAATGCGGTCATATAGGCCATGCCTATGATTGATACCCCCTCCCATTGCCACGGCATACTTTTCGAGAAACCTCAACCCTGGTGTCGTTTTTCGTGTATCCAGAATCTTTGTTTTTGAATTTAGGAGAGTTTCAACATACTTATTGGTGCGCGTCGCTATTCCTGAAAGCCGCTGAATAAAATTAAGAGCTGTTCTTTCAGCCGTTAATATCGATCGGGCTGAACCTGAAACGGTCCCAATCATTTGACCTCGAATACACTTTTGACCGTCTACTATTCTAGAATCAAACTTCAATGTTTCATCCTGTTCACGGAAAACTCTATCAACCAAAGGAAGCCCTGCAATAATGCATGATTCTCGACAATTCAGATGACCCAATACATTTATGGTGTCAGGTATGACCGCAAGGGTTGTCGCATCACCACTGCCAATATCTTCCGCAAGAGCTTGCCGGCAAAGATTTTGCATCATTGAAGGGTTTAGATGATTCATAATTTGAAGTTCAACGTTAAGGGTTCACGGTTACAATCTGTTTTAGTTATTCTCTTTTCAATACTTAACAAGATAGTTTATAAATTCATGTATTTCTGCTTGAGATTTTCTAACCTGTTCATAAACATCCTTATATGCTGAGGAACGTGAAACATCGTGTATTTGCCGGATACGATACTAGTAGTCCGACAGACTGCTAGGGAATATACGCTCCTTGAAAGTGCCCGTGCCAATTTTCAGGTTTCTATTTCTTCAAATTGTTCGACTTTCATTAACCCTAACCTGGATTATTCATAAACTTTCTATTAGGAATCGTCATATCACATAATTTCAATGAGTTATAAAGTTCTTCGGGTTCGAAATAGTTTCCACCACAGCGGATTTTCAACACTATTCCTGCACGCAAATAATATTTATAACTCATTGATATTACGCAATCTGATGACTCTCATTATAAAACTTTATGAATAATCCAGGCTAAACCCTGAAACTTGAACTTTTTAACATCTTTTTAAGGGATGCTTCACGCTAAGCTCGAAAAAGTAGTTTACACTTTTGTTAAAAAATATTCCTTTCATTTAAATTGAATATCTAATATTGAACAAGGAATTATGAATGACCAAGGAAAAAACTTCATGATTCTACATTCCTTGTTCGATATTCGATATTATTTTTTTGCATTTTCTATCACAGCATACTCAAAAGTGTAAACTATCTTGTGAAGCATCCCCTTTTTAATCTGTTTTTTTTATTTGATGTAGTATGACCACGAGTAATAACATCGCTGCTGACTGAATTAATACAAGGATAACACCTTTTGATTCCAACCACATTAATGTAATGGCACCAAGTCCAATCGAAAGCGCTAACATATGAACAATAAAAACGGCCTGTTTTTTACTTACTCCCATATCGTGAAATCGATGGGAAATATGATTGTGATCTCCACAATAGATAGGTAAACGTTTCTTTAGTCTGATTATCACAACCGCAAATGTATCGAATATAATAACAGCAAGGACCAGGATAGGTATTAAGAGTGGCGCTAGTGTTGGTGATGTAGATGGATGATAAAACATCGTTAATGTACCGATGACTGCTAACATATAGCCTAGGAAATGACTGCCGGAATCTCCCATAAAAATGGATGCAGGATGCCGATTATAAAAATAGAATCCCAGTGCTGCCCCTGCAGTCGCAGCGCCTAAGGCTGCTACGAAAATTTGATTCCCAAATGCTGCGACCAATGTGAACAATATCGATGCAATAAACGCCATTCCTGACGCAAGCCCATCCATGTTATCGAAGAAGTTGAATGCGTTGATAATAAACATGAACCAACAAACGGTAATGATCCAGGTTAAAACTGGCGATTCTACGAATATCGTTACTCGTATTTTGGGATAGATCGCAACAATAGAGCAAATTACGAATTGCAGAATGAATTTGACTAGAGGGCCTAATGGTTTTTTGTCGTCGATGAGTCCCATGATTGTCAGGGCAATACCTCCGGCCGTAATAACATATAATAAGGGTTGTACACTCAAAATCCCAGGGATGCGATAGACGAGCTCATCCGGTAGGATGTGCTGGAGCTTAATGCAGTACAACAAGCCGCCATAAACCGTAATGATCCAGCTAATCAACATTGCTATTCCTCCGAGAAGAGGAGTTGATTCACCATGTTTTTTATGAAATTCACCCAGAGGAATATCTAGAATATCCAATTTCCAACTAATATTCCGACAAATCGGCGTGGTAATTAATGTAACTCCCGTGGCACAGCCACCGACTAAAAAATAAATAATCCACCATTTCATAAGGAATGTTGTCGCATTATTGGTTTGACCAAATCTGATATATTGCAGCAATTCTCGGTGTAAAAATAAAACAAGACGGCTTGCTTAGCGAGAAGACATTCTTTAACTATCTTCAATTCAGCTAATTATGACTTTTTCAGTTTTTTCTTACGGACATTTTTGAGGATAAATTGTACGAAAAATAA
>JAJFLO010000407.1 GCA_021772675.1 Verrucomicrobiota bacterium | reverse complement strand
CTACTTATTCCTTTTTTATAAGCAATGCTCCCGAGAACTCCCGGCTATCGACTTTTGTTTGGCTCTCTGGAATACGCTGGGCAATTGAACAATGTTTTGAAGAGGGCAAGACGGAACTCGGAATGGATCATTATGAGGTGCGAAAATACCCGGGGTGGAATCATCATATGCTAATGGTCATGCTATCGCATTTTTTTCTGTGGCACTTGAAAATAAAATTGGGGAAAAAAGTTCCATCTATTACACTATCACAGCTTAGGATTCTCTTGGAAGTCGTATTGCCGTTGCGGAAATTCGTTGTCCATGCATCTTTGCAACTTGTAAAATGGAAGCAGACTGAAAACCACAAAGCCTATCTCTCTCATCGGAAAAAAAAATTAATAATGAGGTAGAAATTGAATAGATGTCGTTGTAGGGCTAGTCATGCAAAGACTTGGCATCAAGCCTTAGGATTCCATTCCCTACCTGGGTTTGGTTATTTGGTCTTGGTTTGAATGTGAGCCATGTAACTTTAATATCCAATCGATTATTAAGACTATCGGATTTGTATGTAAGTAAATCAAATCTAAATTATTCTATCATCGTGAAATATAACATTATTTTCATAATTAACCAAAACCGTATTTATCTCAAGATATTGAGTGATGATAGTAGTGTAACCATATGAAGGATCATAAACGGCAACGCCGACATATTTTATTCAAAATTGGCGTTCCATTCCTGACGATTGTATTCCTTTTATTCTTTGTTGAATTAATGGGTGAAATTGTCTTGCATGTTGGGCCACGTTTCGGGAAAATTAGATTAATCTTAGCGAACTATTATTTGATCCACGAACGGAAAATCGTTCATTTCGACCAAGATTGTGCACAATACGATTCACAATTAACCTATCGATTGCGACCTGGCATACATAATTTTTCCAATAGAGAGTTTGATACAACGCTCTCCATCAATTCTTTTGGGCTCCGAGATAGTGAAGATTCCTTGAATGCACCGGAAGTTATCGTATTGGGAGACTCGTTCGCAATGGGTTGGGGAGTGGAGGACTATGAAAACTTTAAATCAGTCTTTGAATCTATAACAGGTAAACCTACTCTGAATGCAGCGATTTCTTCCTATGGCACAGCTCGAGAAATGGTATTACTTCAAAAATTGGATCGTACAGCTCTTAAGTATGTTGTGGTACAATATTGTAGCAATGATCACGATGAAAATCTTGCTTACGTTAAAAATTGGAGTCTTGATATTGTCGGGGAAGAGCAGTATCAGCAAGCGAAATATGACTATACCAAGGCAATTAGCTATTTCCCTTTAAAGAAAGCGGTTATATTATTGCCAATGTTCTGGGAAAGACGACATGGTGCTTCAGATCCTTTAGTAATTCCACAATTACGACAGAGAACAAAGGAACATGTTGAACAAGCAAATGCTGTATGCAAAATTTTTGATCACAATTTACGGTTACTTGGTGGAGATTTTAAGTTAATTCTGTTGCATTTAGATTATCCAAGTCAGCTGGGAGACAATTTTATGATACAAGTTGGACATGAACTTCAGAAACCTGACTATGCATTTCTCAAAAACAGACTATTTCTTGTCAGGGCCTCTCGTGTGCTGAGCTCCAATGATTATTTCCCTTTGGACATGCATCTAAAAAAAAGTGGGCATCGAAAAATTGGGGAATTGTTGGCCAGTTCAGTACAACGGCTTGACCAAAAAAGACTGAGTAAAAGAAACATGTGAAATGGATAGCATTTTAGGGCATTATCAGTGTCTAATTATTGGTTCTCAAGATAATTAAAAATTGCATTTGCCGCAACCATATGCCCATGAGAATTCCAATGCCCTCCATGCCTGTAATACGTTCGTCTCCAGATTGACGAGAAATATGGTGCAAGATTAAAATGTTTAATTTTCATTTTATTGCAAAGTGATGCAATTTTTGTCTGATAAGAAAATGAATCATTCTCAATTTCGTTTTTAGATGGAATAAAACAGATAAGTAACTCCGCGTTTTTTTCTTCCACAGTATGTTTTAGATCAAGCAGTATTCGACCGGTCAATTCAAGCCCAAACATATCGGCTGGTTCTTGCCAAATTCGGTTACTATTAAACGAAAACCGTAATAATGGGTATCGATACATAACATCGTGAAAAAAGTGTGAATACAGTAATAGATAACGGGATTCATCTTTAAATTTCATTCGATCAGAATCGGACCATTTTTGATGTTTAGGTACTGGTATTCCTGATAAGACCAACTCATTATCGATTAAATTATAAAATGGTTTTGATTTATCATAGCGAAATGAAGAATTATTATCTTTAACGTCATTTTCACTGAACATCAAAATAACCCATTTCAGCGGTTTATCGTATTGCCATTTTTTAAATGTGATTAATTCCTGGTCGTTGCCGTATCCTCGATGAGATAGATTAAATAATTTATATTCAGAAATTTTACTCCGAAGCAAGCTAACAAACATTTCATCGAATGTCACCTCATAACCCCAAGTGAAAGAATCTCCCAAGAAAACAATAGCACTTCGGTTGTCATTCGGG
Source organism: Verrucomicrobiota bacterium (assembly GCA_021772675.1). Lineage (GTDB taxonomy): Bacteria > Verrucomicrobiota > Lentisphaeria > JABSQK01 > JAJFLO01 > JAJFLO01. The sequence continues at coordinate 16,548 of JAJFLO010000407.1, read as the reverse complement.
TCACTATGTTCGATGTCTCGAAATCCTTCACTATTGTTTTTTAACCATATTCTATTGTTTTTGGTGATGAATTCGGCACGGCCTTCAGGCACGCCTTTCCATCCAAGAGTCTGATCAAATTCGGATAGATTGCCATGCTCCGTTCGATTAATTTCCTCATAACCGAAGTAAGGATATGGATCGAACGTTCGGTAGCAAATTTCAACGAATAAAAAACATACGATCAGCGAACCGAAAATAAGTGAGATTTTTGCAGCGGTTATCCGTAACATCTTTCTATTAAACATTCTACATTCCTATCTGTACCTGATTAAAATATATAACAATAGACTCAAGCTTATTTTGCACCAATTCACCGAAATATTAACAATGATAATTTTCAAGTTAGACTTAGAATGCAAAACATTTACTATGGAGTTGCGCAAGAATAAACTATTCATCTTTTCGCTTTGGTTTGCGGTAGATTTTGACGATGCGATTGAACGAGACCGAAGACATAGCCATCTATTTCGAGATTATTGTGATTGAGTAGCGACACAATGTGCAGTGAAGATAAGATGAATAATGGATAGTTTATTTTTGCGCAACTCCTATTATACTATTTTCGAATTATTTCGGTATACTATTATAGAGGGTCTGCTAAAATTAAATGTAGGAACGCCTTATATATTGAAAAAGTTAAAATGCGTGAATTCTAAACATCTTAATGATCAAGAAATATCTATAAATTCTGTACTTTTTACAGTGAGGAGGAGTAAGCTCAATGATTTCAGCAATAGCAGCACTTGAACGCCTTCAAGAGGGGAATCGTCGTTTTGTATCGGACAATCGCGGTGATGAAGCACTGACAAGTCAGATGCGGCGTCGCGAGCTGACAGAAGGTCAGGAGCCCTTTGCCATTATTCTTGGATGTTCGGACTCCAGAGTACCTGTAGAAATTGTTTTTGACCAGGGGTTAGGTGACTTATTTGTCATACGTGTTGCCGGAAATATCGTGGCTCCATCTCAAATTGGTAGTATTGAGTTTGCTGTAGAGCAGTTTGGTACTCGGCTCGTAGTCGTTTTGGGGCACACCCAATGTGGTGCGGTTTTGGCTACTCTGGACGAGCTTCAGCAGACGAAAGAACACAAATCGTGCAACGTTCGTTCAATCGTTGACCGCATTCAACCTTCAGTGGAAGGATTACTGACGACCGAACTAAGGGATAATCACGATGCTCTTGTGTTTCAAGCAGTACGTGCCAACATTCGCGCTTCCGTAAGTCATCTTCGACATGGATCAAGAGTTTTGAAGCATCTGATCAAGAATGACGGTCTTTTAGTCATAGGTGCAGATTATTCTCTGGAAACTGGATTTGTTGATTTCTTCGAGGGGTTGCCTGAAATGGTTTAGTATTCTATCCCGGATTTAAGGATAGACAATTTGCCACTCTATCAACTCTCAGGTTTATCGCTTCTTCCAGGCGATTAATTCGATCGGCAGGATAATGCTTTTAATTGGGCAAAATGAGCAGCGAGAGCACGGAAGAATGTAGGGTATTCAAAATAAGGTATATTATGCTTTTCACAAAGTTGTTTGACGATGGGCTGAATTTTGGGATAATGTATATGTGAGATACGAGGAAAGATATGATGTTCTACCTGAAAATTTAACCCACCTGCAAACCAGGTTAAAAATTTATTTTTTACAGCGAAGTCAGCCGTTGTTTCCAATTGGTGCCGTGCCCAATCAGCACATGAGGGACTGAATGTCTCTGGATATTCCTGTACTTTCGAAATATGAGCCAGTTGAAATACAAAAGCCAAAATAATACCAACGGCCATCCAATGTACCAGATAAATACCTATAACTAGACCAATGTGGTCTATAAATAAATACGGTATAATGATAAATAACAAAAGGTGAGATAATCGTGATAGCACTATTTCCATCCACATCTTAAGATATCGACTACCTGAAAATTGATACCGGTTTCGAATTGCATCTCTGAAGTCATCAATATAGATCCATTTTAGCACTAATAATGAATATAATGCGGTCGCATAAAAATGCTGAAATTTATGCCAAAAATGCCAGTCATCTCCACTATGAAAACGGAATAATCCTCCAGATTCAATATCGTGATCCTCTCCGGGAACGTTTGTATGGCCATGGTGTGCTATTACGTGTTTTTGGTACCACATTATTGAGCTGCATCCGGCAAGGAACAGCGTTACGCCCATAAACCGATTTAGTCGATTTGATTTAGACCAACTGCGATGGCTGGCGTCGTGCATAACTCCCATTTCAACACACAAGGTAAAAAAGGATAATAACGAAACGGCAGTTACAATTACAAAAACAGATTGTGATCCCCATAATAGAAGAAAAATATAGGTTGCAAACCAGAGACTTATAATGCTAACCGTTTTCATGTACATCTGCCATGGACCTTGAGGTTTTAATTTTTGGTCTGCAAGAAATTTGTGTACTTCACGTTTCAACTCCTCATAGAAGGAGGGGGAATTTGAGGTATCCGTGGATGTTAATGGGGTTGTGCTGATATTCATATTGTGTATTTTCGGAAGTACTATTATATTTGCGTCCAAGATTTTCGGTTGGCTTATGATTTTACTCAGGAAGGGTGCATTCAATAAGGTTAATGGATAGTCTGTAATAATGATATGGCGTGCGGAAAGTCCCTTACAGTACGATGAGACTTTACCTGATCACATTTGCCTGCGACAAATTTTACGAATAAGCGGATTAACATAATCCCAAGGATCAAAAAATCAACTAGGAAAGCAGAAGGTATATTGGATAATACCCATTATTGGAAAGAGTTCTATTTATTGTCTATATATTTTCTAACTTCTTTTTTCTTTGTATCCGATAATGAATTATACACTTCTCTGGCTTTGTCACGGTATTGGTCATTCCCTTCTATAGTTTTTCTTATCGCTTTTCTTCGTTTTTCCGGCATCGCCTTATAAACTTCTACTGCTTTACCTTTGTACTGTTTATATAAAACTTCAACTGGATCTGAAGATGGCTTTTCTTCCCAATAATTTATTACATTATTGCTTTTTTTGAATCTTATATAAAAAGCAGCTGATATCACGATTATAAAAATAAGTAGAAACGATAGTGTTGAGCGAATTGTACTTTTTCTTGCTCCACAAACAAATGCAACTTTCCCTGTTATCGTTTTTGGTTTTCGTTTTTTGATGGGATAGATCTCATTCGAATACTCCTGAATTGAGCCTTCGTCGTCTTGATCCAGTAGGAATGCAATTCTACCTGATATTGTTTTTGGTCTACTATAAACCTCATTATTGGCTTTCGTCTTGGGAAATTTTGACTTTGAAAGATCTATATTCATTCCCAGTTTAGCAGCAAGGTTTCGTGATCCATCGTATACTGTTGATGACTTCTTTTCAGGATTGCCTTTTTCATCCGCGTTCATAACTAAAACTCCACCAGGGAAAAGTTAATTAATATTGTATTATTAAATAACATTATTTATACCGAAAGCCATCAGGTTTTCGACAGGTTTCTGTAAAATCACTGCCTAAATTGACAAACGAATGTCGAAAAACTTACTGCTTGCAGTATAACAAGAATGAATGAATTGGTATTATAATAGATTTTATTGATAAAAAATTCAATACTAAAATTTTTGAATCAAAATCAACTAATGATGATATTGATGCCCGGCGATGATGGTGAATGCTCGGTATATTTGTTCAAGTAAGATTAGTCGCACAAGTTGATGTGGAAAGGTCATTGATGACAAACTTAGTAATTTTGCATGTTCAATTACATTTAAGTCCACGCCATAAGCGCCTCCAATGATAAAATTTATCCGGCCTCTTTGACTGATTTTTAACGAACTTAGCCAATTGGCAAATTTTATCGAATCATAGCTTCTACCTGATTCTGTGAGTAGAATTGCGCAATCTTTTTTATCGAGATTATCTAAAATTAGCTGGGTTTCTTTAAGACGTGTTTGGCCTATCGAATTAGGTATATTTGCTGGCTTAAGTTCAAGGAGTTCCACGGGAGCAAACTTTTCGATGCGTCTTCTATAATCTTCGATGGATTTAATTAGATACGAATCCCGGGTTTTACCAACCCACATGAAACGGATTTTATACATGGCTAATTTCTTGTGAATTTTATTGCGGTTTGGGTTACCTAGAGTAATATAACCCTCTGGTTTGTGGAAAGTAGCATACCCTAGGGTGAAGCTGTAGCGAACTGCCTGAGCGCACTGTTTAAGCTACACTATAAAAGTTCCGCGATTTGCACCGCATTCAGCGCAGCGCCCTTCAGTAGCTGGTCACCACAAATAAAAAATGATAAACCTTTATCGCTGCTGACATCATCACGAATACGACCAACTGCAACAAAATCCTGACCATTGACGTCGATTGGCATCGGGAAATAATTATTGCTCCGATCGTCGACTATTTTTACTCCAGGTGCAGCTGACAATATTTTATTCGCTTCTTCAACACTAACTTTTCGCTCTTGTTCAATAACAACGGATTCCGCATGTGCTCGCAAAATCGGTACACGGATAGTGGTTGGGCAAATCTGCAGGGATTGGTCATTTAGAATTTTGCGAGACTCATTGATCATCTTTTGTTCTTCTTCACAGTATCCATTATCAAAAATTGTGCTGTTATGGCTAAATAAATTAAATGCTATTTGGTGAGGAAATGCATCAATAGTCAATTCGCTATTTTCCAGGACTTGAGACGTTTGCATACTTAGTTCTTCCATTGCTTTCGCGCCTGCACCGCTTGCGCTTTGATAGGTGGAAACAATGATCCTGGTAATTCGAGAAATATCATATAAAGGTTTTAGTACAACTAACAAGATAATTGTGGTGCAATTCGGATTGGCTATTATCCCCTGATGTCTTTTTACCGCTTCTGGGTTTACCTCTGGTACAACTAAAGGAACATCATGATCCATCCGAAAGGCACTTGAATTGTCAATAACGACGGCACCGCTTTTAACCGCGGATGGAGCAAACTCTTTTGAGCGACTACCACCTGCACTGAAAAGTGCAATATCGATGTCATTAAATGAATCATGATCTAATTCTTCAATAACGATATCTTGTCCATCATAGGCTAGTGTTTTGCCAATAGAACGCTTTGACGCTAATAATTTTAAATTTTTTGTCGGGAACTGTCGATGTTCCAATGTTTTAATCATTTCAATGCCGACAGCACCGGTTGCTCCCGCTATAGCAATATTAAATTTTTTGCTCATTTGCTACCTTATCATCTATCAAATTAAATCTTTACTCAAAAAGTCGAATGAATTTGTCAGGCTAGAAATCAGCCAATAAATAAAACTCAATCAGCCCGTATTGTAATGGCATTTGATGAAAAGGCAATTGTGGGAAAGGTTAATTTTATATTGAATACCGAAGTGAATTGTGGACGAAACGTTGTAAAATATTGCAGAATAAATTTTGTTAAGACCGCCTCGTATGGCTTCCCCTAAATAACTCGAAATTTGATTGTATTTAATTCGCCTCTGGGATAGGCAGCGATGTATTCAATTCTTATGGTTATACTTGGAGAGTGAAGAATGTTTCGTCAGGTAATTTTACGTTTTCTTCATTTTCATTCCCTTGAAATTCGTTATTATTCTGATCGGGAGGAGGATCATTTTCACTGGACACATCAAACGCTACATCACTATAGCCGAGATTATTCATTTGATTGGTTATTTCCTGTCGGTATAGTTGAACTCGGTCCCGAACCATGTCATTTGGAACATGCAGCTGAATCTGTAAATTACCCCCGTTTTCTTGGATGTGAAGATTAACATTCCCTAATGTCTTAGAGTCAAAATTGATAGAAATTTTTGACAAATTTTCATATGAAAACTGCTTTATTCCAGATTGGGTATTACGAATTATTTCAAGAATTGAAGCCTTATGACTTTGACTACTTAGGTGATTGAAACTTTGACGGGCAGATTTTGCTTGCAACTGTGATAATTTTGATGTTTTGCTCCATAGAAAATTCTGATTGTCATCGGCACTCATTTGTTCTTTTTTCGAAAAGATTGAGTTGTTAAGGGAGTTTTGGTTATTTTTTATTTTTTGATTAATTACAAATTCCAGTTTTTGGGCATAGACTCCTGGTAATTTAGCAGAAACCTCACTATCGCTTTTGCCTGATGTAACCAAGTTTGAATTTGATTCATAATTTAATGCTTTTGCTGTGTTACGGCTTTGCTTGAATTGGACGTCTTTTATTTTAAAATGAGATTTGGAGTTATTTTCTTTTTGTTTACCAGGTTCTGGTGTCTTAATATGGGCAAATTCAGACTGCGTTGATAATATTTTGCTAAGCTTTTTCTTGCTGGTAAAATATTGGACTAGTTTACCGTCTTTTAAATGACCGTTATTTCGATCTGACTGAATCTTATGATTTAAATCCCTGCTGTCAGCTTCTACTGATTCAATCAATTTATCAGACAACTTTAGGCTGGAATTTGATACTTTTGGACCCTGTATTTGACTGTTTTTTATTTTAGGAGAGTGATTTTCCTTCATTTCAGCTGCGATGAATTCATGTTTAGTTTCTGGCTGATGAATTCTATGAAGATTTTGCTTTTTGTTGGCCTTTTTGATCGTTTTATCTTGGAATTGAGGGTCAGTATTTTCAGTCTCAGAGGATGGATTTTTAACACGATTATTGCTGGACCGAAGAGAAGAATTCTCACCTCTCGATTGGTGTGCTGCTGATTTCATTTCTGAACGATTTTTTAAGCCGCTAGGCGAATTATAATAGGGAATATCATTTTCATTCATAGATTCAATTGGGGAAAAATGTATAATCGTCGGATGTTCATCACTAGCCAGGTTTTTATCATTTATGGTAAAATCATTGTTCGAAGAATAAGTTGCTGTTGCATTGAGTTTATCTCCACTCAACTCCTGAAATAAATCAGCGTTAAACGGCGACGCATATTGAGGGTCAACCTGGTAATTATTGTCAGCAATCGTTTGGGGCAGTTGCAGATTGGATTGAGAATTTAAAATCATATATCTATTACTTCGGTTAGCTTTTGTAGGGTTTCTGTTATAACCACAGCGCGTTGTTTTTTCTTTGGGTCGGTATCTTTCATCATAGCAGCAAGTACCTCTGTTTTTTTCTCGTGAGTCATGTAGAATACAATTCTTGATGCAAGCTGCTCGTGTAACTCAAGTAACATTTCAACTCCAGCAATGGAGTCAAGCCCTGAAATCAATATTGCCAAACGCTTAACATTATCAATTTCAGTTTCATCAATCTCTATAAGTAATCGTCGTATTTTTTTCTCAGATTTTTTCAGTTCTCCTTGCAGTTTGGCTGCATTTTCGGCTAAGGCTTCCACAAGCCGCTTTTGCTCACTTAGCGCCATTTTTTCTTCGGCCACTTCCGCTTTTGCCAGTTTTAACTGACTAAAAAGGGAAAGTGCATATTCTTCAGCATTAACCACAACTTGTTGGGTAACGATATTTTTGGCTTCTTTACCCTCTGAGTTTTCTTCAAATTCCTTTTTTTCATGAGCCATTAATGGTGATAAACCAAAAGGAAGTTCACCGGTCGCCAAATTAATGGACAGAAGACCCAAACAAAACGCAGATACTGAACTGCTGACAAACACCAGCATAGCCAACCATTTTTTTGAATTGTCATTATGTCGTATCATTATTACGATTCCCGATTCAGATTGAATTCAGATAGGCAGCAGACGAACTGATTTCATCGTTAATTTTTTGTTCTTCTTTGTTAATTTCATAGGTCCATTGTTTTTGTTCTCGCTTGCGTGTACGCTCTATCTTTTTCACTTCAATTTCTGCTTTTATTAGTTTGTTAAGGGCACGTTCCGCATCTTCCGCAGCAACACTTACTATTTTTTTCTGGTTTTGCCTTAATTTTTCTAGGTGGCACAGATATTTTTCACGTTGAAGAAAATATGAAGGGGAAATATTTTCTTCCTTTTTGTGACATAATGTTAAAGCTTTCCGTATTTTTAAGTTGATCTCTTCAAGAGCCAATTCTTCTGACCTAAGTAGTCGATTGACTTCTGCACTCTCGATTTCATAGGTTCTCTTTATGGTCTCATTTATACCGAGAATATTCTGTAATGAAAATTTAAATGATTTCATGCTTCAATGAGCGCCTTAAACTTATTATAACATTCTTCAAATGAATAGGTTTCGTCTATACTTTGGATTAAGAATTCATCAATCATTGCTTTTTTCTGGATGGCGAGATCAATCTGAGGATTATTTCCCGATTTATACGCTCCAATGTTAATCATGTCTTCTGCCTTTTGATATACGGACATTAAACGGCGCATTTCACGTGCCAGTAACATGTGATCTTTATTGACAACATTGTTCATTACCCGGCTAATACTGCCTAGAATATCAATTGAGGGAAAATGCCCTTGAGCAGCTAACTCTCTTGATAAAACAATATGACCGTCGAGGATACCCCTTGCAGTATCTGCAACAGGATCATTCAAATCGTCACCTTCGACTAAAACAGTACAAAATGCAGTAATACTACCTTTTTCATTGATACCCGCTCGCTCTAACAACGAGGGAAGCAGACTGAAAACAGAGGGGGGGTAGCCCTTGGTTGTTGGCGGTTCACCAACGGCAAGTCCAATTTCACGTTGAGCCATTGCATATCGAGTAAGTGAATCCATTACAAACAGCACATTTTTTCCCTGATCACGAAAATATTCAGCTATTGCCATCGCAGTTTCTGCACCTTTTACCCGTTGCAGTGGTGGTTTATCTGATGTGACGACGACAACGATCGATTTTTTAATTCCTTCCCCCAGAGATTCTTCAATAAATTCTAAAACTTCCTTTCCCCGCTCTCCGATTAATGAAACGACATTTACGTCGACGGCCGAATGTTTACAGATCATTCCCAATAACGAGCTTTTACCAACACCGCTTCCCGAAAAAATACCAACGCGTTGACCCAGGCCTGAAGTCAGCATCGCATCAATTGACTTGACACCCGTGGTGAATGGTTCACGAATGCGCCGTCGCGACATCGATTTTGGTGCGTCTCTATGTATTTTCCATCTTGTTGTATTTTTGATGTTGCCACCATCATCAATGGGCCGAGCAAATGCATCAACTATTCTGCCAATAAGCTCGTGACCAACCTCAATGGAAAACCCTTCATTGATCGGAACAACACGATCACCATTTTTTACGTCACTAATTTTTTCCAATGGCACAAGAAGGATTCGATTATCTCGAAAACCGACGACTTCGGCAAGATTTTCAATCTGAGAGTTTTTTGTGGATTTTACTGAAACGACGTCGCCAATGGTAACATTTGGGCCGTGGGATTCAAAATTGAGTCCAACTAATTTCGTGATTTGACCAACGGATCGAATTAGTTTCAAATCATCAAGTTTTGAAATAAAAGATGGAATTCCTCGAATATCAGGTTTACGAAGGGCAATCATTGGAAATGGTTGTTAATTTTCGATGAATTAATTCTTTTAGACTGGCAAAACGCATTGCAATTGAAGCGTCGATAAATTCTTTATCACATTCAATTTTTACGTCGCCTTTTTTTAAAGACGGGTCAGATGAAATCGATAATCCAGTCGCAATTTGATCCGCTTTTTCATTATTTAGCTTATTAAAATCTTCGTGATTTAGCAGGATTCTCACGTCGTTAAATTGAGTAATATTTGATAATGCTTTATTGATAATAGATAAAACATTTGCATCTCGATCCACTTCTCTGCTAAGTATTTTTTCCACGATTGCATAGCTTACTTCGCATAGTTCATCTTTCAGTTGGTGCTCTAATTCCTTAAGGTAGCTAGATATGGCGTTTGGTAACTCTACAGATGTCTGTTCAACGATTTCGTTTAATTCATCAATTTTTTTCTCCAGGTTTGAAATCGATTTTTTTAAATCATTTTGAATCGGTTCCATTTTTTCCTGGCAGTCATTCCAACCGATAGAGTAGGCCTTTTCATACTCATTTTTTAATTTCAATTCGTGTAACGTGTAGGCGTTAGTTTCAGCATCTTCCCGGACCTCATTAATTACAACATTTTCAGAATTATGGAACGATGATATTCGTAATTTGTATTGTTTTTGGTCAACCTTAGACGTACACATCACTTTCGCCCCCTGCACTAATACTTATCTCACCAGCTGCTTCAAGTGATCGGATGATCGCAATGACATTTCTTTGCTCAGACTCAACATCACTCAATTTCAATTTTCCCATTAATTCCATTTCTTCCAATAAATTTTCTTTAGCTCGTTTCGAAAGATTATTCAGGAATTTATTTTTTAGGCCGTCATTCACACCTTTTAATGCTATAACAAGCTTGTCCATGGGAATTTCTCGTAATATTTTTTGAATATCCTGATCACTAAGTTGCATGACGTCGTCAAACGTGAACATTAAATCCCGAATCTCATCGGCAAGTTCCTGTGACAAATTTTGAATTGAGCCCATCATCTCTTCTTCAATTGTCCTGTCAACATTTTGAAATAGGTCTGCAATTAACTGAGGGCCACCCAGTTTATTGTCCTCATTGTCTTTTGTTGTATGAATAAGAGATACTACCTTATCCACAAAAATTTTTTCGATTCTACTGACAATTTTGGGATCTGCATTTCTCTTTTGTGCAAGCCTAACAACGATTTCCTCTCTAAAATCAGAGTCAAAATAGGTAATAACTTCAGCTGCTTTTTTGGGGGGCATAAACGCAAGAATAATTGCGGCAGTGGCGGGTTGTTCTTTGCTTAGTATGTTCGCGAGATCTTCGCCATTGACTTTTACTATAGATGAAAATGCCTGGGTTTTATTGTGGCCGGCATTTTCAAGTAATCGGTCCACCTTTTCGGAATCGCCGACAACATCACTCAAAAGAGATCGGGCAACATCTTCGCCGCCATTGGGGTTGAATCCTTTATTGAGTTTTTGATTCAATTCAGAAAATGCCTGTTGCTGAATTTCTGGTTCAATTTCCCCTAGAGCACTAATTTCAGCAGTAATAAGTTGTACACTCTTAGGAGAGAGATTGCGTAATATTTCCACGGCTTTACTCTTTTCCAAACTCGTCAGTACTATTGCTGCTTTGTGCGCAGGAGATAGAGAATCTTCATGCATAATGAACTTTATAAATTATGAGGTTAAGCAAAAAAGGTATTAGCAAGAGATACCGGATTTCAAAATAATTATGAGTCCTAAAGCAGTAATAACTTACAACTTTGGACAATTCCGCGTCCCAGGTCGAAAATCAAAATTATTTACTTTGGAGCCATGATTCCATCGCACCAGCAATCAACTGCGGATCTGTTTCCGATTTTGCTTTTATAATCTCAATAGGGCTATTCATTGCAATTTCTTTAACAGATTCTACCGGTTCTGATTCAACTAAATTTTTGTCAGCATTTTCGGACATGCTATAAATATTTTCGGAATCATACATCCCATTCGAAAAATCCATACTATTGGTATCATCTCGATTAAAATTAGATCTGAATATTTTGTATAAGATAAAAAGAAATACTATGCCAACTATGGGTCTGACAACCGGAGAATTAATAATCCTTTCCATGCTGAAATTGACCATATCCGGTAGTGCCATTACCGGTGCACTGGCAATAGGTTCAACCGGATAAAAATCAGATTCGACAACTTCAATAGAATCCATTCTATTTACACCATTTTCAACGACTGCACCAACTGCAGAAATAACAAGAGCTCGTAGATCATCTAATTCTTTTTTTGTCCTAGGTCCATCTTTCTTTTTTGCAATTGTAACAGCAACACTGATTGATTTGATGGAAACACCTTTTTTCACAAAACGTTCTGTTGTTTTTGGAACCAGGTACTGATTTTCTGTGGTACGCTTGATGTTTTCTGAAGCCATATCGTCTTTATTGCCCGTACCTTCCGGGTCTTTTACAGCAACTAAATTGGAGCCTGATCCTGTGACGCCTTTACTTTCTTGTTCCTTTCTCGAACTTTCTTCCGCTACACTTTTTTCGTTAACGATTACTTTTTTCTTATCATCATACATCTCTATGACTCTATCAATCTGATCAAAGTCCAATGAGCAAGTGGCCATGGCGATAACGGATTTGTGCCCGACAATTGGTCGCAGAATCGCCTCAGCTTTTTCCTTGAGTGATTGTTCAATGCGACTTTGTAATTTCATATGATTGTCACTTTCAATACTGTCGGTTTCATCACCAGATTGTTGTTTTGCTAACAGAGTTCCATAATTATCGGTGACCGTGACATCGTTTGGCGTCATGTTTTCGACGGCGCTTGCAACCATATAACGAATACTATTTACATTTGCTGGAGTTAAGCTCCATCCATTATCAAGAATGACGAGGACCGATGCAGTGGAGTTTTCTTTGTCCTCGTTACGTATGACGCGTTTATTCGGTATGGATAACATAACTTTACTGCTGACTACACCGGGCATCTCAGATATCATGCGTTCCAGCTCACCCTGAATTGCCCGTTGAAATCCAACTTGTTGTTGTTTTTCCGTCAATCCAAGTTTCACGTTGTCAAATAATTCAAGACCTTTTCCTGTAGTGGCAATAGAAATGCCTTCATTTACCGCTCGAAGCCTCAGACTGTAGACGTGTTTAGACGGAACTAATATTGTTTTCCCTGAATTTTTAAGGCGGTAAGGGATATTTTCATCCTTCACCAGTTCATAAATCTTTCCTGCACTTTCTTGATCCAATCCAGAATAAAGAATTTGCCAATCAGGTTGAGAGCCCATATATACTACTGTGCCTGCTGCAATAAAGCCGATTAGCATAATAAGAATGATGCTGGTCTTTTGAGCAATGCCGATCGACTTCCAAATTTCTGTACAGGCATTGATTAAATTTCCTATTCCATTGTCCATATAGTCTTCCAGTATTATGATTTTAAGATTATCGATTGCGCAGGATACAAGCCAACGAAACTAAATGGCGTTTAGTTAACCGTTTTTTGCTAAGGACCATCTTTGACTGCACATCAATTCAAAAAACGAGTGTGTGACCAAAAAGATTGATGCCCAAAGGGGTTAAAAATACCAGACAATCGGTTGTTGTTAATAAGATTCTGCGTATAGTTAGCCTGATAAATTCATTCGATTTCGTCGCAAGAGTGCTTAGCCTGGATTATGCATAAACTTTCTATTACGAGTCATTATATCACATAATATCAATGAGTTATAAAGATCTTTGGGTTGGAAATAGTTCACTATTCCTGCACGCGAATGATATTCATAACTCGTTGATTTCACGCAATCTAATAACTCTCATCACAAAATTTTATGAATAATCCAGGTTAATTTGTTTCAGATCAACGATTTGTGGAGGTTTGGGGAATGCAGAAATAGTGTTGAAAGTCTGCCGTCGTGGAAACTATTTTGAATACTCCGCCTCCAGGCGGCTTTAAGCAATCGTTTTTTACCTGATGTTTGAATTCCAATCATAGCGATTGTTTAATTGTTATCAGGCAATGTTCTTTGCCTGTGAAGAAAAAGTATTTGTGCTTAATCACTACAATTGTCAGAATAATTGACAAAGAATCATAAACAGGAGTTCATTTAAGAATGTCAGAACCAGATATGGCGAAAGCATATAATCCGAAGGACTGTGAAGAAAAGTGGTATGACCAATGGGACAGGAAAGGTCATTTTCATGGTCAAGTTAATAATGATAAGGAATCTTATACAATTGTTATTCCACCGCCGAATGTTACCGGAGTACTAACCCTTGGTCATGTCCTTAACAATACTCTTCAGGATATCTTAATTCGCTGGCAAAAGATGAAGGGGAAAGAAATCTGCTGGGTACCCGGAACTGATCATGCAGGAATCGCAACCCAGGCAAAAGTCGAGGCGTATTTAACTGAAGAGGAATCGCTGACGCGTTTCGATTTTGGCCGCGAAAAATTTCTAGAACGTGTATGGGAATGGAAAGAAAAATATGGGGGCACGATCATTCGTCAATTGAGAACACTTGGTGTCTGCTGTGACTGGAGGCGTGAACGATTTACGCTTGATGAAGGATTATCAAATGCGGTTCAAGACGTTTTCATTCGTTTATATGAAAAAGGATTAATATATAAGGGAAAGCGAATGATAAACTGGTGTCCGAAATCGCATACCGCTATATCGGACGAAGAAGTTATCTACAGAACATCAAAAGGATCATTGTGGTACATAAATTATAAAATTAATGAGGGTTCTGGACATATTACTGTTGCCACGACCCGACCAGAAACCATGCTTGGAGATACAGGTATCGCTGTCAATCCTGACGACGAACGGTTTAAACACTTGATCGGCAAATCGGCCATACTACCATTACTCGATCGCGAAATTCCTATTTTTGCCGATGATTATGTAGACAAAGAATTCGGGACGGGGGCTGTAAAAGTAACACCCGCTCATGATCCCAACGATTATGAGATGGGCCGTCGTCACAATTTAGATGTCATCAACGTCATGAATGAAGACGCATCAATGAATGACAATGTAGGAGAAGCCTACACGGGACTGGACCGGTATGAATGCCGCAATAAAATCATCAAGGATTTAACAGAACAGGGATTTATAGAGAAAATAGAAGATTACGAAAATCAGATTGGCTACTCCGAACGTGGACATGTGCCGGTTGAACCATTTCTGAGTGAACAATGGTTTGTCGATATGAAGCCGTTAGCTGAACCCGCGTTAAAAGCAGTTAATGATGGCCGTATTCGCTTTCACCCCGAGCGGTGGGTAAAAACCTATAATCATTGGATGGAAAACATCAAAGATTGGTGTATTAGCCGACAACTCTGGTGGGGACACCGAATACCCGCATATTATTGTGATAATTGTAAAGCGGTTACGGTATCCAAGACCCAACCTGAATCATGTACAAAATGTTCGTACAAAGAATTTCATCAGGACGAAGATGTCTTAGACACCTGGTTTAGTTCCTGGCTTTGGCCATTTTCAGTATTTGACTGGCCAAAGGAAAACGAGGATCTGAGCCATTTTTACCCAACACAATCCTTGGTAACAGGGCCTGATATTATATTTTTCTGGGTTGCTCGTATGATTATGTCCGGGCTGGAATTTATGGGTGAGATCCCATTTAAAGATGTTTATTTCACCTCAATCATCCGCGATGACAAAGGCCGTAAATTATCTAAGAGTCTTAATAATTCACCTGATCCTTTAGATGTAATTGAGACCTACGGTGCCGATGCGCTTCGCTATACCGTTATTTATATTGCTCCCGTAGGACAGGATATTCGGTACAGTAATGAGAAATGTGAGATCGGTCGTAACTTCGCTAATAAATTATGGAATGCGGCGCGGTTTCGTCAAATCCAGGGTGATATCTCAAGCAATTGGCAGAATTTGGACGGGCTGAGTTCTTCTGATTTGCGTCCCGATGACCGTTGGATGCTCGCACGAACAACCAGTGAAATTGAGCGCATAACCCAAAGTCTGACAAATTTCGATTTTCATAGCTATGCGATTCAATTGTACGAATTCATTTGGAATGAGTTTTGTGACTGGTATGTGGAATCAGCAAAAACTGCTTTTTATAGTGAAAATGAATCATTAAAGGTAACCGTTTTAAGAGTCTATGATTTTGTCTTCTCCCATATTCTTCGACTTATGCATCCCGTCATGCCGTTCGTTACAGAAGAATTGTATGGTGCGCTTAACTACATTTCAGATGATGATTCAATAATGCTCTCGGAGTGGCCTTCTCCATTCTCGGCTGAAACTAAGACAAAATTGGGATTAACATCAGAATATGAAACACTTGTTAAAGAAAAATTTAGTCTGATAAAGATGGGGCGTAACTTAAGAGGGAACTATAACATTCCTTATAGTCAGAAAATTCCGTATATAATCAAACCAACTGATGAGAAATTTTCGGCGATGTTGCAGCAAGATGTTGATTCAATCATGGGCTTGTTGAATGCAGGCGAAATCAAATTTGACGCCGATTATAATTCAACAGAGTCAGTAACATCAGCCATTGGCAATTTTGGGCTGATATTCATGCCGTTAACGGGAGTGATCGATATCGAATCGGAGCGTAATCGATTAACAAAACAAAAGAATGAACTCGAAGGTTTCCTTGCTGGAATTAGCAAAAAACTGGAAAACGAAAAATTTCTTAGTCGGGCACCTGCGGAAGTTGTTCAAAAAGAACGAGAACGATTAACGGAATTTGCTGAAAAAATCGATCATGTAAATTCAGTCCTAAAAGATTTACATGGGTGAGCCATTCTAATTGTGATAAAGATTATCAAGAGGCCCAAGAGTAAAGGAATCTTCATCTATGAAAATTACGAACGCTTTATTATTTGTAGTTAGACGTTAGCCGAAAAGACCAGAGTGAGGGAAAAAACACTGTTTTTTTGTCAAAATAAACTTGAAAAACATATATAACATGCTATGATTACGAAACTTAAACATTAGGAATTAATCATGGCGAAAGCGAAATCACA
>JAJFLO010000406.1 GCA_021772675.1 Verrucomicrobiota bacterium | reverse complement strand
GTCGATGTCCTCAGCGACCGTTTGTGCGGTTTCTGTTCGGTCGCTGAGGACATCGACCCTCCAAAATATTTCATTCACCCATAACTGCTGTGCACCAACAGGTTTGGATTTCCCGATTCGCACCACATCTAAATTTCTCATGGCACACTGAGCAGCATTTGGTTTTATCCGATGTTTGCATTAAGAACTTCTCGACCAGTTTTTTAATTCGTTTTATTGATCAATACGATTCGCCTATCTTTCAGAAATGGTGTATCAGGTACCCTGTGAGGATTCACCTGACACCGCATAATTTTGTAGAAAATTTTGTCAAGGGTATATATCATTAGCCTGATTAATTCATGCGATTCGTCGCGAGAGCACTTAACGTGATAGTATAGGAATTTGTATTGTAAGTTGTTGTTATTGCTGAAAAAGTACATAATCAATGAAACCATTGTCATGGAGGAGCGTGCGTTTGTAGTCCCGTCTTCAGGCGGAAGTTTTAACGACGCTTCAGCGAGTGCTACTATTGACTCGCTAAAGCTTATCTGAGGCTTCCGTCTAAAGACCGGACTACAAACCTTACCCCGTCCCAGTTTTTCGTTGATTTGATTGTATAAACACTTGTATTTTGAGTTACAACTGATGTGAGACGAAAGCTCCGGCATAGCCGGTTAAGTTCAGTCCGTATTCAAAATGTGAGTGGTTCCGGGGATGCTTGAGATTGAGGTCAAAGTAACGCGGTTTCCTGACTGCGCACATATGATTCATTCGCCGCGGCGAACGATTTACTATTTGCCACTCACATTTTGAATACGGACTCCTTAACTCGCTCATAATAAATTGAGTTAATCAGCTTATTTAAGCAGAGATTAGGACTCGCAGCAGAATACTGATGAATTATTCAAGTTAGTTCAATTTTGGTGTGAAATGTTCCACTGACAGGGATGCAAAAATTTATGAGAAATGTGAGCAATATCAGATAAACTCTACTTCTTACTTTTGCCTTGCGCTTTTTTTCCTGTAATCTTGGACTTAATCTCCTGTACAGTCGGGTTAGTTGTAAGATTGATAATTTCTTCATTCCCCATAAGAGTTTCAACGTCGAGAGAGCTTACCGCTTTCAATAATTCAGGATTGTTCAGGATTTGTTGCACATTAGAATCACCTTGCATTGATTCAATCAACTTCATTGTCTTCTTGTCATCCATCATCATTTTCTGAAGCGAATCTAGAGTTTCTAAAAGATCATTTTCTGAGGAGAAACTCGTTTTCTCCGCTTTAACAATTTCGTCAATTTCACTTTCTTTTACCTTTATGGTTCCAAGACTGGTCGTCTTAATGCTATATACTCCATCTTTCAGGGATAAAATGTTTCCATTAATCACATTTCCGTCCTGTAATTTGATTTTTCTCAGCTCATTACAGAAACCGACATTGATAAAAAGTAAAAATACTACTGGTAGATATAGTGATGTTTTTTTCATAGTTCCCCTAACCTGGATAATATATAGTGTCTGTCCAGAAATAGTGATATCGTGTAAAATTGACGGAGTAAAAGTAACTCCGACATTCCTGTCTGAGCAATAATCCGTGTAGCAGCCAAGAATGGCCGCTTTACTTTTAGCCATTTCTGGACAGGCACTACATAGTTTTTTCGCATTTTAGAAAGCAGATCAGACCTCTTTAATCACATTAGTGTTGAATCTTTGATTTAGCAACAGGTAGAATTAGAATGAGTTACACTATTTTTAACCGGCATTTCTTGCAAGGAATTGTTATGAGCGCAGGTAGTTTATTGCAATTCCGTACTACTATCCGTAAGAATCTTGTTTTTTTAACAAGGTTTACGTCCTAACCATCAGTGTTACGGCTAATTACTAAATTAAAAAAGCTGCCCGCGAATCACACGAATCTTCACGAATTTGTATCCACGGTTACGCGGAGCGAAACCGTGGATACGGTTCTTGTCTTCGTTCTATTCGTGAAGATTCGCGTGATTCAGCCTGTCTCGCCATAGTTATCATAAAAATAAACGACGGCGGATGGGCCAAAGTCTTTGTGCTTTTGGTTGCGGCTCCGCCGCGCCAGGTTGATCCCTGAAAATCTGTGGTGATGTAAAATTTTGGTTGTGACTAGCATCTATTCGTTATGAACGCGAGCAGCAGTATTTCATACATGAAAATCGTAAATGACAGATAAATCGTTCAATTACTGTTAATTAAATTCGAACAATTTTGTGATAAATGCGTTTTACCTCTGAACATGAACAGAAACCTGAACCCTTATTTTCCTGACACCTGAAACCTTTTTCAAACTCCCTAAGCCGGTTTTCTCACAAACTTTGTATGAAATCCGGGCTAAATTACAACGAGACTCCGACAACGTAACCACTCGCCCATGCCCATTGAAAATTGAAACCTCCGATAGGGCCATCGACATCGCAGATTTCACCGCATAGAAATAATCCGGGACAACAGCGAGATTCCATTCGATCCAAGAATAATTCACCCAGTGGTACACCGCCAGCTGTGACTTCCGCGTACTTATAGCCACGATCTCCGCTCACGTCAAGACGCATTTCTGTAACGGCTTGAACGAGTCTTTGTCGTTGTTTTCTCTGAAGTTGGTCGCCTTGGGTGTCCAAATTTACTTTGGATAGGTTGAATAGCATTTTTAACAATCGCTCAGGTAGCATGCAACTTTGTAGGTATTTATGTACAGATTTATGACCTAAGATTTGCAATTCCTTATCAATATCGTTATTCGACTTCTCTGGGAGCCAGTTTATTGTTAAATAAGCATCGGGATCTTCAAATTTTGAAGCTAAGTAGTAACGACTGATATCTAAAACTGACGGCCCCGATAGTCCGAAATGAGTACAAAGAGTCGAGTTTGTCAGTTGAATAATCACCTTTCCTGTTCCTGAATGAAGCCTTAGCGTGCAGGGAAGAGTGATGCCGCTCAATTGGCAAATGTCACTGTCCTTTGGTAAAGTTAAAGGAACTAATGCCGGAAATGTACGCGTCAGACGATGTCCAAAAGAGCTCACGAATTCGTAGCCCTTGCCATCGGAACCGGACTTCGGAAGGCTTTTTCCTCCCGTTGCCAGGACAAGCTGTTTACACTGCATTCGTCCCCAATCACCACTAACAAAAAATCCAGTCGATATAGAGCCGACAGAATCTACCCGGCGTGGATTGTAGATGTGGACATTAGCGTTTTTGGCAGCGGTTAGTAAAGCATTTAATACGTCTTTAGAACGATCAGACGTGGGAAACAACTTCCCGGTTGATTCGCGTTTTAATTCGACGTCCATATCGCTAAAAAAACGAACGGTTTCAGACACATCAAATCGCCGTAATACCCGCGCGATTGCCGGTCTCGTGGAGCCTGCATACCTGTTTGGTTTCATCTCATAATGCGTAACGTTACATCGACCGCCACCAGCAACAAGAATCTTAGCACCGAGCTTTTTTGCACTATCCAGAAGGACAATTGAACGCCCATAATTGGTTCTGCCAGCCCAGATTGCCGCCATTAAACCCGCCGCTCCAGCGCCCACGATAATTACGTCAGCTTCTAGTAAATTACTCAAAAATAAACTCCAAAATTATCATCTTTTGGCAATCGCCCCTTCTGATCCACAAGCACACTGTCAAACCGTCCTCCAAAATAACTTTCCTCACCGATCATTTCGTTTATTAAACCATTGCGTAAATCGCTGTTGAAAATTCCCGATAACCAACTGATGTCGTGAATCTTTTCCCGAAATTATTCCAAATCCTCATCACCCGGATCAACGGCAGTTTCAATGCGACTGTATTTTTGCCATCGAAACAATAGATCCTCACGTGACATTTCGGATGCTTCTGGAATTTCTATCAGCGCATGATAGTGATTATCAAGGATTACATAATCCCAAACCGCATACGCGAGCCGTTTATGCCCATCAACAGCAATTTTCTGAAATATTCCTTTTCCACATCTCCAAAAATAAAACCGCCACCGGTCATTCGATTAGTAATGATCCCTATTTACTTTGACAAAATCTGCGTGTGCCTTTCATTTCACACAATATTTTTATGCATATAATCATTTTGAGTTGAGAGGTGGCAAAGACGCTTGAATCAAGCGTCTTTGGAGTGCGCAGACCTGTCTGCGCTTTCATTTACCACGGAGTGGTAGGAAGAATTACTGCACCACTCGATAAACATCGACCTCTCAATTGCTCCACAAATTTATAAAGCGCAGCCGGGTCTGCGCACTCCAAAGTGCTTAATGCACTGGACATAATGTAATGTAAAATTTTTGATTAAATCTCTCATTGTCTGGTTTCTACAACTATAAATAGTTTATTAGCAGTTAATCGTTTACATTCAGAATGTTAACAACAAAAATGGCAGTTTTCATATGCTGAGTAATCGTGTATTTTTAAAGGCACCTGACCCTAATTCCCTTAAATTATTTTACTCATGAATTTCGACATTATTCAAAAATTTAACCGGCTTTGCCGGGGTTTTCGTCTCACATCAATTGTAACTTAAAATACAAGTGCTTATACAATCAAATCAACGAAAAACTCGGACGGGGTAAGGTTCGTAGTCCCGTCTTTAGACGGAAGCCTCAGATGA
>JAJFLO010000405.1 GCA_021772675.1 Verrucomicrobiota bacterium | reverse complement strand
TATTCATCTAGCCTGTCAGGATTTAAAACAAGGTCGCACTAATTTAGCGATTGCCGGAGGGGTTAATGTTAGTATTCATCCGAGTAAATATCTGATGCTCAGTGCTGGACAATTTATTTCCAGTGAGGGTCATTGTCAAAGCTTTGGTGAAGGCGGCGATGGCTATATTCCCGGAGAAGGGGTGGGTGTCGTTGTCCTCAAAAGATACTCTGAGGCAAAAAGGGATGGCAATCACATTTACGGCATCATCAAAGGTAGTGCCCTTAATCATGGTGGAAAAACCAACGGCTATACTGTTCCCAACCCCCAAGCTCAAGCCAGTGCCATCAGTGTCGCGCTGGCAGAATCAAAGATAGATCCACGCCATATCAGCTACTTAGAAGCCCATGGCACGGGCACCAAACTGGGAGACCCGATTGAAATTACCGCGTTGAGTAAAGCATTTAATCAACATACCCAAGATACGGGATTTTGCTGGTTAGGCTCTGCCAAATCGAATATAGGTCACTGTGAATCAGCTGCAGGGATAGCGGGACTCACTAAAGTATTACTGCAAATGCAGCATCAACAACTAGTGCCCTCTTTACATTCAACGCAGTTAAACCCCTACATTGACTTTGACCATAGTCCTTTTGTAGTCAATCAAGCTTTAAGACCATGGGAATGTCCGGTGATTGATGGTCGGCCGCAACCCCGAATAGCGGGTATATCGTCTTTCGGTGCAGGGGGCTCGAATGCCCATCTCATCATCGAAGAATACCGGGAGAATGATGAATTAAGAGTTGGACGTGACGCAGGAGGCCCCTTTCTTGTCGTTTTGTCAGCAAAGAACGAAGAACGTCTCCGCGAATACGCTAAGAACCTGCACGAATTCATCCTTCATCCTTCATCCTTCATCCTTTCCAATCTCGCCTACACCCTGCAAGTGGGTAGAGAAGCAATGGAAGAGCGCTTAGGCTTTATGGTCAACTCAGTCGATCAACTGACAGAAAAACTTGAGGCCTACATTGCAGGCGAGGAGGATATTGAAGATTTTTATCAAGGACAAGTAAAAAGCAATAAAGACACCTTGTCCTTGTTTAGCGCAGATGACGACTTACAAGAAACTATTAACAAATGGATAGCCCGTAAAAAGTTCTCTAAACTGCTGGATTTATGGGTTAAAGGCTTAGACTTGGATTGGAACAAACTATATGATGAGCTTAAACCTCAATGCATTTCACTCCCCACCTATCCCTTTGCCAAAGAGAGATACTGGATTAACAGTGATCAGTTAACAGTGATTAGTGAGCAGTCAAAGCATGTAGGAAAGTTACATCCGCTGGTGCATGAGAATACGTCAACGTTGGAAGAGCAGCGGTTTAGCTCTACTTTTACTGGCGAGGAATTCTTTTTGTCGGATCATCAAGTGAACGGGCAAAAAGTTCTACCAGCAGTCGCCTATTTAGAAATGGTTAGAGCTGCAGTAGCGCAAGCGTCACCTACTCAATCAGAATCAACTATTCTGGAGTTACGTCATATGGTTTGGGCTCAGCCGGTTGTTGTTGAAGAACACAAGCAAGTATCTATAACCTTATTTGCCAATGATAACGAACAAATAGACTGTGAAATCTATAGCACAGAATCAGGCCAAGAGATCATACATTGCCAGGGGCAAGCAGTCTTCTGTAGTAAACCAGTACCGACAAAACTTAATATCCAGCAACTACGAGGGCAAATGCATCAAGGTCAGCTGGATGTAACCAGCCTCTATGCAACCTTTTCGAAGATGGGTTTTCATTACGGGGCAGCTTATCAAGGAGTAGCAGTGATATATCAAGGAAAAAATCAACTGCTCGCACAATTGAGTTTGCCTGATTCTGTAATCAACACTCAGAGTGACTATCACCTTCATCCCAGTTTAATGGATAGTGCCCTGCAAGCTTCGATTGGCTTGGTTGCTGATCTGAATGGTTTACCTAATCAGCCATCATTACCATTTGCCCTGGAATCTTTTAACATAATCTCTCCTTGCACTAAAGACATGGTCGCTTGGGTACGTTGCTCAAAGGGCGCTTCAACAGAGTTCAGGATAAGTAGTCAACCAGAAGATAAGGTAATTAAACTGGATATTGATCTATGTGACGAGCAAGGTAATGTTTTCGTGCAGATGAGGGGGTTGAAATATCTGCAAGAGGCACTTGAAATTATAGATCAACAACAAACAACATCCTCCGTTACTTCTATAGAACCCCAGAATATTTCGTTCAGTAGCTGTAAAAAACAGCCATTCACTCAGGCAAAAATAAAAAAACCTACAGATATTTCTTTACATTATATTCATTCATTTTTATCAGAAAGAACTGTTGCTTTTGAAAGAACAACACGGGTATCCCCCCTTACTCTTTCAAATACCACCTTTGAGTTTTCTGCACAGCAAAGCAATGAATCTGCCACTTCAATTGTCAGCCTATACGATTATGGAAACGGAATATATTCTATTCAAATAGCTGGATCAGCAAGTAAAGCCACGCTTTCAAAAGGCTTGATTGAAGAATTATTAAAGGCACTAAATTATCTACAACAAGAAATAATCGTCAAGGTATTAATTATTAGTGGTACAACTGATTGCTTTATTACTGGGGGACGGAATGCATACAATGACGCCGTCAAACGAAAACTGTATCAAGCAATAATTTCTTTTCCTTACCCTGTTATTGCGGCCATGCAAGGAAATGCAATAGGCGCCGGTTTTTTGGTTGGGGCGCTGTGTGATTTTATGATATGTAGCCAGGAAGGGAAGTATAATTATACCAACCTGCAAGAAGGCCTCTATCCCACTGTCAAAGAAGATACTCTAATTAAAGAGCGATTTGGCGAAGTTCGAGCAAATGAATTCTTATACCAGGCAACGGCTTCTACTGGTAGGCAACTACAAGAAAAAGGATGGAATTGTCCAATTCTACCACAGGAGAAAATAGATGCTTACGCACAACAATTAGCATCGAGGTTAGCCAAGCTTCCTCAAGAGGCTCTGCGTCTGTTAAAGAAAAGTTTGGCAAGTAAAATTCGTACCCTTGTTAAAGAATTAACAACAGTTGCTCCTATTTCATTAACGAAAAAATTAGAACAAAACACCCCATCAGATACAGTCAATAAAAACGCCAAAATTATTTCTCCTAACAAGCAACTTCACTTGGAAACCCATGGGGAAAAAGTACTTGTAATAAGAATTTGTGCTGCGAAGAAACAATATGTCTTAAAAGGTTTACTTGCAGATTTAGCAGCTGTTTTTGCGGAAATTAATAAGGTTTCCAAATACAGAACAATTGTTATTGTCAGTGACTATCCTAATTTCCTTCCGGAAGCAGACCAAGAGATAACCGATAACACAATAGTTGGTTTTCAACGCCTTTTTCTTGGATCGAAGATCCCTATCATTACTGCTTTAGATTCAAATGCAAAAGGCATTTCCTGGTTCATTTGCCAGTTTTGTGATGCATATATTTACAATGAAAAAGGTCTTTACTCCTTTGCACATGTGTGGCAACATTCTGAACTGGAAAAAGAAGTAACCATGATCTTCTCACATCGATTTGGCAACTATTTAGGTAAGGAAATTTTACTAACAAACGCTGAATATTCCGGCATTGAATTACGTCAAAGAACAGGAGCCTTAAAAGTAGTAGAACAAGATCAAGTTCTGCCTACAGCGATACAACTGGCTAAGTCTTGGGCTAAGCTACCACTTGCTACTTTAATTTCTTGGAAAAAACAAATGACTTTAACCATCCGAGAAAAAACCAATAATCTGCCAGCTATGTTAGAGGAAAAGGAAGAAGAATTCAAACCCTTATTCAATACGCCTACCCAGATCCCACTTAACACTAAGGTCATTACAGCAACAGTTCATCCGCAAGGAATTATAGTGGTGAAAATGGAAGATCGACAAGCAAAAAATATGTTTTCCGAAGATTTCACACAAGGAATCACTGAAGTTTTTCAACACATTGAACAAAACCCAGCTTATAAGGTAGTAATTCTAACAGGCTACGATAACTATTTTTCTTCTGGTGGCACCAAAGAGGGCATATTGGCTATTCAGGAGGGCAAAGCCAAATTTACAGATACAAAAATTTATCATTTGCCAATGCAATGTAAGGTGCCAGTTATTGCCGCCATGCAAGGGCATGGTATTGGTGCAGGATGGTCTTTGGGAATGTTTGCTGATTTAATCCTGTTTAGTGAAGAAAGTAAATATCTGAGTCCATATATGAACTATGGCTTTACTCCCGGAGCAGGATCCACATTAATTTTTCCTGATAAAATCGGCTATGACCTGGCAAGAGAAACGTTACTGACCGCTCAAGAATATGCTGGCAATGAGTTAGGCAAGCGCGGAATTTTAATGCCTGTTTTGCCTAGAAAACAAGTATACCCAGCAGCGATGACTTTAGCCAAACAAATAGCGCAAAGTTCTCGTAATCGCTTAATTGTGCTCAAACAACAATTTACTCAACATCTCCATAATCAGTTAGAAGAGACTTATAAAATTGAATTGGCAATGCATGAAAAAACATTTGTCGGTCAGTCTGAACCATTAGAACGGATACAAAAAAACTTTTTTCAAAAGGTAGAAACGACGACTTCTCCCAGTTCACAGAGGACAAATTCTGTAATGGCTAATCCATCTCTTGACAGTGATATTCTGCCTGCTATTACTTCCAGCCTCAAAAAGCTTTTAGCACAAGAGCTGCATATGCAAGAGCGAGAAATTGAAGAAGATACTGCATTTATTGACCTTGGTTTGGACTCTGTTACGGGAGTAACATGGGTACGAAAGATCAATGAAAAATACAATACTTCGATTGAGGCAACCAAAGTATATAAATACTCAACCCTTAACCAGCTCAGTCGATATGTAAAAGAAGAAGCAGAAAAACAGGGTACGCTGTTTAGCCAACCAGTTGTTCCTGTAAATCCCCAGGCTCAACAATCTTCTCTGTTGGCTGTACAGCAACTATCATCCTTACGCAATCAATCATCATCAAGGAGAATCTCTGTTACCCCCTCACCCTATCAATCAGAAGCAATTGCTGTTATTGGGTTGGCCGGCCAATTCCCTCAAGCCAAAAATCTTGAAGAGTTTTGGCAAAATATTGCCCAGGGCAAAGATTGTATCAGTGAGGTACCTCCAAAGCGTTGGGATATAAACAGCTACTATAAGCAAGGAGATGTTGTAATAGGAAAAACAAATTGCAAATGGATGGGATCCCTGGAAGAATATGACCTGTTTGATCCCTTATTTTTTAATATCTCTCCCAGGGAAGCTGAGAGTATGGATCCGCAGCAGCGTTTGTTTTTACAATCGTGTTGGAGCAGCATAGAAAATGCTGGATACAATGCGCAATCCCTGTCTGGCAGCAAGTGTGGTGTCTTTGTCGGTTGTGGAACGAGTGATTATGGTCGGCAACTAGACAATGCATCACTCACCGCTCAGGCCTTTTCTGGAGGTGCAACCTCTATTTTAGCCGCACGCATTTCCTACTTTTTAAATTTACAAGGCCCTTGTATCTCCATTGATACATCATGTTCTTCATCCTTAGTCGCTATCGCCAATGCCTGTGATAGTTTAATCTCTGGTGCCAGTAATCTTGCTTTGGCAGGAGGCGTCTGTGTGTTAGCAGGACCTGCAATGCATATTATGACTTCTCAATCAGGAATGTTATCATCTGACGGCAGATGCTTTTCATTTGATCAACGAGCCAATGGCTTTGTTCCGGGAGAAGGCGTTGGTGTAGTAATGTTAAAAAGATTAGCTGATGCAGAGAAAGATAAGGATATAATTTACGGTATCATTGAAGGCTGGGGGGTCAATCAAGATGGTAAGACCAATGGCATAACAGCGCCAAGCCCGGAGTCACAAACACGCTTACAACAAGATATTTATGATAAATACCAGATTAATCCAGAAAACATTCAACTGATTGAAACCCATGGCACTGGCACTAAATTAGGTGACCCCATTGAGATTGAAGGACTACAAGAATCCTTTAAGAAGTACACCCAGAAAAAAGGCTACTGTGCTCTGGGATCGGTGAAAAGCAACATTGGTCATTGTTTAACTGCTACAGGGGTATCAGGGTTCATTAAGCTCTTCTTAGCACTCAAGCACAAACAACTGCCTCCCACCATAAACTTTGGCCACCTTAATGAGCATATTTCTTTAAAAGACAGTCCGTTTTATATCAATAGCGAATTGCGAGATTGGAAGCTTAAGGATGCTGAGAGACGTCAAGCAGCAATTAGTTCTTTTGGCTTCAGCGGCACCAATGCTCATATGGTAATAGGAGAATACGTTAACCAGAAGTCAGAAGTCAGAGATCAGTCAGAGGTCATTGGCCCTTTCATTATTGTGCTTTCAGCAAAGAATGAAGAATGTCTGCGCGAATGCACTAAGAACCTCCACCAATTCATCATTCAACATTCATCATTCATCATTTCGGATATGGCCTATACTCTTCAAGTGGGTAGAGAAGCGATGGAAGAGCGCTTAGGCTTTATGGTCAACTCAGTCGATCAACTGGCAGAAAAACTACAAGCCTATATCGATGGTGATCCAGATATTGAAGATTTTTATCAAGGACAAGTAAAAAGCAATAAAGACACCTTGTCCTTATTTGGCGCAGATGACGACTTACAAGAAACCATTAACAAATGGATAGCCCGCAAAAAGTTCTCTAGACTGCTTGATTTATGGGTTAAAGGCTTAGACTTGGATTGGAACAAGCTATACAGTAAAACCAAACCCCAATGCATTAGCCTACCCACCTATCCCTTTGCCCGCGAGCGTTATTGGATTAATGAATCGCGGTTCTCATTCGCAAATCTAAAATCTGAAATTTTAGATCTAAAATCACAATTCCATCCTCTTCTGCACAACAACACTTTAGACCTAAGCCAGCAAAGCTATAATTCTAATATTATAGGAGAAGAATTCTTCTTAAAAGATCATCAAGTGAACGGGAAAAAACTATTTAGTTTACCCACCTATCCTTTTGCCAAAGAGAGGTGCTGGATAGAAGACAAGAGTGTTTCCACCGCGGCGGATTCATGGTTGAAAAATCAACTCCATCCTCTGGTGCATGAAAATAGGTCAACGTTGGAAGAGCAGTGGTTCAGCTCGACTTTTTCAGGCGAAGAATTCTTCTTAAAAGACTATCAGGCGAACGGGAAAAAACTGCTGAACCTGCCCACCTATCCCTTTGCCAAAGTGCGATATTGGATAACCGAGGACAGAGTTCAGGGTTCAGAGTTTAGGGTTCAGCAGTTAGAGAGGCGAGTGGTGAGGGCGAATTTGCATCCGTTGGTGCATAAAAATACGTCAACGTTGGAAGAGCAGCGGTTCAGTTCGACTTTTTCAGGCGAGGAATTTTTCTCAAAAAACTATCAGGGGAACGAGAAAAAACTGCTGAATCTACCCACCTATCCCTTTGCCAAAGAGAGGTACTGGATCGATACAGCAGATAATGGAGAGGTTACAGCAACAGGAACGACAACTGCTGCACTTCACCCCTTACTGCCCAGCAACACCTCAGACCTAAGCCAGCAAAGTAGTTCTATCTGTACAGACGAGGAAGAATTCCTCGCTGATCATCACGTGAACAGGCGTAAAGAATTAATGTCTCATTATTCCAACCTTAGTACAGAGGGAAAAGCAAAATTATTTGTGCAACAATTGGTGGCACATCAATTGAAAAAACCGATCAATGAGATTGATCTACAGCTAACTTATTTTGAATTGAGTTTGACGTCTCGCGATCTTCTAATGTTAACTCATGAGATTAAAAGTAAAATTGATAATAATTTTTCTCCGACGTTATTTTTTGAGTATACCTCCGTTTCAGACTTATCATTGTATCTTGCAACGAACTATTCAAGTGCGATTGATTGTCTCCCTATATCAAAAAATAATGCCCCGAGATCAGGGGCAAACTTAAAAGAAGTGATTGCTTCAAAAAAATCGTCTTGCCGAGCTCAGAACCTAATTCAAAATTCTAATTCATCAGAAAGTGTTCCTTGTATTATCCAGAGTAAGGTTGACCAATATCAACCTTTTCCACTGAATGATATTCAGGAATCGTTTTTAATTGGACGAAAACTTGATTTGGGAGGAAGGGCAGGGTGCCACATTTATTTGGAAATGGAAATAAATGATGTGGACCCTCTTGATATATACCGTTTGAACACGGCTTGGAACCGATTGATTGATTATCACGAAATGCTTCGCGCAGTCATTTCATCCCCTAGGCAGCAAAAAATTCTGAAGGAAACACCGCCATACAATTTTAAGGTAGTTGATCTGAGAAGAAAAATAAACTTGGATCAATCCGAATATCAGAAGGAATTGAGGGAAGAAATGTCTCATAAGATCTATGAGGTAAATCAATGGCCTCTTTTTGAAATTCGCATCAGTGTTTGTACTGACAAAAGAATCATTCATTTAAGTATTGATGAACTGATTCTGGATGCATCTAGTTTAGAAATACTCTTGCATCAATGGTGGAAGCTCTATAAGGAGCCTGAATGGAAGCTCCCAAAATTAAATATATCGTTCCGTGACTACATATTGGCCATCAAAAAATTCGAGGAGTCGGAATATTATAAGAAAGATTTAGACTATTGGATAAAAAAATTAGAACATATGCCTCCAGGCCCACATCTTCCACTGAAAACAAGATGTGATAAACACACCGATAATGAAGACTATTCTCGGATCAGATTAGAGGGAAAACTTGAAAAAGAACAGTGGCAAGCCCTTAAAGGCAAGATAAAAAATTCCAATGTATCTAGTACCGTTTTATTGCTTAACGTTTTTACAGAAGTCCTTCATATTTGGTGTGAATCGAATAGGGGGGAGTCACCCCGTTACCCACAGAAAACTTTTTCTGTGATTTTGACCTTTTTTAATCGTTTGATACACCCTGAGTTGGATCAAATTTTAGGGCCGTTTATTTCGACCAATATATATATTGTGGAGGAAAGAAAAAAATGCAGCTTTGAACAGCTAATCCAGCACACTCAAAAAAATCTATTTGAAGATTTGAATCATATCCATGTGAGTGGAATTAAGGTGTTACGGGAGCTTAAAAAGAGACAAAAAATATCAACGTCTTTATCTCTGCCTGTCGTTTTTACGTCGTTGTTGGGTAATGAAAAAGATGAAGTGAAGGATTGTTTTTTAGAAAAAATTACTTTTTCGATAACGCAGACCCCTCAAGTTTATTTAGACCACCAAGTCCATGAGATTAATGGAGAACTGAGGTTTAGTTGGGATGTCGCTAAAAACTATTATGCACCCGGAGTTATTGAAAATGTTTTTTTAGACTATTGTCAGGCTCTCAGGTTTATTGCCTCCAATGAGTTCCGTTTTGATCAATTGAAAATAGATGCACTACACGCCTCTATCACAGAAAAAAGAAAACCACTTCCTCAAAGCAAATCTTTGAATGAAGAAAACGTTAAAACCAGTGATCTACCTGTCACTTTGTTTAATCAGTCTGGCGTAAAAGATTTACTCTTGAAAAGCTTTCCCGATAAACAATTCAATTCCTTTCCCTTAACAGATCAACAACAGGCGTATGCGTTTGGAAGAAGCAAGCATAGTGCTAATATGAATTCTCAGGTTTATACCGATTTTGAAGCAGAGAATCTTGATATTATACGGCTTGAAAATGCGTGGAAAAAAGTGATGGATGTGCATCAGATGCTTATTACGGTTATTCAACCTGATGGAACTCAACGGATCATGAAAAAAGTAGCTCCCTACAAAATCAAGGTTACGGATTTGAGAGGCAGGGATGCAAAGATAATTCAAGATGACTTAAGAAAGTTAGAGTGTTCAATGATGGCAGGAATTTGTCCTTTGGGAGAATGGCCATATTTTGACCTGAGAGTATCATTGATTGGTGATATGAAATCAATAATCCACTTTAGTATTGATTTAATTATAGCTGATGCCCCAAGCATTGAACTGGTGCTGAAGAAACTCTTCAGTTACTATAATAGTCCTACCGAACTTCCTCAAAAAAATAGAATCACCTTCTGTGATTACATTCTCTCTCAGCAAAAACATAAAAAAACAGAGAGTTACCAAAGAAGTCTTCAATATTGGAAGAATAAATTTGTTGGTATTCCACCGGGACCAAAATTACCTAAAATGGGAGGGGGAGAGCCAAATAAAACAGAGGCCCTTGAAGCAGTACTTATGAAGTGGAATAATATCAAAGAGGCCGCGGGAAAGTTATCTGTATCACCCAGCATGGTTTTACTAACAGTTTATGCGGAAGTATTAGCGGCCTGGTCAAAACCGGAGTCCTTTTCAGTTGTCGTTCCGAGCTGGGGACGATTACCGCTTCATCCTGATATTAACGATATTGTTGGTGATTTTACTGCTATGAGCTGGCTTGTCATCAATCGAGTAGAAGAACCATTGGAAGACAAGGTACGTTCCAATCATCAGACTATCCAGAAAGATCTGTCACATAGAACTGTTAGTGGGATAAAAGCTTTAAGGATGGTTGCCATGAAAAATAGGAATAAAAAAATGCTCACCTTCCCCGTCGTTTTCACTAATTTGAGCCGCTCATCTTTTCTCGATAATTCCCAACTACCAAAGGGTGTCAAATTTGGAAAATCATTGAGTCAGACACCACAAGTTCATCTGGATAATATTAGTTCAGAACAAAATGGCCAGCTAAATCTTTCCTGGCATGTTGCAGAAGGAATTTTCCCTGGTGGTATGATGCAGGAAATCTTTGCGGGTTATCAGCGAGTACTGGAGTGTCTGGCAAACGATCCTAAAAGTTGGAAGAAAACAGATTTCGACCACTTGATCAACTCTCAACCTGAAAAATATAGAAACCTATGAACTTAGAAGATGAATTACGCTCTTTGCCAAGTGACGAGCATAACCTACTAAAGAAAGAGGATCAGATCGATAAGGAGGATCCTTTGGAAATATGTTTACATGAGCTGATTGAAAAACAGGTAACAAGAAATCCAAATGCAGTAGCAGTTTGTTTTGAAGGGGAGAAACTTTCTTACACTGAATTGAACGATCGCTCCAATAAATGCGGACATTATTTAAGAGGGATGGGGGAAGGCCCCAATCATATTGTAGCGATCTTGATGGATAGGTCCATAGAAATGATCGTTGCTCTATTAGGCGTTTTAAAGGCTGGTAGCGCCTATTTACCTTTGGATTCCAATTATCCTAAGGAGCGAATTGATTTCATTTTGAAAGATGCATCAGTTTCTATCGTGTTCACCCAAAAAAAACACGAGGGTTTGGTAAAAGGCTTTAAAGGAACAGCGCTGAATCTTGATGATGAATGGAGTTACTTAACTAAAGAATCGAAAACAAATCTCGAAAATATATCGACTCCGAACGATATATCTTATGTCATATATACTTCAGGCTCTACGGGACAACCCAAGGGCTGTATGATTTCTCACCAAGCTATTTGCAACCGATTAGTCTGGATGCAAGAACACTATCAGATAACGGCTCAAGACAAAATTTTACAAAAAACACCTGTTACATTTGACGTTTCGGTATGGGAGCTTTTTTTACCTTTGATATCAGGCGCCTGTCTCGTTATCGCAAAGCCAAAAGGGCATCAAGACAACTGCTATCTGCACGAAAAAATAAAGCAAGAAAAGATTACTATTTGTCATTTTGTCCCATCAATGCTCCGACTTTTTCTCAATCAAGCTAATTTGAATCAATGCGATACTTTATGTCATGTTTTTGTGAGTGGAGAAGCCTTAACATTTGATTTAGTAATAAAATTCAAAAAAAAGTTATCAGCCAAGCTCCATAATCTTTATGGTCCCACAGAAGCTACAGTGGA
This sequence comes from Verrucomicrobiota bacterium, assembly GCA_021772675.1. GTDB lineage: Bacteria > Verrucomicrobiota > Lentisphaeria > JABSQK01 > JAJFLO01 > JAJFLO01. Next base: position 6,796 of record JAJFLO010000405.1, on the reverse strand, counting down.
TGTGACCTACTGGGAATGTGAGGAAAGAGCGGATCAGAAGGTTCCGATTGGACGTCCTATTTCCAATATTCAAATTTATATTTTAGATTCTGAATTAAGACAAGTCTCTAGTGGAGAAACTGGAGAACTCTATATTGGTGGTTTAGGTTTGGCAAAGGGATATCTTAATCGGCCAAAATTAACCCAAGAAAAATTCTTAAAAAATCCTTTTTCTGACGAGACAGATTCAAAATTATATAGGACTGGAGACAACGCCCGATATTTGGAAGATGGAAATATTGAGTTTTTAGGACGCATTGATTTCCAGGTAAAATTGAGGGGATTTCGAATTGAGTTAGAAGAAATAGAAACCCTTTTAAAAAAACATGAATCTATTGAAGAATCTATTGTATTGGTAAAGGGAGAAGAAACGGGGGATCCTAAACTCGTTGGGTATGTTGTAGCAAATGAAGAAATAGCTGCTAAGCAGGTCAGAGATTTTGTTAAGAAAAGTTTACCGGATTATATGGTCCCCAACATCATTATTCCGTTGGCGTCAATACCTGTTACACAACATGGTAAAATTGACCGAAACGCTCTACCTTGGCCGAGCGATGAAAAAGTCATAGAAAACAAGACTAGGCTACATTCAATTGAAAAACCTAAGGCGGGCAAGATTGAGAATGAAATTACAACGGAGCTGTTAGGATATTTTACGGAGATTTTAGATACAAAAGAGCTGAAAATAAGCGATGACTTGTTTGATTTAGGAGCGACCTCTTTTACCATGGTCCAGGTTGTTGAAAAAGTCCAGGATCATCATGGCGTTACCATTCCTGTGGAAGTATTTTTGGATGACCCTACAGTTGGGGCGATTGTTAATTATGTGCTAAAGCAGCTTAATGGCATGCCCCCCGTTACTTCTTGCGATCCTCAACCTGAAGAAAAACAGCAGATATCTGAAAGAGTGGTACCGCTTCAACCGGTTACATTTAAATCCGCGGCTTATACGAAAAGTGCCGCCGCTTCGGGCTATACGGACGGAGCAATTTCAGTCACCGCCATGAGCCGGTTACTGTCACTCTTGAAACGGGTAAATATCAAGGGAGAAGCGAAGTACCTTTATCCGTCCGGCGGAGGGATGAATGCGGTTCAAACCTATCTTTATATCAAAGAGGGCCGGGTGGAGGGTCTTGAAAAAGGCGTTTATTATTACCACCCGGAAAAACATGGATTATATCGTATCGAGGCCGATCCAGCGTTGGACGGTTCTATCTTTGGGGAGGGCGACCGTGCTCTGTTTGATCAATCGGGATTCGCTCTGTTTATGATCGCTCATATGGCAGCTATCGAGCCCACCTATCAAATGGACAGCCGTCCTCTGGTGGTACTGGATGCCGGTTATATGGGGCAACTCATGCTGAGCCGGCAGTTGGACTGCGCCCTAGGATTGACGCCTGTTCTCGGAGTTGATTTCGACAGGATAAGCTCAGAATTCAAACTCGATGAAAGTCATCGATTTATTCGTTGTATCTTTGGTGGCGTTCCTTTCGAAAGAACCCATGGGGTTAGCGGTCGCCTGGCTGCGTTTTATCCGCATTTCAACGCCGATAAATCTTTTGCCTCATTTTTAAGGGCGGAAGCGCCTGAATTTAAATTTCCGACCGAAGAGCATGATCCACACCACGACAAAAAGGTTCATATTCGACGGTTTTCGGAGGGAGAGACTATCCTGAAGCTTGACCGCTATGATTTCACGGAGAGCGACCATGCGCTCCGGTCGTGTCAGCGGACGTATGTGAACAGCTCCGTTCCATTTGCACAGTTCAGCAAATTTTTATCCCTGTTAAAATCTGTAAATATAGAAGGCGTATCGTGGCCTTTGCATGCGTCGATAACCGGGACGAATGCTATTCGGACGTATGTGTACATCAAAAAGAACGGCGTGGAAGGGGTTGCCGAAGGTCTATATGTTTACGATCCTGGAGATCATGCGTTGGTTCTCACTACACCCGGTCCATTAGCCGATATGAAATCGTGCTATACACCCTTCAATCGAAAACATTACCAGGAAGCCAAGTTCTGTCTGTTTTTAGTGGGGGATCTCGAAGGGATGGAAACGGTCTATCAAAATGAGAGCCTTTACGTCGCCTTACTGGAGGCGGGATCCATCGGACAATTGCTCATGGATAAGAAGGCCGAATTTGAAATGGGGCTTTGTCCCATTGGTGGGATGCGGTTCGAAAAAATACGTGGCGCGTTTAAATTGGAAGATGGCCAGGAATTGCTGCACAGCTTTACGGGTGGAAGCGTGATCTTGAAGATGCCGGCCGATCGGGAGTTTCTTGAGATTGGGCAAGGGGAGTCAGGTCAGGTTGAGAAACTATCCCAGCAGGTGTTGCATGGGGATCTGGCTATTGTCGGGGTCAGCGGACGATATCCTGGCGCGAAAAATGTAGAAACATATTGGAAAAATCTAAAGCAAGGAAAAAACAGTTTAAGGGTTTGGCCGGAAGATCGGCCGGAGGGGCTCGAAGGCACGGGAACGCAAGGCGGTTTCTTGAGTGAAATCGATTGTTTCGACTCACTCCTGTTCGCTATTTCACCGATGGAAGCCAGAAGTATGGACCCCCAGGAACGTATGTTCCTGGAGGTGGTATGGGAATGTCTTGAAAACGCGGGATACACCGGCGCTGAGTTGAATCGGCGCTGCCACCGGGTGGGTGTCTTCGTCGGCGTGATGTGGAATGATTATCAGAACCAGGGTTCGGACGCGTGGATGCGGACGCGAATCCCGGAGGCTGCATCTTCTCATGCATCGATCGCGAACAGGGTCTCGTATTTCTTTAACTTTAACGGACCGAGCATGTCGTTAGATACCTCCTGTTCGTCGGCCCTGACGGCTATCCATGCTGCCTGCGAAAGTATAAAACACGGAGACTGCGACGCCGCTATCGCAGGAGGGGTAAATATTTTAGGCCACCCCTACCATCGGGCGTTGTTGACCCATTTGGGTTTGTTGTCGGAAGACAACGAATGCCGTCCTTTTGGAGCAGAAGCCAATGGTTGGGTGGTCGGAGAGGGTGTCGGGGCTATCCTGATTAAAACCAGGGAACAGGCCGAAAAGGCTGGCGATACCATCCATGGTCTGATCAAAGGAACATCCATTAGCCATAGCGGCAGGACGGTACGGTACGGAGCTCCCAACGCTAAATCACAGAAAGAATCCATCTTGCGCGCCCTGAATAAAGCGGGCCTATCCGCGGAATCGATCCGTTATGTTGAAGCAGCGGCGCCGGGTGCGAGTATTGCCGACGCTTCTGAAATGTCAGCGCTCAAAGAGGTGTTTCGTGATGTACCGGACTTGCCTGTCGGAACGGTTAAGTCGAATATCGGTCATCTGGAATCGGCTTCGGCCATGTCGCAGTTAACAAAAGTTCTGTTGCAAATGAAGTATGGGCAGCTGGCGCCAACACTGAACTGCAAGCAGCTCAATCCCCTGATCGAACTTGAAGACAGTGGGCTGGAAATCGTTGACACGCTTCAGCCCTGGGAGCATCCACGTCGGGCCTTGATCAATGCTTTTGGGGCTGTAGGATCGGGCGGACATATAATTTTGGAAGACTATGTCCAAAAGAATTTTGACGAGCAGCGCAAACCCACATTGATTGTTTTGTCGGCCGCAACTGATGAACAGTTGAGACAATCGGCTGCAAGACTTCAAGATTTCTTGACGCTTTCACTGCTGCCCCGTCTGTCCGATATCGGGTATACGCTTCGGGTGGGTCGAGTTGAAATGGATGAACGGCTGGCGATGGTCGTAGAAACGCATGACGAGTTGAGAGAAAAACTTACCGCTTATGTAAGCGCCGCCGGGGAGATTTCAGGGCTGTTCCAGGGACGCGCAGTTCGAGGAGAAACGATCAACGCTAGAGATGACGAAATTGATGATTTCGCCATCGCCCAGCAATGGGTGCTGGGCGCAGCATTCGATTGGACGACAATCGCTAAAGGGAATGAACGAAGAACACCTCTTCCGACTTATCCTTTCGCAAAAGAGAGACACTGGATAAGTAAAGATTGTATTTCAAACAATGGAATCCCAATCCCTATAGAACAAAATAATCCGTTTATATCTAAAACCCTTGAGTTTAAAAACCTTGGGGCGGAAATGCCGGATGAGGCCCCGCACTTTGAAAACGAAGATGACCTGCCTTTAGGTGAAGATATACTCTTGAAAAAGACTGAAAACTACCTCAAGAAATGTTTTTTTGAAGTATCTGAGATATCTACATCAAGAATCAATACAGGTGCAACTTTTGACAATTACGGAATTAGCTCATTGATGATAACAAAGTTAAATTCCAACCTTGAAAATGACTTCGGAGATTTATCAAAGACCTTATTTTTCGAGTATCAAACGATTCATCAATTGGCAAATTATTTCCTGCGGAACCATCTAGATCAATTAATGACCTTATTCAATTATTCAGCGGATTTAATAGCAAGTAAAAGAAAGAACATTGCTGCTGGAAGAGGACCGTTAGAATCAGAAAATAGACACGACTCCCACACGTTTCAGGTGTTAAATAGAGAAGAGTGTGACGTTGCGATTATCGGGTTAAGTGGAAAATATCCCAAATCAGACTCTATGGAAGCGTATTGGGAAAATCTAAAAAACGGCATTGATTGTATTTCGGAAATTCCAAAACAAAGATGGAACAATCAGGACTACTATGATACAGATCGAACCCTGCCTGGAAAAATCAATACAAAATGGGGTGGTTTCATTGAGGGTGTTGAGCAATTTGATCCTTTATTTTTTAATATTTCCCCCCGAGAAGCAGAGTTGATGGATCCTCAAGAACGATTGTTTTTGGAGGCCGTGTGGCATCTATTTGAAGATGCCGGTTATAATCGACATACTTGTAAAACCGTTTTTAAGAGAAACATCGGGGTCTTTGTGGGAGTGATGTATGGAGAATATCAGTTATTCAGTCCTGCAAATAACGGCAGAAAAAATGGCGTAGCGATCAGCTCATCTTTCGGCTCAATTGCCAATAGAATCTCCTATTTCTTTGATATAAACGGCCCTAGCATGGCCATCGATACGCTCTGCTCTTCCTCACTGACAGCGCTTCACCTGGCAGTAAGAAGTGTTAAAAGTGGGGAATGTAAAGCCGCGATAGTGGGTGGCGTGAATATATCAATCCATCCCAATAAATATATCATGCAAGCACAATTGAATATGTCTTCAACCGATGGTCGGTGTCGAAGCTTTGGAGAAGGCGGCGATGGTTTTGTACCGGGAGAGGGTGTCGGTGCCATTTTAATTAAACCTCTCAGCAATGCAATAGCTGATGGCGATCAGATTTACGGGACAATAAAGGGGACTTCAGTCAACCATGACGGGAAAACCCATGGATATACAGTGCCTAACCCTAATGCTCAGGCAGAGATGATACTAAATACGCTCATTGCGTCTAAGGTCGATCCCCGATCGATCAGTTACGTAGAAGCACACGGCACAGGCACATCTCTTGGAGATCCTGTGGAAATCGCGGGATTGACCAAAGCATTCAACACCTATACGGATAAAACTCAGTTTTGTTCAATCGGATCTGTCAAATCGAATATTGGCCATTTGGAATCAGCCGCCGGAATTGCAGGATTAAGCAAAATACTACTACAGATGAAGCATCAAAAATTAGTCCCCTCGCTGCATTCAAAAAACCTCAACGCCAATATCAGCTTTGAAAAAAGCCCGTTTTATGTTCAACAAAAACTGGTGGAATGGAAACGACCCGTTGTTGAAGTTAACGGAGAAAATAAAGAACACCCCAGAATTGCCTGCATTTCTTCATTCGGTGCAGGAGGCGCCAATGCGCATGCCATTATAGAAGAATATGTTGGAAAGGGTTCAGAGTTCGGAGTTCAGGGTACAGGATTGAAAAACAGTAGCGATACTACTGTTAACGGCGAACCCAAACCGGGAAATCACCAAATCATCGTACTGTCGGCCAGAAACGAGGACCGGCTTAAAGAATATGCGAACAAACTCCTAACCTTCATTACGGATCACTGTTTCCGCCACGGCGGATCTTTGACACTGATTACTGATCACTTACAAGATATAGCCTATACCTTGCAAGTGGGTAGAGAAGCGATGGAGGAGCGCTTAGGTTTTATGGTCAGTTCTATAGAGCAACTGGCAGAAAAACTCAGCGGCTATATGAATGGCGAGGAGGATATTGAAGACGTTTATCAAGGGCAAGTTAAACGCAACAAAGATGCTTTAGCCGTATTTAATGCAGATGAAGATATGCAGAAATTGATTGATCAATGGGTAGCCCGTAAAAAGTTCTCTAAACTATTGGATTTATGGGTTAAAGGCTTAGACTTGGATTGGAACAAGCTATACGGTGAAACCAAACCCCAACGCATCAGCCTACCCACCTATCCCTTTGCGAAAGAGAGGTACTGGATAGAAGACAAGAGTTCGGGGTTGAGGGGTTCCACCGCGGCGGATTCACGGTTGGAAAATCAGCTCCATCCTCTGGTGCATGAAAATATGTCAACGTTGGAAGAGCAGCGGTTTAGCTCGATTTTTTCAAGCGAGGAATTTTTCGTAAAAGACTATCAGGCGAACGGGCAAAAACTGCTGAGCCTGCCCACCTATCCCTTTGCCAAAGAGCGGTACTGGATTAACAGTGATCAGTTAACAGTGATCAGTAAGCAGTCAAAGCATATAGGAAAGTTGCATCCGCTGGTGCATGAAAATACGTCAACGTTGGAAGAGCAGCGGTTCAGCTCGACT
>JAJFLO010000404.1 GCA_021772675.1 Verrucomicrobiota bacterium | reverse complement strand
AAAGATCTTCCTGAACGCATCTTAAATTCCTTCAAGAAACATATGAACATGTAAAATACAATCGTTCATTGAAATGTTGAACTTAGGATATTTTACAAAGAACAGCATTATCTATACCACCCGTTTATTATGACCATAGGTGTTGGCTGGCAAGAAATTTTTAGGTTAATATCGCCACCCGGAGGGCGTCTCCCACATCAAATTCCAGCATATAAACTCCATTTCCAGACAACCACCAATTAACGCTGATCATTAACCAAAGAAATTGTCACATCAGGGAAATCGGATTTCATGGTTTTAATTAATCGATTAATCTCATCAATTGAGGCTTCTGGATTTTTGAAGGCGTTCGTATTCAATTTAAGCCCGTTTGCTTTTTCTCCCTCGACTAATGTGATAGCATCTGCTTCAGCTCTACTTATTGTACGCACTCTATTCGCACGAATTGCAGCTGTTTCTTTTTCGATCTCTGAAACCGTTTTCAAAGCCTCGGCTTGGATCTGTGCCATTTGTTTTTGTTGATCTGCAAAAATCTCTGCCTTGATCTTTTTTGTTTCCTCTGCAACCTGCTCCCGCCGTTGTTCAATCAAGCTCAACTCGGTATTTAGTTGAGCTAATTTTTTTTTGCGGTATTTTGTCGTTCTATATTGGTTAAATCCTGTTCAATGGCAATGCTTGCCTGTTGAATCGGATCAAGAATTTGGTGTGGCACCTCCACATGCCGTATAAGCGCATTATGAACGATAATACTCTTTTCCTTGAGCTTATCGGCAAGCGTTTTTGTTAGGTCATTCTGGAATTTCTCCCGCCCCTCACCAACTATAAAATCTTTTGCACGATACTCGGAACCCTTATTACGCGAGATTGAGGTAATCTGTGGCATAATAATTTTATCAACAATAGCTGGCAAATCACCATATCGACTAAAAAAATACTCGCAATCTCAGTAGGAAGAAGTTCGAATTCAACGGTCATGTCCAGACTAATCTGAAACCCGTCACGCGATGGAAATTCAACAAACTGCGACAATCCAAGCGTAGAAATTGAATCACCCGCCAGGTAATTTTTCTTCAAGGCCTCCAAATCCATGGGCTCATTTTCCATGGTTAAGAGTTGATTTACAGAAGACCGAGGGGATCTGGACTTCATGCTAAGTTCGCCAAAACTTTCAGTAAGATAATCCAGACGTTTTCGTTTTTGTTCCTGAAGAACATTCGATTGAAGTTGCTGTATCGCCGCGTTTTGTGATTTCAATTGCCCTTTTGTAATGACTTCACCTCCGGTACGCCCAAGTAATGAAACTTGATTGACTCCAATCTCAAGGACGTCGACCTTGTATTCTTTGGGATTCACGTAATAAAGCCCAGGCTGGAGAATATCTTTTCGAATTCCTTTTTGATTTTCAAAAGCAAAATTCCCGGGCGGTGCCTGTTTTCCCGATAATGAGGTAATCACACCCGCATATCCGATTGGGATACTGATTGCATCAACAATATAACCGTGCCGATTCAGGCGATATTCTCCAGGAGAAAGAACCCCCTTTCAAATTCCCTTTTGTCCTACCCGGGCGATGAACTCTCCTTCAGGCAATTCCGAACCAAGTTTAGAGGTAACAACACCAACTTTTCCGGGTGGAATGATAATTACCGGAACAATTTCATACTCATAAAATATTGGATTAAGAAAATGACGCCCCTCACCCAACACATCTTCCTGAATTCCTTTTTGGCCCTTTTTTGCTAAGATTTGACCTGGTGGAAGCGGATCGCCAAACATTTTTGCGGTAACGATTGCCATGTGATTAGTAGAGACGTAGAACCGACAGAAACCCCACATCCAAATACTCCAGATACCTCCAATAATAACGAGTCCGATAAATGCTGTTCGGAAAGGCATCTTCATTTTACACCCCCATCATTTTCAGGTAGGTAGGCTCTAAATAGTCCACCCAATCCATCGGCTTCATCTGTACTCAGGATTAAATTAATTTTCGGTGCAATTCGTTTGTAAAATTCAAAACGGGCCAAGTTCATTCCGCTATTAAACGCACTGACCTTATTTTCCAGAACAGATGCCTTTGCCACATTTGCGGCATTAATCGCATCATGTTCATATTTTGCTGAATCCTGAACAGCGACTTCCCGATCTCGATTGATGCTGGCAATTTGATCTGGAACAATAATTTTTCGAACCAAAACCGATTTAATGTCAACACCCCAGTCCCGGCATTTTTCACTCAGATGTGAATCAAGTTCATTCTGAAACTTTTGCCGGGTTTCACCTACGATAAAATTAATAGCAGGATGTTTACTACCCTCGATTCGACTAAATCCACGAGCGCGAGGCAACACAACCTTTTTGATAATGTCGTTCATGTCACCAACACGATGAGTCAAAAGTGACGCTTTGTCCCGATTAAGTCCGTATTCAATAGTTCCCTCAACTGTGACCGTAAATCCATCCAGTGTCAGAAAGCTGATAACATCACTGCCACTCATTTCAAATCGTTGACTTTGCAAATTAACTTCGACAACACTGAGCATATACGGATTTATATAATAGGTACCGGGGTCATAAACTTCCGGAATCACCCCTTTCATCTCATTTGAGACCAAAAATACATTACGCTGATCATCGCTAAGCTGATCATTTAAGACATCCTTCCCAATCAGAGATGTAACGCCCCCTACGTGACCGGGACGAACTGTAATTGCATTAAATGCATCTACCCGATAGGCATACGGATTAATACGATATTTCCCTGGACGAAGCACATCAGCGACAATACCTTTTAGTATTATCACCAGCAATGATACTGCCGGCGACCAATTCGTCACCGTACAACCGGGTGCGAACACCCTACTGGCCTGCAGGAATGTCAATAATGTTGTGAATTTCCCAGCCCCATGTATATGGGTTTTTGAAATATTGCCCCTCCGGCAGGACTTCTATCTGAACGCCTTTCTGATTTTTGCTGAGTGCAAGTATTTGACCCGACGGAAGGTCTTCACCAGTCTTTCTAATAAGGACCGCGATCTCACCTGATTCCGGTTCAATCCGACAACCAAACCAGATCAATAACAAGATAAGAATAGGTAGGAGTAAGATCGCACCTATTCGAATTGGAAGTCATTTACAAATTTTGGAAAATAACCTAATAAAAATGCGCTTCGGAAGTGGAGGCTTTATTTCCGGATCAGATTTTTTTTCATCCATTATGATATGTCCTTTTAGTTATTCATAAGTTGAGTCCGTGTTCAAATCTTGAAAAGTATCTCATTTTTTAAAATTGGTTGCAGACCTTTTTATATAAATCAGTTTTTATTTCGTAATACATTTTCAACTTCGAAATACACCTTCATAACAATCCATTGACACGTAGGAGTTTACTATAATACCATATTACAAAATACAGTGTTCTCCAATTCACATTTTCAACGTTTAGGGTCCACCCATAATTAACTCTGCTACAAAACCTCATAAATGAATCAAGCCAGAGGTTAATAATTGGACATTGAAAAATGGAGATACACCTATAGATTTAAGAGAAATTGAAAATAAAACCTAAATACAGTGGAGGTAAATTTGGTGAGTTTTTTACTTAAATCTAATATCGATTCAGCCAATTTTGGTATCAAATCATTTTACTTTTTATTGATAATGATATCTGGTACATCGGCATTTGGGTTAAATTCTGATAAAGTTGTCGGGGCGAATGCCTGTGGAGAATGCCATGTTTCAGAGTTGGATGCATGGAAAAACACCCATCATTTTAAAACATTCACTGAACTACATCGGCGTCCAAAGGCAAAGGAAATACAGAAAAAGCTTGGGTTAAAGCGGATAAAAAGCGAAAGCGATTGCATGAGTTGTCATTACACCACTCAATCTCTGGAAAATAAACTAAAGGCAATTTCAGGGATCTCATGTGAATCGTGTCACGGTGCCGCAAAGGATTGGATCGACATTCACAATAATTTCGGTGGCCCCGGAGTCACGCGGGAGTCAGAAACAGCTGATCACAAAAAAACACGACTAGCTAAAATTGCTGCTGCCGGTATGATCCGACCCGATGAGATTTACAAACTCGCATCAAACTGTTTTCAATGTCACACTGTACCAAATGAAAATTTGGTAAACGTAGGTGGACATAAAGCGGGTAGTAATTTTGAACTCGTATCGTGGTTACAGGGAGAAGTGAGACATAACTTTACCTTTTCCGAGGATAAAGATAATCGGGAAGCGTCGCCTGAGCGAAAACGAATACTTTATGTAACAGGCAGAATTCTGGACCTTGAGCATGCTTTTCGCGGCGTTGCGAAGGCAACACAAAAAGCATCTTACGCGGTAAGTATGGCAAAGCGCGCGAAACGAGCAATAATCCGCCTAGAAAAAATTAATGAGCTGAAACCAACAAAGGAAATAACTGAAATTTTAGTGATTGCCAAAGCTCAAAAACTTAAGCTGAATAACGAAAATTTATTGACAGCAGCCGCAAATAAAATTGCGCTTAAAGCTGAATCCTTTTTAAAATTACATAATGGCGATCAATTAGCTTTATTGGATCCATTAATCCCTACGCCAGAGAAATACAAAGGGACTCCGCACTATAATTTTTAGTGCGTATTGAGTTTCCGGTAGGTTAAACTAAAAGAACCAATCTTTATCGTAATCATTTCCTAATTAGCGATCCTTTATCAGTTATGAGCATGAATTATGACTAAGATTATGAAATAAAAATCACCAGGTTAGGAATCGCTCACTCGCATGCAGATTCTCGGTATTATTTTTCTTGGCGCTGTAACTATACAAGTTATAATCCTGATCTATTCATCCATATCACACCTGAAGTGGGAACGTGATATGCATCTCTTATCTCTCCGACAGTTCGAAAACCAATTGCAGTCCAAACTTGATACTAAAAATCATCAAGATCATTTCTTAAAAGGCTGGGAAGGGTTTCGAAACTTCGTTGTAAAAGATAAGATTTATGAAGGGGGTGGTATATGTTCATTTATTCTTACACCAGAGGATAAACGGCCGCTGCCAACATTCCAACCTGGTCAATATTTGACGTTCCAGCTTTCAATTCCTGGTCGCGAAAAACCTGTTGTTCGCTGTTATTCTCTTTCTGATTGTCCATGTCCTGACACATATCGAGTATCAATAAAAAAGATTTTACCTCCTCCATCTGCCAACTCCATGCCTCCAGGATTAGTCTCTTCTTATTTTCATAATTCGGTGAATAGGGGAGATCTCTTAAAAATTAAAGCACCTAACGGCGAATTTTACTTAGACTCAAAAAATGAACACCCACTGGTCCTTATAGCAGGTGGTGTCGGCGTCACACCCCTGTTATCTATGGTAAATACATTAGCAGCTAAAAAATCAAAACAACATATATGGCTCTTCTATGGTGTTCGCAACGAAGATGAACACATCATGAAAGATATTCTGGCAGAATTAGCATCGGCATTACCAAAATTTAACCTGAGAATATGCTATAGCGATAATATTTCACATGGTAATACCATAAATGAGATGACGCAAATAGTAAAAACAGACAGCGGCATTGTTGTATCTAAGGTTTATCGGGCGGATCTAGTTAACGTAGATACAAAGAGTCGTTTTCCGATAACAAAGGAATGTATATTGATCGGCCGATCCAGCAAGGCAGACATGACCGTTGACTCCCCGCATCTAAGTGCCACACATGCTCAAATTAAATTTGATGAATCAACTTGGACCATCGAAGATCTCAACAGTAAAAACGGAACCATATTGAACGGCAAACTCTTAAAAAGCGAGTCTGCTGTATTATCCCATAATGATCTCATTTATTTCGGATCTAAAGAAATTCCTTTTCTTTTCTCAACCAGTAACGACTCCGAAGAAAACATTATTGACAATAGATATATAATGGCCACGAAAAATCCCAATGAATTCATTCTCAAAAAACAGCGAATCACTATTAACTTGTTGAAATCTCAATTGCCGTCGAACAACTTTGATTTTTACATATGCGGCCCAGCCGAAATGATGAAACAATTAACAGATGACCTCATGGGCTGGGGCGTTCCAGAACAAAAAATACACTTTGAAAGTTTTGGTCCGGCGAGTGTCGCAAAGGTACGGACGAACAAGCAATTAACTGAATCAAGGGCTGAGTCCAATATTGAAGTGAGCTTTTCAAAAACGAATAAGAAATGCAATTGGGATCCGCAATTTAATAATATTTTGGAATTTGCTGAAAGCTTAGGGATTGCAATGGACTCTGGATGCAGAACAGGAAGTTGTGGGACCTGTATGACGCGCATCAATGCTGGCAGAGTGCATTATTTAGACACTCCCGGAGCCGATATTGAAACAGGTATGTGCCTGACATGTATTGCAACCCCCCAGACCGACATTTCGCTGGATGCGTAACTATTATGATAAAATTGGTTGTAAAAAAGAATGATATTTTCTTAAATAATTACGAATTCAATCAACCCATCATTCAAATTGGCCGCGGAACAGATTGTGATATTGTTTTACAGCGACCAACAGTTTCTCGAATTCACGCTACAATTGAACATCATAAAGACTTTTACAGACTAGTAGACGATTCATCCTACGGAACAAAGGTAAATAAACAGTCAATTACCAGCCATCAGTTAAAGCAAGACGACGTTATTTTAATTTTCCCATACTCAATTGAAGTCTCCCACGTCGAAACTTCCCAAAGTTCGCTACGATTCATCGATCCGGTAAAAGATGATATGTTTGACCCTGACATGGATGATGAAGGTGTCGATAAGATTTTGAACATCGAACCATTTGCGTCAATAGATCAAAAGAATTTTCCAAAAAACAACCCTCTCAAAAATATCATTAAACAACATACAAAACTTCGACGATATATTAAAAATGATATCATTATTCGTGAGGGAGATTATGGAAATACGGTATTCCATATCATCTCAGGAAGTGTAAACATTTTGACGGAAAATTTACCTATGACTATGCTCGGCCATACTGAAAACCATAAAAAAAATCCATTTAGCGCCCTTTCACAATTATGGAAAAATTCGCAACTGCCAGAGGTCCGTGATCTGAAATTATATCAAGTCGATGCACGTCTAGGACAACGCGTAACCGCAGAAAATGAAGCTCGTTTTTTTTTACAAGATATCTCATCAGTCATCGACCCAAAGGGATCTATTCAACTAATGGCCGGTGAATTTTTTGGAGAGATATCCGCACTCGGTCGGACCCCTCGTTCAACCACAGTTTTGGCAAATTCAGAGGTTGAAATTCTTGAAATTCGCTGGCAAGGACTTCGGGATATCCGAAAATACGATGGCGCAATGCGCCAGCACATCGATTCGATTTATCGTGATCGTAGTCTAAAAATCCATTTACACACCAGTCCATTTTTTCATCAGTTGCAAGACGATCAACTCGAACAAATCGTTAACCACACAGTATTTGAATCATTTGGAAATTTCAATTGGCAGACGTCGTTCAACCAATATGCAAAACTTGGAAGTTCCTATACGCTCCAAAGTGAACCCGTAATTGTTAAAGAAGGCGACTATCCAAACGGGTTAATCATGATTCGTTCCGGTTTTGTAAGAGTCAGCAAGCAGGTGAACCACGGTCACCATACCTACTCATATTTGGGGCGGGGAAGTATATTTGGCATGGAAGAATTAGCCTATAACTGGCGCAATAAAGAGAACGCACCCTATCGGCAATCTCTACGAGCAATTGGTTATGCTGATATCCTAATCGTTCCTACCTGTTATATTGAAGACTATATTTTAAGTCGATTGTCAGAAGAAGAATTGACTCATATTCTGTCCAAATATACACACTCTTTTTTAAGTGAAAATAACTCGCTTAGTGATGATCAGCAGATTGATCAAGGCATGATGGAATTTCTCGTTGAGGAACGATTTATTAATGGCACATCGACCATGTTTATTGATATGGATCGATGCACGCGATGTGACGACTGTGTACAGGCATGTGCCGCGGCACATGACAATAATCCACGGTTTATTCGTCATGGGAAGAAATATGATAACATCATGGTTGCAAATGCCTGCATGCACTGTTCCGATCCAGTATGTATGATTGGCTGTCCAACCGGAGCAATTCACCGCAATGAAAACGAAGGCCAAATTATTATTAATGATGTCACCTGCATCGGCTGCGGGACCTGTGCAAACAGCTGTCCTTACAACAATATCCGCATGGTTAAAACCAGAGATCAAAACGGCGAAATAGTGACAAATCCTCAAACACTTGAACCCGTCAACAAAGCGACAAAATGTGACCTCTGTGTTGATCAACTTGGTGGTCCTGCTTGCGAACGTGCCTGTCCCCATGATGCCCTTAAACGCATTGATTTACGTGATCAATCTTCATTATTGAACTGGTTAACACGATGATGAAGTTTTCCCGGCGACGAATTCAAAATATTATTGTTACGTTAATTATTTGTTCAGTGATTCTACTTGGCTACCATCTTTTGAGTATGACATTGACAACTCATTCCAGGTTTACCGGGTGGCTGCTGATCGTTTTTACGGGCTTTCTTGCATCATATAATATTAGAAAACGATTGTCATTCCTACCAATTGGCAGCTCCGCATCCTGGTTGCAAATGCACTTATATGTCGGATTAATTGCTCTATTTGTATTTCTTCTTCATATTGAATTTAGAATCCCAAACGGCTTATTGGAGTTCTCACTTGCTGCCGTAGTCTTATTGTTAATGACAAGTGGTTTTGGTGGTATCTTCATTTCAAGATTTTTCGCCAAACGACTTGCGACAACGGGTGAAGAGATCATCTTTGAACGAATCCCTATATTTATTCGAAATATCCAGGAAGAAACTGAAGGGTTGGTTTCTCAATCAATCACGGACGAAAAATCATCTTCTATTGCCACATTATACAGCCAACACCTGCATCATTATTTCTGTAAACCTCGTTATTTACTTCACCATCTTGCAGGTTCTGATCGCCCATTAATTGCCATTCAGGGAAAAGTAAATGCCATAGAACGATATCTTAATAAAGCAGAACAAAAGATAGCCGATGACATCATTGAATTGATAAAGACAAAATACAATTTGGATTATCATTTCGCCCACCAGGCAATCCTCAAACTTTGGCTCTTTATTCATATCCCACTTTCATACATTTTGATTCTTCTAAGCATCCTGCACGTAATTTTAGTTTATGTATACAGTGGGGGGAGCTTATAATGAAACTACAGAAATTTAATATCAATGAAAGCCAATATGAACGGCCTAACCAGAAATGGATTTGCGGTAAAATTCGATTTGGAATGACTTGCCCTAATGGTCCAACTAAGTCTGGTAAATGCTGTGCGTCATCAGAATGCATCCCCATAAAAAAGGGTGATCGCTGGTACTGTAAACGTGACTCGGGCCACGGCGGCATATGTGCTAGGGGACCGACACCGGAAGGGAAATGCTGCAATACAATTCCGAGATGCAATCCAACCCGAAGTTTACGCTCAAAACGCAATCTATTTTTGTTCTGGAGTTTCCTTGTAGTTGCCGGAGTGATACTGATTCTAATAGGAGGAAAAGAAAGAGAAACTTACATCTCACCCGGAAATCTAAGTTCAAACCATAATACACACCTAAACGACTGTGCCAAATGTCATACAAATGCAACTATAAATCCCGCCGATTGGTTTAGTACTGCGTTTTCAAGCAAAGATCATTTAGAGGATTCCAGATTATGCGTAAAATGTCATAATATGGGAGAAAATACATTTAGTCCGCATAGTATAAATGTAAAAAGATTAGCCATTGCCACTGAAAAATTTGAGCGACATAATTTGGCCAAAAATTTATCTCCGATTGATTCAGTAATAAATACCCTAACGAAACATCAGAGTCATAATAATGAGCAACTTGCCTGTAATAACTGCCACAAAGAACATCAGGGACTCAATCATAATATCGCTGAAATGAGTAATCAACGTTGCCAGACATGTCACGTAAGTAGATTTAACAATTTTGCTAATCAACATCCTGATTTTGATCAATACCCGTACATGCGACGCACGCGGATCATATTTGATCATTCTTCACATATACTTGATCATTTTACAAAAGATTCAGTTTTGAATGCTCCGAATAATTGTTCCGCCTGCCATAGCCCAGATCCAATGGGCAACAAGATGCTCGTGAAAGGGTTTAAGGACATGTGTTCACGATGCCATGATGGTCAGATTCGAGGCCAGGGTCAAATTGCAAAAGGCATTGATTTTATCACAATTCCTGGGATAGATTTGGATACACTTAATGAAAAGAATGTTAATATCGGTGAATGGCCTGAGGACGCGGATGGCGAATTAACAGATTTTACCCGACTCATACTATCAGCTGATGTTGAGACAAGAGTAAATTTGGAAACAATATCGTCTCTCGATTTATATGATCTGACAACGGCGACACCAACTGAGTTAAACAGTGTAAAACACGTGTTGATTTCATTAAAATCGCTCTTAAATAATATCGTTCATCTTGGGCAAGAAGCGATTATTTCAACATTATCAAACGATTCCGATCAAGAAAATGATAGCGAAATACTCCATGGATTAATGATTGGACTGCAACGCGACACAATCAAACAGCTGCAATTAGAATTATTTCCAAATCTTGATATCGAAATGAATCGGTTACGTTTAGGAAAGCCAATTGGGATCATACATCATGTAGATAGTAAACTAGGCAAAATAATTCCCGCAACTAATTCCACAGATGTGGATAAAACTGGTCCTATGAGTTCAGATGAGATTATAGGTGACAATGACATCTTGAGTGATGATGACATTTTGGATGGTGATGATGACATCTTGAGTGATGATAGTATTTTTGCTGATGACGAAAATATTTTCAACGACGACGATAATTTAGACGAAATCGAATTCGATGTAGATGATGATAAAGATCAATTTCCCATTGAGATTAAGACGAAGTCTGCCGAAGACTGGGTTGAAAACGGCGGGTGGTACAAAACAGATTATTCCATAAACTATCGTCCGTCTGGGCATTCGGATGAATTTCTAAAATCCTGGATCAATTATTCATGCAGATTAAAAAAATCAAATACAAAGGCGAAAAAATTGTTCCATTCACTGACTGGAAAAAAATCGGTGGGTTTATGCATGAAATGTCACAGTATTGATGCTAATGATCAGGGAAGAACCCAAGTAAACTGGAAATCGTTAAAGCCAATTAAATTGATAAAAACGTTTACAAAATTTTCTCATTTAGCGCATAATTTTACCAATGAGTCAAAATCCTGCCAGGTATGCCATGAACTTAAAAATCAATCAAAATTTATTGTTTTTTTTGACCAACTTGATCCTTATAAGTTTGAAAGTAATTTCAGGCATCTAAGCAAACAAAAGTGTGCTACCTGTCACACTCCGAAGGCCGCAGGCGACAGTTGTTTAAAATGTCATAATTATCATATCAACAAACTATCTCTTGACCACATCGATTCAACATTTTGAATTGAATTCACCATAAAGATTCGCTGCAAATAAAAATAGTTGCTTGCAATTGAGTCTTTTATTCACGGTAAAAGAATGAAATCCTACCCAGATGGCAAGGGGGGATCGAGAATAACATATATAGCTGGTGTTTTTCGATTGGGGGTTAAAAAAATGGAAAATTGATTTATTCCAGCAAGCCATGTTTGAGATTCACATATCGTGCTGCATAAGGAAAATATGAATAGTGTATTTCACGTTTAAAAACTGCAACGGCAATGGTTCTAAATATGTTTTCGGTGTTGTAATAACCATTGCTGTCCAGACCAAATAAAATAAGGCTTCTAATGACAATATGAGATAGTGATAGCGGATGGTTTGCACCTCGGTCAAATTCGTCTGATTCTTTAAATTTTAAAAGCCAATCATAAAGATCAAAATTAGGATCAAGAGACACTAGGTCTGTCGATTCTACATCTATAATTTCCGGTATTAATGCTAGGACCAGATATAAATCGTGTCGGAGTTGTGCTCCACCTTCAACATTGCGAATACCACTCCGCATAAATGTCTCACCCATATCAAAAACTCGTTGCATTAATAATACAATTTTATTTATTTGATTCGGAGGGAGAGTAATGACCTTAAGTAGGTTAGATAACAAATTTATATTGTCACGAAGAATCTGAATATTGCCTGGATTTATTGGTAACTGTAAGCTATTTGAAATTTTTTCAGCAACTGAATTGATAGTTAAATTATTATTAGTGTCCACGATGCCTGTTCGTTAAATAAAAAACCTCGCCCATAGGGCGAGGTATTAACTTGACTCCCCATAGGGGAGCTTAAAGCGTACCCCCAAAGGAGGTACGCAGAGTTGTCCCGCGTGTATCGTTTTATTGTTAGAAATTAAAACCTGGTTGTTCGGAGTCGCGCTCCTTTTTTTCTTGGTATTTAACATACTTGCGAATCATTTCCGCATCCAAACCGACTGTATCAACGCAGTAACCTGGAGCCCAAAAATGATTGCCCCAATAAGGTTTCTGCCTGATGTACGAATAT
>JAJFLO010000403.1 GCA_021772675.1 Verrucomicrobiota bacterium | reverse complement strand
AAAAACATTATAATAAGTATAATAATAAAAATATCAAGCAATATTTATTATACTTAAAAAATAATTGCAAAATTTTTTAATGCTTGAAAATGAAGAATTTACAAAAATAAGGGTGAGTTAAGTGGTAAACATAGGTTTAATGTCAAATGATGAGATAGATAAAGAAGGGTTGTTGAAGGAGCTTCAGTCTATCCGTGGCGGTATGAGTTTTATTGAAGCTCAGCTAAAAGACATTCAGCTCTTATTCAAATCGTCAAAGCAGAGGCGAAAGCAGATTCGGATCAAAGATATTGTAGAAAAAGTGGAGAGGATATATCGACGATTACTTAAAAAAGAATCAATTGCTCTCTCAGTCAATACCATTGGCTCCCCTCTTATTGCTAAAACAACTGATGCGGTTCTATTGCAGTTGCTGCTAAATCTTTTTGATAATGCGGTTTATTGGTTGCAACAAACATCAAAAAAAGAAAAGAAAATTGAGATATTACTGGATGGCAATAACGGCCGGATGATTTTTTCCGACAATGGTCCCGGGATCGACAAGGAGGATACACCTTATATATTTGAACCCTTCTATTCTGGCAAAGGAGATGAAGGGCGTGGTTTGGGATTATATATTGCCAGGCAGTTACTTGAACGAAACGACTACACCATAGAGCTGGCTGAACTTAAATCTGAAAAAATACTCTCCGGTGCCAATTTTATTATGAATCTTTTCATGGAGGAGAAGTAATGGATATGAAGGATTTATTCAGTGGCATCGCGGTGGTAATAGATGATGAAATCAATGATTCTAATGCCAATATTGGGAATATTGTTAAGCAAATTGAATCTGCCAATATCCCGATTCTCAAATATACATCACTCCCATCTGAAGAAGTAATACGACATTTTCGAAACCTTTCGTTTTTACTGCTCGACTGGCGATTAATTAAGGAAGAAGTGACTACCGATGAAATTGCGGAAGGTGTAACCATTCCTGATGCACTTCAAGAATACGATGCTTCTGAAAATATTGAGTTTATAAAAAAACTCAGTGAAGTCTGTTTTTGTCCTATTTTCATTTTTACTAATGAAGATACTACCTCTATTCAAAGTACACTCAATTTAAGTGAAGACAAACCATCGAATCTGTTTGTTAAGTCAAAGTCTGACCTACAAAAGGATAGTACACTTTTTGATACAATTACCGATTGGCTTCAAAACACACCATCAATTTATGTTCTGAAAGAGTGGGAAAAAGAATACCAGAATAGTAAAAACAAACTTTTCTCAGAATTTCATGATTTAAACTCTGAGTGGCCTCATATTATGTGGGGAAATTTCAAAGCTGACGGAGCAAATAAATCGTTAGAACTGGGAGAATTGATTTCAAGAAATCTTCACTCTCGCATGACTCCTTTTGAGTTTAATGATGGAATTCTTAACAAGGATAACTCTCAAATACAAAAAAAAGAGCTTAGAAAAGTGTTGGAAGGAGAACGATACCTTAAGAAAGATAGTCTTCATGATAGCGATGTTGGGACAGGAGACCTTTTCAAGGAAGAATATCAGGATAATGGAGAAACGAAATACAGATACTATCTAAATATCAGAGCTCAGTGTGATTTGGTGCGAGAAGATAATCCCGAATTGTACACAATATCAGGTTATAAATTAGAGCAAATGCCAAATGGAAAAATTGTCAATATTTCTTTTAGCCAAGGGCAATATCTTGAAAAAACCAATCATGCAGTAGTTGCGTTTCTTGATGACGGAAATATTCTTGAATTTAAGTTTAGTGAGTTTGAGATTAAACCTTGGGAAAATTTGAGAACCAACCGAATTGGTAGGCTCTTGTCTCCCTACATTAACAAAATCCAGCAACGGTATGCATTGTTTTTGCAACGTCAAGGCTTACCACGAATTCCTGATGCTGCAATTTAATCGGTAAAATTATTAGTATAATATTTGGTAGTTTAAGACAATGAAAAAAAGAAATGTATAATCGGGTAAGGACCGGGAGGGCATATTAGGGGGCACTTTTAATTAATAGTTTTGAACCTGACATCCTTGAAGGGCATTGTGGGGGCAAAGCTTATATTGGACACTAATGAATGTTGTCATATTGTAGGTTGAGATAACTAAACTCGGTAATGTGTTTGCAATCTTTCTTTTTGAAAAATCTATTGATGAATTAATTAATTAGTTAGAACAAAAATGGCCCGTCCCTTCCGTACTGTCGGTGGGTTTAGCAGTTCTTGTAAAATGGTGGAAAAGGCTATAATAAATGATAAGCAATTTGGAAAACGTATATCCGAGATTGAGAAACTGTTAAATTAATGTCCAATATAAGGCCCCAAAGGATCTTGTAATCGTAACTCAAATGTTTTCAATATATTAACTAACAACGTCCCCGGCGATAAAATCACAAGTTGCCAGTTCATCGATCAACTCTCGTAGATCATGGCGGTAATCGGGATGAGCGACGCAAAGATTGTTAATAACCATTGCTAGTTTGATACGAAGAATGCCGACGTTCGGGGTGTGATCACCTACATAGTGTGTCTCGCCAGCTATGATATCGGCCCCCATTCGCCGTAAATATTTCGAAAGATATTCTTCAAATCTTTCTGCCAAGAGTGTGAGCAACCGGGGATTTCTCATAAACTCATCCATTAAACATTCACCCATTACCAGATGCTTACAGGTTAGAAAATTAGTCCAGTCAGCGTCCAGATCAATCTTATAGTCGGCCTTCTTATCATACATGATCCAATTACCAATAACATTAAGAATGCAACGAATTCGCAGCCGCGATGCATTTCTTGAGCAAGCGAGTTTTATCAGATAACGCTGTAACGTTCCTCTTTTGATGCCATTCGAGACTTGTTGCTGGACCAATAACAGTATTATCGTCGATAATAATACCGTCGACATTACCTGGAGACTGGAAATATTGACAACGTTTATATTGTCAGAAAAAGGTTGAGCCGGATCGCCTACGCAACATTGTGCCATCAGGCTAGTATGAAAATGAACCAATACCTTCTTAGGAGATAATCGAAAGCCTTTATGCCCATCGATGACTACAGAGTAAGCCACTGTAAACATCAGGACACAAAACAGAAATAGTACAAACCACAAACATAATATCTTCTTTAGCTCTCGAACATCACCGGGAATGAGTTTCTTTCCTTTACCGCCTAAGAATTTGTTTACCCAGATCGCTCGGGAGGATTGACCTTTTTCGATTTGTTCAATATTACGACGAGCCGTATGGAAATTGATCCGAACCGAAAAAATCAGAATTTGCGTAATCAGATAAGCCAGTAACAAGGCTACTGAAATATAGACAAAATACACATTGCCGCTGAACCACCCCAGCAGCATAAAAAAGGCAATTGTCCCAATACAAAAAAGCTCGAAACCGATGGGGTATTGACACGCCATTTTAAGATATAGATTTTTCAGGCGATGAATATTACTACGTACCACCGTTTCGATTTGTTTTGAGGTCGAATACTTCATAGCAGATCTAATTTCTTCATAACGATTACAAGTTCATTCAATGATCGTTCAAATAGTTTCATTCTCGTCGAATTATATCCATAAAATCGAAAATCGTTGCATACTTCGATAATCTTAATCTCCTCAGGCAGAAGCGATTTTTCCGTAGCTATGCGCTTGAGTCTAAATTTCAGAACATCAAAAATACAACCAGTATCTAATGCATTGTTGACTGATGAGTTCCCTTCAGTCACGTAGTTTGTTTTCCTGAATTCTGGACTCTTCAGCCTTACGATTGCTAAATCGGGGTTTTCGAAAAAGAACGCCAGTGCCGCGTCGGGTTGGTACGAGTGAGGAATAAAGTTGAAGTTCATACCCAACTTGGAAAACAAATTTACCCCCTGCGTCCAAATCTGATCAATCATACTTTGCCGGCACATGATGTGCGGCGATTCCTTAGACTGAGAACTAAATTTATTTTTTTTAAATTCTTCCAGTCGAATTAACTCCAAAATTTCAAAATCAAAATGTTGGGCAGAACGCGCAAAACTGATGGCGAGTGGACTTACGGGAAATATTAGGTAGGGGGCTCTTCTACTTACAGCCCGTTTGAGCAAGATGCCCATGAAGGCGGGAGGAAGGAATACAAATATTGAGACATCACTGGGAAGACCAAAATCTTGCGATCGCATCATTGGTATAGCAGTCAATATATCTCCAATCCTAATTCTGTAAGTTTCCCGCGCAAGCTCATCCATCCTGCGGATGGATTCTCGATCTTCTACGGGTGATTTGACGGGTGAAATCCCTTTTTGGGTTTCGGAAACGTCCATTTTTCGAGATTCACCACTCGGCCACGACAATATCTTCGTCGGCAATATCAGAAGCGATAGATTAATTTTCTGACCACTAATCAACGATTTGGAAAGTTCTTCCCGTACCGAAAAAGTTTTGTCGATGCACGTGATCAATTCGGCCTTAATCCCTTGTTCCAAGGTCAAATATTCTTTATTGTTCTCGCTGTTGCTGAGATCAAAACCCTTATTATTCGCTTTCCTCAGAATAATCCGGTTTTTACTTGAGAGCGTCAAGTTTGAGGCCGCAGAAATAATCAGATCGTGGTCGGTGAATTCCATTGTTAGTTTCGCCTCAAGTTAATCAATTCATAAAAAGGTTCGCCAGACCAACGCTTTCGAGAATACGGCGATAGATGTTGCCTCGTATACAGACGTCACCATTTTTATCATGCCAAATAATTCCGGCACAGCGAGCTTCACGCATTTCGGCATGCCAAATATTGTACTCAATTTTTTCACCATGAAAGACCCGATCTACCAAATCCAAAACTTTTCCTTTATGGTCAAGTTTTTCAATCACCAACTCAAAATCGAACGAATGATGGCGGGCTAGCTTATCGGCAATGGTCGAGAGGGTATTACTTGTGATTTTTTCGTCATCTCCTAATTCATTTATCTTCCTGAGAATTTCAGAAAATATCTTTTGAATTAAGGAAATAGTGCCGCAGGTCTCCGAGTAAATAAACTCTGCCACTTCTTTCAAACTGAGTTCGAAATTGCTCTGTAGGTCCCCAAGAGATTGATTCGTGAAATGATTAATTTCTTCTGGCAATAAATCAGGCACCTGTATTCGATCAACAATATTGAGGGGGGAATTTCCACCATCAACCACTTTATTCCCGTCCATAACACCAGAAATTAAATAAATCAACGCTTGCATTTTGTCTTGCGGTTCACGTTTTAATCTCTCATGAATCCATCGTAATATCTCATTGAAATGCTCCAAAACCTGCTCGTCTCGCATGGCACTATTCAGAGCATTCGTGCCAACCCGCTGTATTTCGTCAAGGATGAGTACAAGTGGCTTATCGATAGTTTCGAGAATATCTAAGATCTTGTAACCGAATTCGACTGGACTGACTTCATACTGTCCCGGCCCACGAATATTTGTACATTCATAGTTCAATGAAATCTTCTCTTTAACGCTTGGATCTCGTTCGATTTCCTGTAATACGGAGTACAACAATTTCTCAAGTGGTTGATCGGAAAATATGCTTAAATCGATGAAAACAATGTATTTATCTTTTATTTGATTCTTCACTTCGAGAAGAATGGTCGATTTACCTGACATATAGGGTCCGGTTAATAAAACGGATTTTTTGGCTGCTATTTTTTCGATGATGTCTCCAAAAAAAATTGCGTCTTGTCGCGAAAAAAAACGGTGATTCTTTATATCTGGAATGATTGCCCCGCCAGGCATTTCACAGTCATTTATTGGAGTGCTCATTTTTTCAATCCTTTCGCTAAGGTATGATTTTCGTTAGGGGTGATTTGCTTAAGAATTCTTGATAGAGCTGATTACCGACATGATAACTTTTTGCCTGTTTGTCAAAAAGGATGATTCCAAGAGATTCCAGATCAAATAAAGCCTCTCGGAATTCGCTCGTAGTAAATTCTTTGCTACTCTGACGGAAGAATTCGTAGCAATCTTCGATCGACCAACTCCTACGCTTTACGATTTCTTCTCCAATCCTCTGCTGAATACTACTTATATTGTCCAGAAACATCGCGATCTCATCACGCATCGCCGGTAAACTTAGAATCTTGCTGAGATCTTCCAATGTCAATGGTTTAAGCTGATTGCTGGCATATTGGTTGACAAGTAACTCACCTATTCTTTGAATCAGTGCTGGATAGCCGCCTGTCAATTGAAAGATCTGATCGAGAATTGACGATTGTTGCCCTATGTCGATCTCGATAAGGAGATTACTGAATGGATTCTGGATCAGGCGATTTGAAGCCTCTTTATCCAGGGGATACAATGTTAGTTTGTTTCCAGCGTTATATAAGGGATGTTCACCATCTTGTGCTGCCCTGAAAACGACTCGCCATCCAGCAATGGCAACTCTTGCTCGTTGGTTCGAAGCTATTCCATGAAGCCAATTTGCGATTCGATGATTATTTTTTATATCTGAATCCAGGATTGCGTCAAATTCATCCATGATCAAGGTAATCTGGTTGACGCCGGCATATTCTTCTAATGTTTCGAACGATTCAAGCGGTTTACTTAACTTTGGAAGAGAATCGTCTTGCCTAATCTCAAGATTTAACGCAGTAAATAAATCGTTTTCATCCTTAATGTGAATACAGTCGAGATAGAGACTGGGTTCTTTCTTTTTTAACTGCAAGAGCCGTTTACACTCCGTAAGCAATGTGCTTTTACCGATCTTTCGCGGTCCCGTCACCAGAAAAAGCCCTTTTTTGTGAATTAACTCCTGAATTTCCTTTTCCCTACCTACAATCATCCATGGATTCGTGCAGGCGCCGGAAGTCCGGTAAGGATTCAACAACGTTATATTCCCTTTCCGGAGAACAAATTGAATCATTTCCTGAGATGGATTCTCGGAAAAAAGAATCGATTGAAAATCCTCTTCATCTATGACAACGGTAAATAGGTTCCCCTTATGAAATTTTTCCCGATCGTCCTTATGCATTTTTTGCGGTGCGAAAATGATCACCGGGAAATTGGATTCATGGGGACGTTTCAGGTTTAAGGCAATTCTTTCCAATTTACTAAAGTCTTCGTGAGAGATCGCTCTCTGTCCGAGAATTAACATTAATGGAATAATGTAATCGGCGTAATTGGCATTATCTGAAAATCTTGTGCTTAGGTAACAAAAACGGCCTTCCCGGTTAATATCAGAAGCAACACCATTGCCAATGAAATTGACAAAGTTTGCCAAAAACCCCATTCCGTCAACGATTTCCCCTTTCCTTTCACTAACACACGCCACCCATATTTTACAAAAACCGATAATTTGATCCCATACAGAAGCCTGCATATTGATCGCCGCGGTAAAGTAATCAAGAGTCTTGTTATTACGCATTTTTTTGTCGGCAGCGATTAAACTTTTTAAGGGTATGTTACGATCCTTGATATTAAGATTCGTATAGATATTTTGGTAATAATGAACGTGTCTCGCTACCCACTCTTCAAACAAACTGCAACGGAGTCGCTGGATGAATGGCAACGCTCCCCTGCGATCAATTTCTACGAGCTCCGTGAGTTCCAATTCTTCAATAACTGCACACCAATTCTCTTCTGTGAGTAAATATTCCAGGAGAGTAAAAAGGTTCACAATCCAGGGGCGATCCACCGATTTATTAGGGTGATGAAAGCACATCATACCTAATACCAGATGTGCGTGCGAGCTAAGTTGATTCCAAATACGTAAAAAATATTCATCCAAAATTTCGAGACTATTCTTTTCCAGATCCCGCAACATATTGCGGGTTAAAATTCTACGTGCGCCTGGCATGGTGCATTTCCCGGTTCTGGGTTTTCCCAGAAGTAAAATAAATAATGTCCGCCGTTACCGGACGGAAGGACAACGTCAATAAGGCAAGGGCACGTTCCAGTAATGGGCGGTCTGAAGGAAGCATGAGACAGAAGCCGTGTACGTAGCGAACAGCGAACCAGCTATATGGCAGCGCGGAGGAGGGCGAGCAGGCGTGAGTGAGCGAGTCCTAATATTCGGTGAACCGAAGCGAAGTGAAGCTGGACGGAATATG
>JAJFLO010000402.1 GCA_021772675.1 Verrucomicrobiota bacterium | reverse complement strand
TATAATGATCTGGCCTCAGCGATAGTGGTTCTTCACGAAGTGCTGAGCGGCACTCGCAAAGACATTTCGCTGAAACCAAATGAAAAACCGCCGCACTACAGAAATTTTCGCGTTGATACGGTTCCTCCTTTGCTGGAACCTCCAGCAGTGTTGGCGAAAACTCCCAACTCCGATTGGCAAGATCTGTTACGCATACACGAAGTGGAACATGGAAAACCTTTATTGCCAATCAAACGTAAAGCCTCATCTGAGCCACCATCTGGTTGTCGCTGCCAACATTGTAACGCACCACGCAAATATCTTTATCTGAACAACGGAGGAAAGAATTCACAGGTGCTATGTAAGATCTGCTCCCAGACAAGCCCTACTCACCGCGTACATCGACAAAGCAAGGCCAGATACTGGTGTCCTCACTGCGGTAATGCTCTGTCAGTTTGGAAGACTGGCACCGTGAGCATCACCTTCAAATGCTTCAGCTATACATGTCCTCATTATTTGAACAACCGCAAGAAGCTCACTGCCGAAGAATCTAATCAGCGGGATCTCCAGAAATACGATCCAAACTTCAAACTGCACTATCAGTACCGTGAATTTCATCTGACTGCACAAGACTTGAAGACTGCCCGCCCTGAATCTCAGGGAGCTTCAAAAGTTGATTTGGCACGCATCCATAATAATCACCATGTCGTTGGTTTGGTGTTGACCTTCATGATTAATCTTGGTTTGAGTTCCAGACGTACCAGATTCTTTCTAAGTCCGACAGACTGCTAGATCATTCCCGGGCGTATGAATTGTAATCTTATCATCTTTCCTATCAACAATGAAATGAGTCAGTTTACTATATTTAGTCATAGAGTCATTGACTTGTTTTATCTCATCAGCGGATATTAGTTTGGGTTTATCCCTGATTAGAAATACCTGGGCATTTGGATTTTCATATATTTCATAGCCCTCAGGAATAGAGTCTATAGTATTTCCTTCATTAGATTTTGAGAAATAATATTTTGGTTTCCCCGTTTTGGTTTTTCCCTAGCGTAAATAATAAATATTTCCTTTGCGATTGGTATGTGTAAAGCTCATATTTCACCTTTTATTTTATTGCAATTATAGTTTTATCAGTCAAAATCATCTATTAATTAACAAGGGAGTTTTGCAGAAGGTTCCTTCGTATATGGTAGCCATTTTTATCGCCTGGCCAAAGGACAAATTTCAGATAAATCTTCTCTGAATTAGTGATTCACGATCGGCGTAAAAATAAGTTAAATCCATATAATTTACACTTTAAAATTATATTTCTTTCCCTGAATTTTCTAATGAATTGGATATCAGTGATCGACATCTGAGAGAGTCTATAGCCTACTACACGTTTTGTATTCCCTCTTTTCTACAATGAACTTTCCTTCCATTTCATTTGTTGTATTTCCTATCCCTTCACTGAAGCTAGACACTTTCTGCCTTGCAACTGCATTAAAAAAAGAGTGCATGTTCATTTGTTGACAACATTTCTATAGCTGATTAATGAATAACAGTTTTATTCTAAAAAACAAATTTTCGAGAATTACTCTGGAATTATGTCAAACATTTAACAAAGAGGAAAAAGGTTTTTTCAGCTGAGTAATAAGTTTTTATTTGTAAATCGTTTTCCCATCTTAGATAAATGTATTGTAAGTTGTTGATTATCAAGATGTCAACATTTAAACATGCACTCAAAAGAAAACCTTCATAGATTCAGGTAATCTCTTAGCTATCTCCTCTTATTCAATTGAATGATATTCACATTCAAGAATTGGCATCGTCCTTGCGAATCCCATTATCTCAAACTGATGAAGCTACTAATACCTAAAAAATTGGGGTTAATTGTCGATAGTAGAGTTATCCAGTAATTACTATAGTCAATTCTAAACAAATTACCTGAATACAAGAGCAATCATCAAATTAGATTATCGTCTGTCAGCAGGTAAACTCTGATGCCTTCTGCTGAAGATGATTTGTAACACCAAAATATCATTCTTAAGCTCCTAAATAAAAACATCACTATGAATCATATAAAATTTGATAGAAAATATCATTTTGTCATACTCTTAATTCTCTGCATGTATCCTGTAGTACAGGCCGGCGATCTTTCCAAGTTAAAACAACGTTTGAATCAGATTGAGCTTCAGAATTACGGGTTACTTCAAATGATTCGACGTTTAGAAACTGGTAACCTGACTGGGGATGAAGCATTTCAGAAAAAGGAAGATGTCACAGTGTTGTCACCGGCAACCAAGAAACCATTTAAGTCCAAAGTCTCACTGAAATATTATCGTGACTTAGATGAATATAGCACGTTTGAGTTGGTGACAGACATGACACGTCTACCTTTGAGCTTTACGTTCTGGAGATTTACTGATTTACATGGGAATCAGAATAGCGGGGATGAGTATATTGACTTCAATCCTTTCTTTATGGAGTAAGGTTAAAAACTCATTGGGCTATTGAACAACAGATCAATTCACTGCGAGAACCAATTTCTAGTTTAAATATAACGGAATTGAAGAGATTAATTTGATCCTTGAAGGTGAAGGCGT
The DNA here is from genome assembly GCA_021772675.1 of Verrucomicrobiota bacterium. Lineage (GTDB taxonomy): Bacteria > Verrucomicrobiota > Lentisphaeria > JABSQK01 > JAJFLO01 > JAJFLO01. Next base: position 6,906 of record JAJFLO010000402.1, on the reverse strand, counting down.
TGCCATCAGATTAGATTTGAAACTTAAAAAGGGAAAACACTATGTTGACAGATGATAACAAGATTGAAAAAAAGAAACAATTCATCAATATTTTTCATAATCCATTTACCGCCTGGGTAATATTGGGAATTTCCTTAACACTAACCGTCGCTGCATATCATATTTCAAGCAACTTTGTTAAGCAAGGGGCTCAGGATCGTTTCGAATTTCGCGCCGGGGAAATTCAAAAAGCCATCGAAGAACGGCTGCGAATTTATGAACAACAACTTTGGAGTGGTGTTGGCTTGATGTATTCGTCAGAGCAAACAGATAGAGCTGCATTTGCTAAATTTGTTGAAACTATGGATATCGATAGCAATTGGCCCGGGATTCAAGGTGTAGGATTTAGCGTTCCGGTTAAACCCGAGAACAAACAGTTTCATATTAATGCAATCCGTGCAGAAGGATTTCCTGGTTTTACAATTAGGCCAGAAGGTGAGCGCAAAATGTATTCATCAATCATTTATCTGGAACCCTTTGACTGGCGAAACAAACGCGCATTTGGATATGATATGTGGTCAAACGAAATGCGCCGCGCGGCAATGAAACGCGCACGTGATCACGGCGTCGCTGCTACTTCGGGTATCATAACACTCGTTCAGGAAACAAAGGATGATGTGCAACGCGGATTTCTCACCTACGTTCCGGTCTACAAAACGAAAAATATTCCGAAAACGATTGAAGAACGAAGAATGCAATTTATGGGTTGGGTCTACGCTCCATTTCGTGCAGGAGACCTGATGAAAGGAATTATTGGGACAAAAGATCCCAGTATTGAGTTTGAAGTTTTTGATGGTGAACTCATGAACACTGAGGCACTTCTGTTTGACAGTAACAGCAGTCTTCATTTAAACGAAATTGATCACCATCCTGATTTAGAAAATACCACCAGACTTACCAACCAGGGTCGCGAGTGGACTCTCTACCTAAATACACCCAAAAATTACTTGACCGGAAGTGAGCAGAATCAACCTCGTTTTATTGCAGCTGCTGGTGCCATTGTCGACTTACTTCTCTTTTACGTTATCTGGTCTCTTTATTTCATAAACAAGCGTGCTGAGTCAATTGCCAGGGAAATGACAGTAGAAATAGAGAATGCAAAGCTCAAGTTAGAAGATACAGTAAAAGAACGAACCAGGGAACTTCAGCAGGCGCGGGATCATTTAGAAGATCAGGTCACTGAACGAACAGAAAGGTTGGAACGATCTAATAATGACCTTGAGATACTGCTCTATGTTGTTACACATGATCTTAAAGAACCTTTAAGGAGCATTGAGTATTTTTCCTCTAAAATTGGCGAAAAATACGGTGACAAATTGGACAAAAAAGGGAAGGATTATGTGCGAAGAGCGATCAATTCCACGGAACGAATGCGCATCTTATTGGACGAGATTCTGACAATGTCACGAGCGCGAAAAATTGGAGAATCATCAGAGATAATAGATTTTTGTTCAGCGGCCAAAGATGCAATTGTCCGTTTAGAATCTATCATAAAAGAATCAGGTGCAACAATAAAGGTAGATAATGACTTGCCCAAGATAAAAGCTGACAAATTGTGGGTGACACAAGCGATTTACAACCTCACTGCCAATGCAATTAAATTTAATTCTGACAACTCTCCCCCTGAAGTTGAAATTGTTACATATGAGCCAAGCGAACAAAATAAGGGACAAGTTGGCATCGTTGTTCGTGATCGTGGTCCAGGGGTTGAAGAAGAATATCGAGAGCGGATTTTCCAACTGTTTCAGCGTGCCGTTGATCGAGATGTGGAAGGGACAGGCGCTGGTTTAGCAATCGTTCGTGAAATTGCAACACGGCACGGTGGTAATGTTTGGGTTGAATCGCGATACGGTGGTGGTTCTGATTTTATTCTCACATTTAAATCTTAGAAATAAAAGGAAAGAATAATGAGTTCTAAAATTATGAGTCCACTCAAAATTGTTGAAATCCTTTTGGCAGAGGATAATGAAGATGACATTCTGATGCTAAAGGATGCCTTTGAAGAAAAAAAATTACTCAACTTATTACAGGTTGTTAAGAATGGAGCCGAAGCATTGAATTACCTCCATAAGAGAGGACAATTCAAGGGAGGAAAAACCCCTGGACTTGTTCTGTTGGATATCAATATGCCTAAGAAAAATGGATTTGAGGTTTTGGAAGAAATTAAAAATGATCCCAATTTACGTCATTTACCAGTTGTCATGCTTACAACAAGTGAACGGGAAGAGGATATTAAGAAATCATATTCACTTGGCGCATGTTCTCACATCGTTAAGCCCATTAAATCTGAATCATTCACAAGACTTATCGATGACTTCGAATTATACTGGGCGATGATTGCAAAAATCCCTGATAGTAACGGAGAATTATAGTGAACATTCTGTATATCGAAGATAATGACGATGATGTATTTATGATCAAAGAAATGCTTGACGAGCATGGGGATGATTCATTGCATCTTAATTCAGCAAATACTCTTTCTAAAGGCTTTGATTATATTGCCAATAATAACGTTGACGTGATCTTGCTAGATCTTGGCCTACCTGAAAGCAATGGGTTACCCACCGTTCACAAAGTACTTCAGCAAAACCTTAGTATTCCATTTATCGTGTTTACTGGAAACTCTGATGCTGAACTGGGTATCCAAGCAATCAATCTGGGTGCTCAAGACTTTTTAGTTAAGGGACAGATTTATCGGGAACTCCTGGTTAAGACCATAAATTTTGCAACGATACGCTATAATTTAATACAAGAGCTTGACGAGAAGTCAAACGCGTTAGAGAAGGCAAGTCGTTATAAATCAGAGTTTTTGGCAAACATGTCTCATGAACTGAGATCTCCACTTAATAGTTTGCTTATTTTATCAGAAATTCTTTCAGAAAATCAGGAACAAAATCTCACCGCTGACCAAATTAAATCTGCTGAATTAATTCATCGCGGTGGTTCAGAACTTTTAGATCTCATCAATGACCTACTGGATCTTGCCAAAGTCGAATCAGGTAAACTGACGATGCACTTTGATAACGCCAGCATCACTGCAATCTGTGAAAACTTACACGGTCAATTTTCCCCAATCGCAAAGAAAAAGGATCTTAAGTTCAAGATTGATATAGCCAATGATCTTGCGGATACACTAATGACAGATAAACAAAGAATGCTGCAAATTTTAAAAAATCTCCTCTCAAATGCGTTCAAGTTTACATTCAGCGGTTCAGTCGAATTTAACGTTTATACTCCTAATGCTGATATTCATTTTAATAACGGTAATTTGCAGGTTGGTGAGGTCATTGCCTTCTCAGTTGTTGATACAGGGACGGGAATAGAAAAGGACAAACAGGACGCCATCTTTGAAGCGTTTCAGCAAGCTGACAATTCAATCACACGTAATTTCGGCGGAACTGGCCTGGGGCTTTCCATTTCACGGGAATTTTCAAAAGCGCTTGGAGGAGAAATACATGTAAAAAGTATAATGGATAAAGGCAGCACATTCACCCTAATCCTCCCGATTAATCCTCTGCGAATAATGGAAAAAAGTTCAGATTTGAACACATTGAAAGAATCAGGTATGAGAGACACGTTAGGAAAATGTGAACCAAAAAGTGAACGCCAAGAATGTACAGACTCCATAAATGGAAAGCAATGTCCCTTCATTAAACGGGTGGTACTGCTTGTAGAAGACGATGACCGAAATATATTCGCTCTTTCCAAGATTTTGAAAGCGTGGGGATTTACGGTAATCACAGCCACTAATGGCCAGCGTGCCATTGAAGAATTGGAGCATCGAGACGACATTGATTTGGTTCTCATGGATATGATGATGCCGATCATGGACGGTTTGAAAGCAACACAAAAGATACGAAATCATGTTCGATATAAAGAACTACCAATTATTTTCTTGACCGCGAAAGCCATGCCAGAAGACAAAGCCAATTGCCTTGAAGCGGGCGCTAATGACTATCTTGCCAAACCCATTGATAAGAACCAGCTATTTTCCCTTATTGAAAAATATTTGAACAGAAAAAGCGTTTATATAGATGGGGCAGAGACTAAGAATCAATTCTCAATATCAACTCCATACTAGGACGATGGGGCGCTGCCGATTTAGATCTAACATTCGACCAACCAATTGCCCCAAAAAAGAATGTATCCTCTATAAACCAGAGTGTTTATATAAAGGTGAACTCCAGCCAGAAAATTTTCCACCGGAACGATACAGATTATGGATTCTGATCTGCAAAAACGAAGTTTTTTGCACCACTTGCATAATGGGCTCTATCCCATAAGAAAGTTGTGATGATAGAAAATGGATAAATACAAAAAAAAGAATTAAAATTGGTTCTTCACAAAAATCTGTAAAATGTAAAACAGGGTTGGCCATTGCTGTATAACAGCTTGCCGCTAAAGCAAATATAAAAACAAGTAGCTAAAAGGAAAAAACCATTAGCGCATCAGCTTTGAGCGTGAAGACATGTGTGATTCTGATAAGCGCTTTTGAGGCTGATTTTACAGATTCTTGTGAAGAGCCTTAAAAGTCGACTTTAGAGGCTGATTTGGAAAATATTTTTTACAAATCAACCATACCATCGTTGCATATTGGCAATCTTAAAATTCCAGCATCTATGGGAGGATGCAATAATAAGAACGGTTTATCGAATTAGCAATCTTACTGATATCGAGATCTATCCCGCATTTCTCGCAAAGCATCTACTATGAGAACGTATATTACGTGATTTCAGCATTTTACCTTTAGTGTGTCTTTCTGCTGGACAGCAGAATCATTCTCTAGCCATCGGCAAAATTCTGAAATGAGGCAATTTTAATTCTCTCGTTACGAAGTTGGTGAGAACAGTAGGTTAGCAGTCTGTCGGACTAAGGGCTCACAAATAAAGAACTTGGATTTTTCGCATCTTATCTTCACGTCATCTATGTCCGATCCAAATGACGAAAAACATTGAAATAGTGCAATATTCCTGCTGCTTTTCGTCATTCAGATCGCCCAAACCTGACATAAATCTGAGCGCGAAATTATCCAAGTTATTTATTTGTGAGCCCTTAGGAGGAATCTTTTCAGAATCCTGCGATAATCACGCTACCCAAAAATGTTTATACTCAGTCGGTTTAAGATCATTAAAGACATTAAAATAAATTTCTTTAGGATTGGTAGTATCTAAAAAATCATTAAAACGATTCCAGTTAGGGAATATTGGGCAACGATCATGCCCAAACTGTTTGATGGCTTCTGGCGGGTCTCGGGTAATGATTGCGAATGAATGAATAAACTGCGATTTGTCATAGGATTGCCATTCATCAAAAAATGCCGGCGCCCATATCCATTGGTTGTCCTTGGGGAAAAAATGAATCTCCCGACTTTTCCCTGTTTCCAGATCGGGAACCCATTCGTAAAATCCATGCATAACCACCATGCCATGATTTCGTCCAAATAAGTGCTTCCAGGTATTTCGGGCTTCGATCGTTTCGCTACGAATATTGAACATATTGTACTTATTCGGGAATTCATGTGTCGACTTGGCTGGTCTGATCCGATATCTGGACAATTTTATTTTTTTTGTACCGTGCTCGTTGACGATTAACGGCCCATAAGAATTTGGCAAAAGACGTTGATCGTCAGGTTCGACAGGCCCCTGAAGACGCTCGATTTTTTTTATTGAACTTCCCAATATACGATTTGCAGTCTCAAATTTATTCTGATTCGTTTTAGTATGTTTAGTCTCTAATTTTTTGCCTAATTGATCAATGAGAATCTCTTTTTCCTCTACCTTATCCTGATGGCGTTTAACCTCATCATCAATGAATTTACGAGCCGAATTCCATATTTTATTGCCTAGTATAGATACATCATTCTTAAAATGATTATCAAGAGCTCTTGGGATATGAGTTAGTTTTTCTCCCTGCCCTCTTGCCTGATAGACAGTCCAAAATGATTCAACATCAATTTCCGCGCCAAATTCATTAGCAAGTTTCGATAGGTCTGTTTCGACTAATATTGAATAACACATTGGATTTAGGATCTATGATCTATGATCTATAAATGACGATTGTTGATAACCAGATTTCTCTTCTTCGGGAAGAAATCCGCCATTACTTCATGACTATACTGCAAGCAGTAAGTTTTTCGACATTCGTTTGTCAATTTAGGCAGTGATTTTACAGAAACCTGTCGAAAACCTGATGGCTTTCGGTATATTATAGGAGGTTTAAGAAGTACATTAGTGTATTCATCAACATCAATTTTCAGCATTATTTTTTCTGTACTACTTCTTTCAGAATCAATTTCCATGGCAAATCTGATTTCAATCGCGCTGGTTATGATGGGAATTATTCGTTTGTGTAGTCCCAATAAACAAATCCATAATAGTTGTAAAAATAATTTGCCCCAAATCACAATCGTATCAATATGCATTTCGGTCGATATTATGACTGCTAGTGTGTTGAGGAATTTTTATCAAAAATGGCAAGGAATAATCTCATCAATTCAAGATACCATTTATAAATTGAAAAAGTTCCTTATTCATGCCAGGATATTTTCATATTATCAAATTTAGTGATAAAACTATTGGCTTCGATTATAGCCACCAGCAATTATGGGTGAATAGCTGACGTTGTTAAATTTTTGATGCAACGGAGTAATAGCGGCTGAAGCTCGCTTAACGCTTCCGCCTGAAGACGGGACTACAAACGTCGGCATCCATGGCTCATCCATAATTGCTAGATAAGCTCGGCGTAAGTCCTTCGGGTCTGGGCGTGCACTTGTTTAATAGAGCCTCACTATAGAGTTGTCAAGCTATCCGGTCAATGTGAGAGTCCGTCTATGGAGCACAATCGTTTTGCGCCGTTTTCAATTTTCAA
>JAJFLO010000401.1 GCA_021772675.1 Verrucomicrobiota bacterium | reverse complement strand
TGAACTTAACCGGCTACGCCGGGATTTTTTTATCGCAACGATTGGCAAAATCAGTCCTGCATGCGGGACTTTACTCTGAACCTCCTATACCATAAATTTAATTGCAGCTCGTTCGTAGTCCCGTCTTCAGGCGGAAGCCTTGACGACGCTTCAGCGAGGGTTTACAAGCACCGGCTCGCTGAAGCTCTCCGGAAACTTCCGTCTGAAGACGGAACTACAAACAACACACGCTCCTTATTCGAGATATCCTGTAAATTTATTAAGAATCGAAATTGTAAAGACTTAGAATTCAAATTCCTATACTATTAAATTAACAACTCCAACCTGGATATTTGCTTACTCATGAAATATACGGGCTAACCTTCCAAGATTTCATGTTTTTTTCGGGATGCTTCACAAGATAGTTTACACTTTTGAGTATGCTGTGATAGAAAATACAAAAAAATAATATCTAATATCGAACAAGAAATGTCGAATCATGAAGTTTTTTCCTTCGTCATTCATAATTCCTTGTTCGACATTCGATATTCAATTTAAATGAAAGGAATATTTTTTAACAAAAGTGTAAACTACTTTTTCGAGCTTAGCGTGAAGCATCCCCAGAAATTTTACAAAAACCTGTCGAACACCTAATGGCTGGCTGTCGGTATATATTGCAATCTTCGACGATAATTTGGGCAAAAATGCGCCAAGAATGCGGTTTTCGCAGTAGATTCTTCCAAAGTCCGATAGACTGCTAGGAATAGATATGCTTTTGACTGTTTATTTTTTGCGATTATTATTAAAAATATTGCCGCTATGAGTTGTGGAATAGAAAATTTAGACTGCCGGTAATTTAGGACGCAGCTCCAGCTTGCGAACATTTCATCCTACCGCGAGCTGAAGCTCCCTCCTACATTAATCCTGTAATTAATACCGATCCCAAAAACTTCAAGATTCAGAAAAGCGAGACATTGCGTTATTCTCTTTTCATAGGGTGTGGTGTCTCATAAAATACTACAATATGGATTCGAATTGAAGGGGCGTAGCCTGTTTACCTTCTAACCCGCATGTCTCACAAGAATGTGAATGAAGAGTGGCAATATTCGTCTCATTACTGTGAGAAATACGGGCTAAGAGATGTCATCCACATTCAGGCATAACCCTTGTATTTTCAAACTCTCGATTGTTGAATTCTGGTCAATAATTCCAACCATAAAAATTAGAAAATGATAGAAACAATCGGAATGATAAACTCTAGTGACAGACACCCTTTTTTAACTGATCCGCAAAATTTCCCCAAAAAAGTTGGCGACGTCGTAGAAAATGATAGTATAATTGATCTCGAATGTTGCCCTTATATCGTCGATCATTTATTGATGAATGAAATTATAATTTTTCCAGGCACCGCTTACCTTGAAATCTTCTTAACAAATTTACTTCGTTCATGGCCTTTTCCAGTCATTTTGGAAAATATACGATTTCATGATGGATGTTACTTTAATTTTGGAGAACGTTACATCATTCGCACTCAATTTCATCTAAATAAAAATGATAGGATTTCTGGCTCCATCAGCGTCTGTCTGAAAGAACGTCTTAGGAAGGAAGAAACCTGGAGCGTCGTGGCGACTTGTGAAGCATCAAAAGGAAATAAAGACGTCACCAACCCAATTGATTTAGATACAATTAGAGCACGTTGCAATATACAATTACAAGGCCGTGATTTTTATGAAAAGATTGCGCGCCTGGGGTATACATTTGGGATGACTCATCGTGGCATCCATCGATTGCAAAAAAACGAAAACGAAGCCATAGGGAATGTCATTTTATGTGATGAAATCAAATCTCAAGGTTACGAAACACATCCAGCCTTTTTAGATGCATGTACACATGTAGGAATTGCATTACTCCCCACAATAGAAGATCACAATATATATATTACGGCTGGAGAAGAAAAGATTATTTGGTTTGACTCCCCGCTTCCTGAAGAAGTGATTTGTTATGCAAAGGTTGCTGAAAATGATAGCCCGAAGGATCGATTCATCGTTGATCTGAAAATCTGTGCTCCAAATGGAAGTCTCCTTGTTGAAATATCCGGATATTCATTTCAAAAACTCCCTATAACTCAATTAAGATCGAATGCCTCTGCCACTGCTCCAGCGACCTTCCTCAAGGAAGAATGGAAAAATACTAATTTCCCAGAAAAAAGAACTTCCAGTGAAACCCAAACATTATGGATCGCCTTTACAGACGATGAAAAACGGGCTGACTCTATTTCATCAGCCTTTGCTGATCTGGATATTGAAATAATAATAGTACTTCCCGGGACAGAGTTAAAATCGGACAACGAATCCCATAGATGGAATGCTTCGATAAACTGTATCGAAAGTTATAGAACAATCTTAGAGCATTGTTTCAATACATCGAGTTTTAAGGAAATGAAGATTCTCCATCTGGCCGCAATAGGAACGAAGGAGCAACCAATTGAGGAATTATATCCGATTTTGGAGGAAGTTTGGGAATCAACACTCTATAACCTGATGTCAATTCTCCAGGCGATTGATCTTTCAAATATTAAATGTCAGGCTGAGCTTTCTGTAATAACAAATTCAGTGTACAAAGTCGGTGAAAATGATGGAGGCAATCTAATATCACTAGTACAATCACCCCTAATAGGTCTTCTGCAAACAGCACATCTCGAATTTCCCAGTCTAAACATACGTCATATTGATGTTGATGACATAGATAGTTCCAATGTCATGCAAGAGATATTCTCAGAAGCAACTGAACCTATTGTGATATACCGCGAAAACAAGCGATTTCTTCGTTACCTCAGCTATACCAATCAAAGTAATAGATTGGGCAAAATCAATGAAGATAAGCCATATTCTTTACACCAATTAAACCAGGGATCGATCGATTCTCTAGAATGGATTCAACAGAGTTCTTCAAAACCTGAGGGATCTCAGATATTAGTTCGGATTCACGCAACCGGTCTAAATTTTAGAGACGTTATGATTGCAGCGGGACACTATCCTGAAACAGATGCAAAAATGGGGTTAGAAGGATCCGGTGAAATCGTGGCTGTTGGCACCACTGTGACTCGCTATAAAAAAGGCGACCAAGTCATGATATTTAGTGAAGGCATTTTCAGCAACTGCGCTATGGTTGCAGAATCTGAAATTGCCCCAATACCAAATGGGTTGAGCTTTTCGGAGGCCGCAACAATTCCTGCTGCCTTTCTCACGGCATATTATTCATTATTTCACATTGCCAATATTTCGCCCGGGGATTCTGTACTCATTCACGCGGCAGCTGGCGGTGTGGGTTCAGCGGCAGTCCAATTGGCCCAAAATGCCGGTGCAATCGTTTATGCAACAGCTAAGGAATCAAAATGGGACTATGTCAGGGCATTGGGAGCGGATGATGTATTCAGCTCGCGTCATCTTGGTTTTGCATCGGATATAATGAATATCACCAATAAAGAAGGTGTCGATATCGTTGTCAATTCGTTAGGCAAAGACTATTCGATGGAAAGCTTATCGTGTTTGAAAAGCACAGGTTGCTTTGTTGAACTGGGGGCTCGCGACTTGCTTACTTCAAGCGAAATTTCATGCAAAAAACCGGGTATCAAGTTCTTTGCTTTGCATCTGTTGAATGAAGCACGAAAAGACCGCCCTACCTTTCAAGAAACCTTTCATAAACTCTCGGAAAAATTTAGCAGTGGTGAATTGTCTCCACTCCAATTTAGGGAATTTAAATTACCCAATATAAATAGAATGTTTCGCATGATGATGAATGGTCAGCATCACGGTAAATTAATTCTGAATCACCATCATCCATTGTTTTCGTCATCAACACCGTTACAAATACATGGTGCATATATCATAACAGGAGGCCTTGGTGGCCTTGGACTGATTGCGACAAAATGGATGGCTGAAAATAATGCAGGTGCAATATATCTTATCGGACGTCGCACACCATCCGCTAGTGTCCAGAAGAAAATCAAAACCTTCATGAAAAGTGGAACACAGATTCACATTATTAAGGGAGACGTTACAGAGGAGACATTTTTGCAACGTATATTTCATGCCATTGAAAAAAGTCAATTTAATCTGAAAGGCGTTGTTCATACTGCCGGACTTGCCGATAATACATTGATTAAAAATCAGAGCAATGAAAAATTTGATCAAGTTCTTTCACCCAAAATAAAAGGTGGATGGTTGCTACATCAGTTTACCAAAAACATGAACCTTGAATTTTTTGTCTGCTATTCTTCCATCACATCAGTACTTAGTTTTCCAGGGACTAGCAGTTATACAGCGGCGAATTGCTTTCTCAATGAGCTTTGTAATTATCGCGTTAAACAGGGATTACCCGGACTCAGTATTGGTTGGGGTCCATGGGAGGCCGGCATGTTTAAGCATGCAAATAGTGCAACGAAAGACCAATGGACAAATCTGGGTTTTTTACCGATCAACGAACAACAGGGAATGGATATTTTCAGACAACTTCTATCGACCTGTACTGGAAATATTAACTATGCCCCAATCAACAGGGCTACATTTTTTAATCATTCACGACATAAAGGTGTTTGCGGACGTTTAGAAGTTTTTTTGAATGCTCCAATATCTCAATTAGATGAAAAATCAGACTCTAAAAACCATATTAATCGAGAAGAATTCGATCAATTTGATCCAGAAAAGAAGAGTACTTCCCTGCACGGGTATTTAGTCAAGATACTGGAGGAAATCACCAATAAGCATCATCATGAGTCAGATGATTATTTATCGTTTAATGAACTTGGAGTCAATTCATTAACAGCAGTCGAATTTAAGAATAAATTAGAATCAGACCTCGGGGTTACGTTACCGGCAACGCTTCTTTTTAATTATAGTACTATATCCGATTTATGTCAGTATTTACTGATTAAAAAATTAGGAGAACCTCAACTCAGTAATGAAAATGATGAGGCAATTATTAACACTCAAAATAAAGCTACTTTAGAAGACGAAGAATTGGACGACCTATCCGAAGATGCTTTGTTGAAATTATTAAATGAACAAATCTCTGAAGTAGACGAAATTTTAGGATAAAAAATGCAAGATATTAAGACCTTAGTATATCAGTTAGTTCAAGAAATTAGAGAAAAGGAATCGTTTTCTTCAATGATGATTAAAGACAAACACCGACTCGTCGATGATTTAGGTCTTGCCTCACTGGACGTAGCTGAATTGATTGCCAGTCTAGAAATAGAACTTGGAATTGATCCATTCGGCGATGGAACGGCATCCATTACTGATATCAGTAATATCGGAAGTTTGTGTTCGGTGTATGAAAGCGCTTATAATCAATCAGTAGAATGAATTGACCTGATTAATTCATACGACATGGCTTTGATGGGCTTCCGGCCCATCTTTGGAGTGCGGTGATTATTCACCGCTTTGGTTTTGCCAGATTAGGGATTAACAATAATACACCGTCCAACAATCTTAGGAAATCATTTTCAAAAAACCGATAGGCAACCATACTATCAATCAAATGAATTGTGTAAACTAAGGCGGTGAATAATCACCGCACTCCAATGCGCTTCGTGCAAAATTTCTTGCGTTTAAATTCCTCTATTACGGATGGTAGATCTATAAATAAAAATGTGAATAAGTACCATGAAATGGCTTTATAATTTCTGTCAACAATTAGGTCATCACCCGATCATCATTCACCAAGATGGAGAATTCTGCGGCAATGACCTGACTCGTATGATTGATGCCTGGAATGATGAATTAGATAAACAAAACATATGTCAAGCAGCAACAGTTGGGATCATTGGCGATTTTACACCCTACTCCCTGGCACTATTACTCTCTCTCATAATTCGAAACTGTATCGTCGTACCGATTTCCATAGACGTGGAAACGGGCCATGACCCGTTGATATCAATTGCAGGCTGTGAGGGGGTCTTTAGATTTACAAACGACGAGAATTGGCAATTCACTAATTATACACCTGAAGATATCCACCCGCTTGCCTCAAAACTTCAGCAAAAAGAAGAAGGAGGTTTAATCATATTCACTTCCGGCAGCTCGGGTACTCCTAAAGCGGCACTGCTCAACACAAAAGTAATGACCGATAGATTTCGAAATAATCCCGGAAAAAAATACCGGTCGTTAGTGTTCCTTAAGTTTGATCATATCGGCGGAATCAATACCTTCTTCGCTACACTCCTTGCAGGTGGTACATTAGTCTTAATTAATGATCGAAGACCAAGTGCTACTTGTAAAGCAATTGAAAAACACCAGGTTGAACTATTACCAACAACCCCAACATTTCTTAATATGCTACTCATCGCTGATGATCGAAAAAAGTACAATTTGAACTCATTAAAATTAATAACCTATGGCACTGAGCCCATGCCAACAATAACATTAAATGCCATCACTAAAGCCTTTCCTGGAGTTCGTTTAAAACAAACCTATGGTCTCACTGAATTAGGAATTTTTCCAACCCGATCCAAAGACTCAGGATCAACCTGGATAGCGTTAGGTGGACAAGGAATCGACTATAAGGTAGTAGACAATATTTTATGGATACGCAGTAACTTCGCAATGATTGGATACCTTAATGCCCCCTCCCCTTTTGATAATGACGGATGGTTTAATACAGGTGATCTCGTTGAGATTGATGGTGACTATCTCCGTATTTTGGGCAGAAAAGAGTCCGTACTAAATGTTGCGGGTGAAAAAGTAAACCCGGCAGAAGTTGAAAATATTTTATTGGAAATTGATAATATTGCAGAGGTTACTGTCGCGGGCAAATCAAGTCCTGTTACAGGTCAGATATTAACTGCTGCATGTAAACTACATTCACCTGAAGAAACATCTGTACTGAAGAAACAAATATGGAAGTATTGCCAGGGACGTTTAAATGACTACAAAATACCGCGAATCATAAAAATCGTTGAAGAAGATAACACATTAGTCAGCAATCGATTCAAAAAAGTACGTAACTTAATATAATGAATACCAATCAAGTTGTCATTATTAGTGGCGGAAGCCGAGGTCTGGGAGCACACATCGCTGAAGACCTCCTTAAACATAATTATAAGATTGCAACATTTAGCCGTTCAAAATCCGAATCGATAGAAAAATTGATAAAAAAGGACCCTGACGAAACCCATTATCTATGGAGACAGCTTGACTTGGAGGATACAAAAAGAGTCAAATCCTTTGTCATCGATGTATATAAAAAATTAGGCGGTATTAACGCACTGGTTAACAATGCCGGAATGAATCATGATGCACTTTTGCCGATGACTGATGATGCCAGTATTGACCGATTACTATCAGTCAACCTAAAATCAGCGATTCTACTATCTCGCAGCGTTATCCGCATTATGTTAAAACAAAATCAAGGTGGGTCCATCGTCAATATTGGTTCAATCTTAGGCTCCCGAGGATTTAATGGAACGTCTGTATACAGCGCAACCAAAGCGGCACTTGAAGGACTAAGTCGAAGTCTTGCCAGAGAACTTGGCGATCGAAACATTCGGGTAAATACCATCGCTCCCGGATTTATTCAGACTGATATGACGCAGAACATGACAAAAGCTCATCGAAATCAAATCCTCCGACGCACACCACTCAGCCGTTTAGGAACAGTCGAAGATATCTCCAGTGTTGTTAATTTCTTATTATCCCCAAAAAGTCAATTCATCACTGGCCAAACCATTACGGTAGATGGTGGATTAACCTGCTAATATTTTGAACTCAGCCAAAAGAGCAAAGATTTAGACCCACGAATCACACGAATCTTCACGAATAGAGCAAAAAGAAGAACCATATCACAATCAGTAGAAATTTTGTTTTTTTGACAAGTTTTTAAACTGAAGTCATGTTTGAAATGTTTTCAAGAATTAGTTATGACACAAAAATAAATTACTGGACTTTCAATTGGATAAAGTTAAAAATTTTAGGAAAAGAGCCTGAGAGAGAACCCTTTTTCAAAATGGTTTCTTTCAGTATGAGCAGCGCGATTTACTAGATTTTATATCCGTGTCGATCCGTGAAAATCCGTGGTTAAGTCAAATTTTGGTTCCGCTGTACAGCAAAATGCCATATTAAAGGGTTGAATTTGAATAGCACTATACATCGAAATTTAACCAAACCTCTTCTAAGACTTTAATTGTGAATGATATTCTTATCTGCATTGAACATGTAAAATAGTAATGATATCAGAAAGTAATATAATAACTTGTTAAGCTCAAAGAGGAGTCATGCCAAAGTCACTTTGGAAATTACATTTAGATTCAAAATCAGAGGCGTCAGCTAAAAAGATATTGAATCGATGTATCAAATCTTTTGGCCGTCTATCAATTGAGTCGTAATCGTTTAGCCCCCCCCCTGATTTTGTCCTGTAATCCTTCTCGTTTTTTGAATGGGGGAAATGTGGGATACTAT
>JAJFLO010000041.1 GCA_021772675.1 Verrucomicrobiota bacterium | reverse complement strand
GAAGTCTCTGTTGAAAAAAACAGTGCAGAGAATATTATCCAACTCCTGCTAAATTTCCCTGAGTGAAAAAAAACAAACATTTTCAATTTCAAAACCAGGGGGACAAAATACCTAATACCCCAACTTATTGATATGATACGTTGAAATTGATGTTAAACTCTGCATAAGAACTTTTGGCAATGGTTATCGCGTGGCTGAAATACCGATTTGCCAACATCCCCCTCAACGCAGTGTTAATTTAATATCATCTCTGCGATTTTTCATCGGGATTGTTTTTTCAAGTTTCAAACTCAGATCCTATCAAAATTCGATCGAATTCTGTGATTATGATGAGCGCGCTTTTAACAGTAGAATCCTATTACAGCGTATCTGGCAAAGGCAACGTTATAACCATATCAAACGATTGTTAAAACCTCAAGGTAATAGCTTGGACATTGGATGTGGCAGCGGCCGCATGATCCTTGCGCATCCTCAACTTGTTGGCATGGATCTCAATTTGAAGGTGTTAAGATATTTGTCAAAAGAAAAACGAAAACTTGTTAACGCCGAGGGAGAAGCGTTACCATTCACGGCAAATAGTTTTGATTCTATATTCTGCTGCGAAGTTGCCGAACATCTTCCTCAAGACAGTAATTTATTCAGTGAAATTGCAAGAATATTGCGCCCGGATGGATATGTTTTATTCACAACGCCTGATTACGGAACGCCGATTTGGCCGACGATAGAACAACTTTATATTCTTTGTGCACCCAATGCATACGGCCATACTCATATATCGAAATATAACCAAAGATCACTGCCAGATCTGTTAAAGAAACATGGATTAATTCTGGAAGAAAAATCCTCTATGTTTGGCTCGATCATGATTATGTTATTTAAAATGGAAAAAGAATCTGAAAAATAGAGACTGAAATGGCAGTAAAATGAATTATGAAATCGCACTTATACCTGAAGTCCCCTCTGAAATAAAGGAAGCTGTGAACAATGGCACTCTCGCAGTTTTTATTGGCGCAGGAGTATCAAGAATTATCGGTTGCGATGGATGGGATGCACTTGCCAAAAAACTCCTTAATAAGTGCCATGAAAAAGATATTATTAACTTCAAGGATCTTAATACTCTTTCTCAGATTTCAGATCATAAAAAAACGATAACAATTTGTCATCACCTATTTAAGAATAATGGTCATACGGATGACTTTTTTGAGGAGATGAAAAGTTCGTTAAAAGAAGGGGATGATAGACCTAATATTAATATTCCAAATATATATGATGACATCATCAATTTAGGGGGATTGTTTATAACAACGAATGCAGATACTCATTTTGACAGGCTATTTAATCGCCCCAATATTCTTTACAATACTTCTAATTTTGAAGCAAATAGATTGGACAACACAAATCTGTACCATATTCATGGTTCCATCATCTATCCAAACTCTCTGATATTTACGGTCTCTGATTATATGAAAAGGTACTCAGATCCTGAATTCCAAGAGTTTCTCCAAAAAATATTTGATAAGTACACCGTTCTTTTCTTGGGTTATGGTCTCTCAGAGTTTGAAATACTGGATTTCATACTTCGAAAAAATCTCAGAAATCCGAAATTGCCTCCAAAACATTTCATGCTAGCTCCATTCTACAAAGATGAAAAAAATATCCTCCGCTATGAACAACCATACTATAATGACCTTGGCATTAACATTATAGCTTATGAGAAAGACGAAAATGGCTATAGGCAACTCAATGAAGTTATCAAATATTGGAACGAGGAAATACACTTAGTCACTGGATATTTACACAATGCTTCTCAGCTGATTGACAAGGCAGTGACTGGAGTAAGCATGTTAACAGATGAAATAATAAGACAAATTCTTCAGTTAATTAAAAACAACAAGAGCTTGGAAGATTATTTTTTCAAGAAATTAGCTGAAGCTTCGAAACCACTAAAATGGTTGATTCCATTACGAGATCGCGAATACTTCGCCCCTAAGAACAATCCCAAACCTCAAGAGATACCCAATAAGAAAAACTGCTATACAATCCCACACTGGAATATTTTAAATGCACTTGAAAATATAGCAATGAAAAATGAGGAAAGCCCCAATAGTGAAGTTTCCAAAGCGCTGCATGAGATTGTAGATGGGATTCTTTCTTACCGTAAAAAAGGGGAGAGAATAGATAACTACGGAACTGATTCGAAGCTGTTAGAAACGATTTCTCACTTTCCCATTGAGTATATCGGCACACAGCATATACAGTTTATTAAAGATGCGCTCCCTTCAAGCATAGGAACAACTCTACTCGACCATGGAATAGGTAAACTATTCCTCCCCAAGCTGGTAAGAGAAGAGGCAGTGGACCTGATTTTAAGGTTGTTTGATGTGATTCTCCATTATAGCAAATCAGATGATAGAGAGCACACTCGTGAATATATCTCAGTAATTGACCCATATTACTTAAAGGAAGCCTTAATTAAAAACAAAAAGGGCATTTCTAAAATCTGCGCCATTGAGGCTGCCAATATTGCGATAAGCAAGATGAAGGAGATATTGAAGGAGGATAAGTCTCAGTTCAACTATGTATGGATCCCGGCAATTGAAGACCATGAACAGACGCGGTTTCCTAATAGATATGAATGCCAGCTTGTTCATTTTATACGGGACATGCTTGAGGCAGCAGACTCCAAGGAAATAAAACCTGTAGTGCAAGATATGCTCGTTAGCGAACATGACATATTTAAGCGATTAGCGTACCATCTGATAAATCACCACTATAATTCATTGTCCTCTCTACTCTGGTGCATATCCAATAATCCACTTGTCAGTTTGACCATCCATGAACTCTATGAACTGATAAAAGCCCACTGTAATAGTTTTGACGAAACACAGATTTCAACCATCCTTAACTGGATCGAAACTTTTCCTGAAAAAGCGTTCGGTATTGCTGAAAAGGAAGAAAAAGTCAAAGCCTACTATAAGAAGGAATGGCTGTTTGCCTTGCTTGATACTGGCAATAAGGAAGTTAAACGACGCTATGAAGCCTGCAATTCCATTAATGATGCCGAAATAGAACATCCCGGATTTCATTATTGGTCATATGGACCGGGTTTCGTTAAGGAAGTCAGCCCAATAGATGAAGATGAATTCAAGAAAAAGACAAATGATGAAATTGCAGAGTACATTAAATCATATAAAGAAAATGAAGAGACTTCAAGGAAAGACTTTACCAGAATAAATCTTGCATCGTCTTTCAGAAAGTTTGTATCTAATGACCCTGTGCGATTTTCTACTAACATAACACCGTTCCTTTCTATCCCTCGAAAATACCAATACGAATTCCTTAGGGGATTCGAGGAAGCATGGAAAAACGATAAGAATTTCGATTGGAATGAACTGCTGCCGTTTATGAAAAAATTAATAGAGAACGGCAGCTTTTGGAGCGAAGATAAGCAAGAGAGCGGAGATGACTATAGTCGCTGGATTGCTGATACCATAGCAAATCTCATTGAGGAAGGTACAAAGGATGATAAACATTCCTTTTCTTCTGACCTTTTACGAATAGCAGAACAAATAATTTTACTTCTTTTAGGGAACGTCAAGAGTAACATGGACACAACGAATGATCTTGTTACTTCGGTATTGGGCTCATCAAAGGGTAAAGTGTTCATAGCCGCCATCAACTACTCACTTAGTTACGCACGTCTTTGTTGTCGGGAAAAAGATGACAGATGGGTTGAAGCTATAAAGTCTGAGTTCTCGAAGCGTCTCGATAAAACAAAAGAAACCGGCTTAGAGTTTTCAATAGTTATTGGCTGGTATCTTACGGATTTGTATTACCTTGATAAGCAATGGGTAGTCAGTAATTTCAATAAGATATTTGACCTTGAGAGTGACAAACACTGGGAAGCCGCTTTTATTGGACATATTGTTATGACATCGACAGTATATGAGGAAATTTATAAACTATTGCGTGATAACGGTCACTATAAAAAAGGACTTTCATGGTCATTCCGCGATAGACATGCAGCAGACAAGCTTGTTCAAAATATTGCCATCGGATATTTTGCCGGATGGGATGACTTGGCAGATGCGGACGGTTTATTAAGTAAGTTATTTGAAACTGACAAAGCTGAATATATATCTGAACTTGTCACTTTCGTGTGTACATTCAAGGACAAAGATGAGAAAGAAAATAGACACAAGATTAAGCCCTTGTGGAAAGCGATAATAAAGAAAATAACCCCGCACTTAGAGGAAAAAGAATATCGTACTATCGCATCTAATTTAGGGAAGTGGCTCTCTCTTGTCGATACTATTGACGATGATGTACATGAATGGTTACAAATTTCTGCGAAAAATATAGAGGAGAATTGGAACTCTGGTTTCTTTATAAAATATCTTTGTAAACACGTTAAGAAAACACCGGCTATGGCAGGGAACTTGTATCTAAAAATGCTTAATGCCGGAACTTACCCAAATTATAAAAAAGAGGATATAGTTTCTATTGTTCGAACTCTTTACGAATTAAACGAAAAAGAAACTGCGAACAAAATTTGCAACCTTTACTGCTCAAAAGGATTTGAGTTCCTGAGAGAAACTTTTGAAATGAATAACGCATAATAGTTTCTTACCAAACTCCAGATCAAATTGATATTGAACAACTCAATTCAGTAAATAATGATTCTGCTGAAACGTCTTCACCATAGCGATTTTAACATTCGCAGGCAATATTATAATTCTATCATTATTTTACTAAATTTTAAGAGGATCCAGACTCGCAATAACCGCAAAATTCATCTTTATTGCAATTTTTTTGCATTTAGACATTGACTCTATTGATATGATGGCTAATTTGTGATATAAAATATGCTTAAAGCATATAAAACTTTTACAAGAAACTCATAAATTAAATTTACTATGAAATCAACATTATTTACCGACAAAATCCACCGAAATATCGATAAATTTGGAGCCGTAATTTCGTTAGCATGCGCGGTACATTGTATAGCTCTTCCATTGCTAATTGCATTGCTTCCGTTATTTGGGCTGAGCTTTTTATTAGATCAGACTATCGAAAAGGTTTTCCTAATCTCCACAATCTGCCTCGCCGCATTCAGCTTATGCTGGGGATTCGTAATCCATAAAAAAATTCAGGCACTCTTAGTTTATGCTGCTGCTGCATCAATGATAATTTGTGCAGTATTCATTCTTCCTCATCATCATGGTCATGAAAATTATCATAATTTGACGTTGACCTCAGCATCAGAACCAGTGGTTTCCCATCATGGTCATCCTCAAAGTAATCCCTTCGGGTTACTATTACTATTAGCCGGTGGTAGCGCAATCGCTTTAAGCCATATGTTGAATCGTCATTTTTGCAAATCCTGCATTAAATGTAAAAAGCATCATCACCATTAATATTTATTCATATCACGTCAAAGTGAATATTATTAGAAAATCACTATTGGTACAACAACAGTCAGGAATCTGTTCAAATCCCTGGATTCACAACATTGGTTTGCCACGGATTTACAGCATTTATGGGTTAACTAGCCTGCATTATTTTTAATTCCACAAATTATAGTGACCACTAACTCGGTTTTCTCACAAACTTTGTGGTTTGAAAGCTTAGATTGACTATATTCAATGATTTGACATAAACGAGCGGGTGACAGTGTGTCGAATTCTGCTGAGCAGAATCGCAAGACAGATAAAGACTTTGAATTTAGGCGATATACGCTTTTGAATCGGAAGTAATGTGAGAAATCCGGGCTAACTCTATTGACATAAAATCACTCTGCTCCTGTATAGAAAATGAGTAACGATAATTCCAAAACAAACTGTGGTAATTACTACGGTCAAAAGTGTGAACAAATTCTCAGAAATTCTGGCGCAAAGGTTACAAAACCCAGATTGGCAGTAATCAACCTATTATCAACGGTTTCTGACAGCCTGTCTCCTCGTGAAATACTTGAAGAGATCAATTCAACATCCGGAAAAAAATCAAATCAAATCATTGATCAGGTTTCCGTATATCGAATTTTGGATACATTTTTGAAATTAGGATTAGTTCATCAGGTTTTTCCTACTGGAGGATATATCGCCTGTACTCACTTAAACTGTAAAGCGGGACTGCATATTCTCATTCATTGTACGGAATGTCAAAATACTGAGGAAATTGATATTCCCGGGGATATATTTTCTCCGTTAAAGTGGTATATAGAACAGCATAAAAAATTTATCCCAAAAAATCATTTGTTTCAAATCGACGGCACGTGTGCACATTGCCAGAAAATCGATTGAATCATATAAAAAATAAAATCTTAACATTTACACAAAATGTGGCTGAGACAATATCGAGCAATCGTCCGAAATTCATTTATTGTCACTTTAGGTGATCCATTTTATCTGATTTTACATTTAACAGCATTATTTTTGATTGCCCTTCTCGGGTGTGTACCGGGTTTTACCTATGGTGAACACATGCAGTTATATAGGGATCAATGCCAGGCTTTAATCTTTATCATTGGATGTCTTGGCATTACCTTTGGAATTATTCGAGCTGTTACAGACGACCTTCGGCGTGGCGCCGGTTCAATCCTATTGAGCCGACCAATTGGTCCCACGTGTCTGATTTTTGGGAAATGGAGTGGCGTTTTCATCAGTATAGTGCTTCTACATATATCTGAATTGTCAGGTTACCTCTGGATATCTGAAGTAACTTCCAATTCTGATTTTTTGAATCTGCCCAGTCTTATCTTATACCTATCGATAATTATCGCGGCATTACTCGTCAGTGCCGGACGTCATTTTCTATTCAATGGTTCCTATGTATTTTATGCAAATATCATATTAAGTTGTCTTCTGGTTCTTGGGATCATAATAAAAGTTGTAATTCAAGGCAATAATCACTTTGACTGGCTGGGATTACAAAGTGGTGCCGTACTTTTATTTGGCATCATTGTATTTTCGTCTCTTATATTACCTGTCGCGGTTGCAGCGGATTCAGTCATGGTTTTAGGCATTGGAATTATTGTATTTTTCTTCGGCTTAATTTCAGAATATTTGATTAATATAATTTTGCTAAATAAATCACTTTCACTTCTGGGAAAAGCGATTGTTCCAAACTGGCAAATATTCTGGGTTTCGGACAGGCTGGGAGAGGGATTAAGTATTCCAATTGATTTTTATGGGACGTGTGCGATTCAGGCATTCGCATTTTTATGTATTTATGTCATTATAGCCACAATCCTATACGAACGAATGGAGATTCAAGGGGAATGATGAATCAAAAACATGATAATGGAAAATTATCTATAGTTGCTGCAATCATTCAATTAATTTTCAGCGTTGCTCTTTATATAATTAGTTATAATATTGAACCAGCCATTTCAGCCCATTTGATGGTTCAAACAGCCAATTTTCTTTTAATCTCTACATTCATTGCATCCATATCATTTATTCATTCCTATATGCAAAGACTGGCAAATGAGGAAGTTGAAGAAAATAAAAAAATAGACAAGTCTGGGACATTGTTTGAAAACGAAATTGATGATTTATCGGGGCGATATCAAAACTCAAACAAACAATTCAATAAGATCATTCTTCCAATTATTGTTATTTTTGTAAGTGTGATTGAACTTGCACTATGCTATAGCGTTTTGTCTTTGGAAAAAAGCCACTCCCATGTAATTCTGCCGGACAATCTTAATCCATTACTTATTAGTGCCTCAGTTTTAATTACATTTTCATGCTCCTTGTTTCTTCTAGGAAAATATTGCTTAGGAATTGCTGAAGGAAATAAAAATATTTATATTATCCCTGTAAGCAGCTATCTGATTTTTTGTTCAATTCTATGTCTTATCAGCGGCGTTGCATCGTTGTTGTTCTATTGGCGATTTGATAATATTGAACGGTGGGGTACATGGTTGACATGCGGGCTTGCTATTATTATTGCAATTGAACGATTCTTTTTTTTCATCATCGAAACGTATCGCCCCCAGAGAATTGATAAAGTAAACTTACCTTTATATAACAGCCGACTGTTAAGACTCATAAATCAGCCTCGCCGGCTTGTCGCAAATTTGACAGAGGTCATTGAGTATCAATTTGGCATCAAGATATCCGAACAATGGATGCAAAATTTTTGTACAAGGATTCTTATTCCCTATCTATTCATTCAATCAATCACACTTGCTTTACTCACATGTATCACCTTTGTACACCCAAGCGAAACTGCACTTAAAGAATCTATGGGATCAACTAAACTGGAAGAACTTTCTCCGGGACTTTACCTCAATTATCCTTGGCCTATCAACCGAATCCATAAAATTCCTACACAGAAAATTTATACTACCTCAACAGGCGCAATACCTACAGGTAAATCTCAAAACGACCATGAAGAAAATATGAATATTGTATTGTGGGACAATGAAGCGTTTAATAAAAATGTATTTCTGGCAGGAAGTAACATGTCTGACACCCATGACACAAACCAAAAAACACGGATATTGGATGTGAACCTCGCATCAGCAAGTATCAACGTGCATTACAAAATCGAGATACCCATCGAGTATTTCAGTACCCACAAGACCAATGATAAATTGCTTAACCTATTAAGTAAACAAATACTAAATCGCTACATTCTGAGTCACAATTTTTACGAGTTGCTCAAATGTAATTTTTCCGACCTTTCAAAATATTTAAAATTGGAAATTCAGTCCACAGTGAATGCCCGTAAACTAGGCTACACAATAACTCATGTCGATGTAAATTATATTCAACCACCACCTGATGTCTCGATATCGTTTCAGCAATTAATATCGACTCAACAGGCAAGGATTAGTCAGCAATTACGCGCTCAAAACTATGCAATTCAGACCATGGCTGAAGCTGATTCTGAAACAAACCGTATCGTAAAACAAGCAGAAAGCGACACTATCTTAAGGACAAGTCTGGCCGAAGTCGAAATGAATAACTTCCTGAAACAATATAAGATTTATAAAAAATATCCGGAGTTATATAGAATACGTTCAACGATGGATAATTTAGAAGAATGGTTAAGAGACGTTAGAAAAATTATCACAAACTCGAAAAGTACAAGGGAAGTCATAAATCTTGAACTAAAAAACTCCAAAGCAGATATTCTAGACGTATCTGTTGAATAATAGAGCCACGTGCAAAAGTATCTTTGACCGCACATCATTCTAATTTGGATGCACATGTGATTTTGAGGTTTTGCGTGCAATACTTACGCATTGTACCCATTCCTCAAAATTGACTGTGAGCCAAAAAAAATTGATGCCCAATGGGTTGCGACGGATTAACGGCTTACTTGACAAAGATGCCGCTCATGCGTTCGCAATGCGGGTTAAACAGACTTTTGCAAGTGGCTCAATAGAGATTAAATTTTGACCCACGGCAAAAACTGACACCTAAAATCTGAAAACAATTACAAATATTAATTGATAGCAACCTGGAGAATCATGAAGTGAAATCAAAAATTCCAACAATAATCGCGTGTTTAGTTGCCATTTTATTTATGTTTATACTATGTGGATATCAGTTACGCATTTCTGAAACAGTGATCGCCACGACGCTAGGCAAACCAAAATTGGTTGATCAGCCCGGTTTGCATTGGAAATTTCCCTGGCCGATTCAAAAAATAACTCGCTATGATAATCGTAAACAATTACTAAAACTGAATCTCAGAGAAACAGTTACCAATGACAATACCAACTTGATCGTCGAATTATTCTGCACCTGGAATATTCATGAGCCACTCCTCTTTTTTAATAGTGTCGGCAATTTTTTTGAAGCGGAATCCATTCTCAAAAGCCTGATTGCCAGCGAAAGGGAATCCGTATTTCGCAGACATAGTATGCTTGATATTGTAAAATTAGGCAAAGCTGACGAAACTCTGTCAAATATCGAAAACGAACTACTGGCTGGCGTAAACCAAAAGAGTCAATCTATTTATGGGATAAAAATTGATTTCATTGGCATCGCCCAAATAAATTTACATGAATCAAATACACAAAGCATCTTCGATAAAATGATTCAGGAACAGGAAAAATTAGCTGCGGAGATACAATCTGAAGGGACAAAAAATGCAAAAATCATACGTGATAATGCAAATAACCAAAAGGCGCAAAAATTGGCAAAAGCTGAAGCCCAGGCAAAACGTATTCGCGGCGATGCTTTAATTAAAGCTGCGGAACAATATGACAAGTTCAATGAGGATCTGGAGTTCGCGGTTTTTCTAAGAAAACTCGACGCATTAGAAGAAACTATGAAAACAAAAACAACGATTATACTCGATCCAGACACCCCACCCTACGACTTATTAAAATATGGTCAAAAAAAATAAATCATGAAGTCCTGATTAATTATACCGAAAGCCATCAGGTTTCCGACAGGTTTCTGTAAAATCACTACCTAAATTGACAAACGAATGTCGAAAAACTTACTGCTTGCAGTATATATAAACTCCGAGCTCAATGAAAAACAGCGAAACGAATCAAACAAATTCAATTGAAAATAATGGTGGAATTGTCGCTTTACACGATGCGCTAGCTGTCATATTTAGCGCTGTACGAATATTGATCGTCTTCTTAGTCTTCGCCTTTTTTGTAAGTGGAATTAGAAATATCGAACAGTTCGAACAAGCTATCGTAATACGATTCGGGGCAGTTCAGGGACCAATAAAAGATGAAGCAGGAATGGTTCTTGCCCTGCCCTATCCTATTGATGAAATCATCAAAGTACCGGCAAAACGGACTCAAATCATTGAATCCGATACGTTTTGGTATAAACAAACCGATGAAGAATCAAAAACAGGCATAGCTGGGGATATACCCGCATTTCTAAAACCCGGTGTCGATGGATATTTAATCACATCCGATCAAAACATATTGCACGTGAAATGTAGTTTGAAATACAGAATTAATCAGCCTCTGGATTATATGTTCAAATTTAATGATGCGGATGAATTTATTGTACACTGCCTTGATAATGCATTATTAAAATCAGTATCGAGAATGAACAGTGGTGAAATAATGAAAAACAGAAAAATTTTGAATGAATCCGTTTTTAGATTACTTCAGCAAAATATAACCAAATTAAAAATGGGGATCGAAATCCATCCTCTGGATTTACAATTGAGCTGGCCTCGCCAACTGACCAATGCAATTAATAATGTAACTCAAGCAAATCAAAAGTTTCAGGAGGATATGGCTAGTGCAAAGGTTTTTGAAGATGATCAAAAAAATATTGCCGAAGGTCAATCATCCCAGGTAAAATTGGTAGCCCATACCTGGGCGACAAAAAAGATAAGCAAAGCCGAAGCAGACGCGGCAACTTTCCAGAAACTGTATCCCCTATATAAAACTAATCCGGAGGTAATAACTCAGACCATATACCAGAACAGGATAAAAAAAATTATGGCGAATGTTGATGAAATATTTATTATCGAACCATCACCGAATAGGGAAATCAGAATAAATTTGCCACGAAGTACAAATCGTTCAAACAAATAAAATTTAGCTAATTTAATTTTCGATGAAACAAAAAATCATTTGTTTAATTACAGGATTAATTTTTATAATTAATTCATTTATAGCAACGCGAATTATAGATGACCATAATTTTGTCTCATCAATAAGTGCATTTATCGCTATTGTCATTCTGATAATACCCATTTTTCAAATTGTAGTAAATGACATCCAGTCCGGCTCAATGAAGATGCATGAGTTAGCAATTTTGGCAATTTTGGGAAGCTGCGTCCAAGGGGATTTAAAAACTTCGGCCTGCATTGCATTTTTTATTTTGTTTTCAATTATTATCGAAACACGCACAGCAAGTGGTGCAGAGATGAACCTTGAAACCCTTGCAAAAATCACTCCAGGAAATGCCAGACGAATATTGAATGATGGATCAGAGGAAGCCATAAAAGGGCATTTACTAGAACCAGACGATGTCATTCGAGTTAAACCAGGAGAAAATATATTGGCAGATGGCACTATTTTAAAAGGAATTAGTTCGATCAATGAAGCAAATATAACCGGGGAATCATTGCCGGTAGATAAATTAGTTAACGAACATGTATTTGCGGGCACATCCAATTTGAGTGGCGTTATTGATATAAAGGTTGAAAAAGCCGGTGACGAGACAACTATAGGCAAAGTAAAAGAACTGATTTTAAAAGCACAGGAAAGTAAACTTCCATTTGTAAGAATGGTTGATGAATATGCCCGGTTCTATATGCCAATCGTTTTAATGTTAGCTGGAATGGTTTTATACTTTAATCGCCATGAGCCTGATGGACTTGATAGAGTCATTGCGCTACTGGTTGCTACATGCCCCATTGCACTAATATTAGCGACTCCGGCCGCAGTAGTCGCATCGTTATCTGCAGCAGCGCGATTAGGCGTACTATTGAAAGATGTCAATGATATTGAAGCTATGGCTCGAATCAATGCCGTTATATTTGATAAAACAGGAACCCTGACTACAGGAATTCTCGAAGTGACACGGTTATCACCTAATAAAGGTATCGAGTCTTCAGAATTACTTGCAACCGCAGCAGCAGCAGAATCAGGCAGCAATCACCCTGTGGCAAAAGCTGTAGTGGCACTGGCAAAATCAGTAAATGTGACTATTGATTTACCGCATTTACTACATGAAGAACCTGGACGTGGTGTAAAAGCGACATGTGAAAATAAGGACGAAATACTCGTTGGAAACTTAAATTGGATGAGAGAAAACGACGTAAAAACCGATAATTTTTTGGATATCGATGAGGCGGAAGCGTCAGGAATGAGCTTATTATTTGTAACAAAAAGTGGAAATCCACTCGGGTGGATTGGATTAAGTGACAAAGAACGTGCTCAGGCATCAACATGTTTAACCGATTTATCTACATTAGGAGTTTCACATATTGCGATGATATCTGGTGATCGGAACGCTGTAGTAAAAAATGTCTCAGATAAATTAAATGTACTGAACTCACGAGGAGAATGTTCTCCGCTGGATAAGGTTGAATATGTGAACAGTTTAAAAAAACAAGGATACCAGGTGGCATTTATTGGTGATGGGGTGAATGATGGTCCGGCTTTGGCTAAAAGTAATATTGGAATCGCTATGGGAGCTGCCGGTATTGATGTTGCCATAGAAAGTGCCACTATCGCTTTAATGAATAATGAATTAAACCGTATCCCGTTTTTATTGCGACTTGCCAAAAAAATGAAGCTAACCATTATTCAAAATTTTTTAATTGGAGGAATTATAATTATCGGTGGAACATCATTAAGCGCAATGGGTTATTTATCCCCAATCGTTGCAGCTTTATCGCAATTAATTGGTTCAATTTTGGTTGCAATGAACAGCGCTAAACTCATAAAACAAGGTGAAGAATTATTCGTGTAATTTTACACCTAATGAGATTTAACCAGAACTGAAAATAATGTATTAATTATGTCAGATCAGAGCAAAAATCATAATAAAGACCTTGTGGTCAAGGCGCAGGGTATCAATAAAGTTTTTAAGGATTTTTGGGGTCGCAAAAAAATTGCAGCCCTAACTAATATTGACATTGCTATTCATAAAAATTCTATCTTTGGATTACTGGGTCCTAACGGTGCTGGAAAGTCAACCTTGATAAAAATCATTTTAGGACATCTTTACCCTTCAAAAGGGGTGATTAGTGTTCTTGGGAAAAGCCCGAGAAATGTTGAAATTAAATATCGGATTGGTTATTTACCGGAGCGATCCTACATGTACAAGAACTTAACCGCACTTGAAACATTAACTTACTTTGGTGCTATTTTAAATCTCAGTAACGATGTTATTAAAACGCGAAGCCAACAACTACTGGAAATGGTTGGGCTTGAATCTGCAAAAAAGCGGATGGTAGGCGAATTTTCCCACGGTATGACTCGACGTATGGGGCTGGCGCAAGCATTGTTAAATGACCCTGATTTTTTAATTCTTGATGAACCCACAGCAGGATTAGATCCTGT
This sequence comes from Verrucomicrobiota bacterium, assembly GCA_021772675.1. Classification (GTDB taxonomy): domain Bacteria; phylum Verrucomicrobiota; class Lentisphaeria; order JABSQK01; family JAJFLO01; genus JAJFLO01. Next base: position 40,474 of record JAJFLO010000041.1, on the reverse strand, counting down.
CGGCTGTAGAGAAGTAAAGGATTTAATTCTCACATTAGGAAAACGGGGTAAAACAATTCTGTTAACGAGTCATTTATTGGCTGATGTCGAGGATGTATGCGACGAATTAATGATGTTGTATGGCGGAAAAATTCAGTCCTCTGGAACGGTTTCAGATTTATTAACCAATATAAAAATGACGCGCCTGGAATTCCCCAACGTAACGAATGAAATATTGAATCAAGTCAAGTCGTCTTTGCGAAAGGAAATTCCATCAGATCAAGTCATCGTATCATCTCCAAAAGAGTCGTTGGAAAGCTATTTTCTGAAAACAATTTCGGCCAGTAGTCGCCATTTAACAGAAAATTATGGAGCAGGGATTGGTAAAGGTGTCGCCGCATATCTTCAAGATGAAAACTATGAGTTTAATGACATAACTAAATCAGCCCCGCCCATTCCAGACAATAAGGAATCCAAATCTATTAATACATCAACTCTGGATAGTTTAACGGAAAAAACATCTCAAAAGATTGAACAGCAGGATATTTCTCTTCCAGTTGATAGTGACACACTTGCAAATCTGTCACAGAATCCCATAATGGATTCAAAAAATGAAACAGATGATAGCAAAAATATTGACCAACCAAAATTAGACGATCTTACCAAATAGGATGCGGAATATTCTAACTACTGCGAAAATAACCATTTTAGTTTGCATACGTAATGGTACATTTTGGGCCATTTTATCTCTAATTACTGGCATAGCATCATTCATATTTGTTATTTCGACAAGTGACAACACCATTTTAAATGAACTTCAGATCCGCATTCAATATAGCTATTCACTCACCTATAGCCTGTTAACATTAATCATTATTTCCTTATCCTGTTTTACAATAAGAAGCCAGATTGACGGACGGCAAATTCACATGCTGACCTCATTTCCAATTCGACGACGTGACATATGGTTAGGGAAATGGTTGGGCTTAGTCATTATCGCATTAATCAGTGAGATAATATTGATTTTTTCCATAGCAATCTGTGCTCATTTTTACTCCCGTACCTATCCTTTAGATGATGTGAACTTGGCCAGAGATTTTTACAAAATCATAAAATATGAAGTAAAACCTACTGTCCCGGATTTCAATAAATTGACCGGTGATCGCATTCGAAAATTAATAAGTGAAAAAAAAATAGATTCTGAATCGGTCGATGAAGAAATCTGGAAGAAAAATTACGAAGTTTTACGACGATCCGAACAGTTGATCAAACCCGGTGGTGAAAAAACCTGGTCATTTGATTTAAAAAGGAGACCTCAAAAAGGGGAATTTATCGACTTCAAGTTCAGAATGTACGCAGAAAAACGACGTAGATCTATCCAAGGCACCTGGATACTTTCTGCGGAGGGAAAAAGTGAAAGTTTTACTCATGAATTTGAATGCTATCCCTATAGTTTTACAACGATTAATATTCCATTAAGTCAAATCCCCAATTCAGGTAAATTTCAGATGACTCTGAAAGGCAAAAATAAGTCCGATATAATCATCAGTTTTAATAGCGGCATAACACTATTTTACCAGGATGGATCAATCATTTACAATCTCGTTAAAATAGTAATTGCTCATCTTATTCATATGAGTGTTTCCGTTGCAGTGGGATTAACGGCAGGTGTTGCATTCTCTTTTTCAGTGGCATCATTTCTGTCTATAACGTTGTACTTTTTATCAGCTTCTTCCGGATATTTTTCAAGTATAGTCAACGATCTACTGGAAGGATATCATATCTCTATAATTGACCAGATTTCTGCTTTATTGATTAGTAGTGCAATGTGGCTGGCAAAAGGTCTTCAGGCACCCGATGCGATTTCCAAATTGAGCTCTGGCATTTCGATTCCGATATCCGAATTGATCATCCATTGGCTACCTGCAATTTCGGTATATGGTGTAGTTACCTGTTTGTTAGGCATGTGTATCTTAACCAGGAAAGAATTAGATCGGTTTATTTAAATTCAACACAATAATCACGCAAATGCGACGACTCATTCAATTGATCATTATTTTTTTTGCACTAACAATCTTGGTTTACAATGCAAAAAGAATTTATAGTTTCCAAGACCAGAATAATTACAACCGGATGCTTAATAATACAGACCTTCCTCCCTCACTAGCCCTGACAACATTCGCATTAGGTCCGCTAAAGGCAATCATTGTCGATTCTCTATGGTGGCGGGCAATCCAGCAGCAAGATCAAGGAGAATATTTTGAGGCATTGCAGCTTGCTGATTGGATTACAAAATTGCAGCCAACGTTTTCATCAGTATGGGCATTCCACGGCTGGAATATGTCTTATAATATCGCTCATGATTTTGCTGATGAAGAGGATCGATGGAATTGGATAAATCATGGAATTGAACTTCTTCGCGATGAAGGATTGAAATACAACCCAGGTGATAAGGTTATTCAGCATGAAATCGCCAGAATTTTCTACAATCGCATTGGAGGTAATATCGATCAGGGGTCTGAATATTTTAAAAATCAATGGGCATTTAAAATGATGCAGTATTTCGATTCCAGTTCACAGCAGGAGATCATCAACCTAAGCAATGCTGCAAAAAATGTGGATGAACTAAAAAAACGGTTTGGAGTAGAGAAATATATGCAAGAAACACTTAAACAGGCAATTGATGTATTAGACTTTAAAACCAATCCACCAACTCGAATACCTCACCAGGTTGAACTATCAACAGAAAAACAAAAACAGGCTGTCGTAGAAATTTACTATTATCATAAACGCAAAAAAATTGAAAGTGAATTAAAATTAGATGTCGCACGAATTTTATTTATCAATACACAATATGGACCATTAGATTGGCGTTTACATCAAGCACACACCATTTACTGGGCAGCAGAGGATAATTTCGAAGATTTCATGAAAGGTGGCGTAAATTATTCTAAAATTGTCAGACAAAGTATGATTGAATCATTTTACGAAGGAAAACTGTTTCATGATCCAGTAAAAAACATAATTTCAAGGACAAATAACCTAGAAATAATTGGTCGTATCCATGATTATATCGAGTATCTAATTGAAAATAATTTTGATTCAGATATTGATTCTGTACATAAAAAGTTTTTAAAAAATGCCGTTACAATATTATATAACTACAATCGAAATGAGGAAGCAAAAGAACTTTTTGAGCATTACAAAGAGCATTATTTGCAGAAGAATCCTATTGATTATGAATCATTTATAGTCAAAAGCATTGAAGGAACACTTTATTCAGATGGAACAGGAAATATTAATCACCATATTGAATCAGTATTATATCAAAGCTTTCAGTGGCTCGACTATGGCGATTATGATAGATCAAATGGACATTTAAATTTAGCCAAGTTATTATGGCGCCGTTATCAGCTAAAATTCGAAAATAATCCCGCTAAAAAACTGGCCCCTTTTAGCCAAATAATCGAGGCAGTAAAAACCAGATATATTTCTGAAAAAAATATTAAAAAAGACAGACTGACACGTAAATTAGATCAATCTAAAGCAAGTAAGCCTAAAAAAGTAGGTATCGGTTCCTACAAACAGGGCGATCATCACGATCATTAGAGGCGTTTAATTGTAAATCTTGGGGAATTTATAAACTATGGAAGTATTTCGATGGATTACCGAGCAGTTGTCTGGATCATCACTAGGAAATAAGGACAATACCGGGAAAAAATCACACAAACCTGCACCGATGACTATTGAGGTATTGTATTCAGACCTACAGCGAACAAAACACTACTGGTGGGACAAATTGCAAAACAATGTTGCCACAGAAACGCCCCCCTCTGAAGTAGATGCTACAGAAATCATAAAGGGGATAGAAGACCGAATTAATTCCCATAAATTTAAGTTGATTGATATTCCATCGAATATTCAAAAAATTATGGAATTAGTTCGGACGAAGAAATATGATTATCTGATTTTAGAGGAACACCTAAAATGCAGTCCTGTTATGACGGGTGAAATTTTGAAGGTTGCGAATTCAGCATTATTTACAGGAAAGCAACCTGTTCATAAATTAACTGATGCGTTCCCCAGAATTGGTGAAGAACGCTTGATTTCAATCTTGTATATCGGTCTTTCAAGAAGCTTTGTATTGTCGCATCAAGATAAACTTATCCCTATAGCAGAAAACATGGTGGCTCATTCACATGCTGTAGCGAATATTGCCAGTGTTCTAGCACAACCCTATGGTCTTAATGGTGAGATTGCCTACGTCGCAGGATTGCTTCATGATATTGGAAAAATTGCACTTCTTTGTGATATCTCAGAATCGACAGAGATTATAGATCTTTATGATTACATTGATGAAGATTCTTTTTCACGAATACTGACACCATTACATGAATCAGTTGGAGTTTTAATAGCAAAAAAGTGGAATTTAAGCGAAGAAATAATGACTGTAATCGGTAATCATCACAATCTATTCTTTAGCGAGTCAAATTCAGAAAAGAATAGTTCAAAACTATCGGCACTGATAAATTTAAGTGATACCCTGGCCCATATTTTAGGTATTGGTAAACCCATTACAGGGGTAAATTTATTTGATCTTGAATCTGCACAAATTCTTGGTATCAAAGAAACTGAAGAACATATCGACCACCTATATCAAGTTCCCAGCCTATTTGAAAACTTTAAAGAATTACTCAATGAAGATTAGCCTGAATAATTCATCAGTATTCTGCTGCGAGCCCTAATCTCTGCTCAAATAAGCCGATTAACTCAATTTATTACGAGCGAGTCAAGTGCTCTCGCGACGAATCGCATGAATTAATCTGGTTAGTGCTATTGTTGTAAACTTAAAAAGCGTCACGGTCATTACAATAATGTTTATGCATATTTTGAATTTTTAGTCTAACATTAAATTTTTTATTATACTCACTTAAAGTCTGCGTCTATATAAGATATTGGCAATGGTTTTTAGTTTTGCTAAGTATTCAGCGTTGAATTAAATATAGACAATTTATTTTATGGCTCAAATATTAGTAATTGATGATGATGAACTTCAGCGAAAGACGCTAAAAAAGATTCTTGAAAGAGAAGGATTTAACGTTGATGTTGCATGTGATGGAATGGATGCACCGGACTACCTAAAAGAAAATTCTATCCAACTAATTCTTACGGATATTTATATGCCCGAAATGGATGGATTTGAACTAATTGAAAAAATCCAAAAAGAGTATTTTGATATAAAAATAATTGCCATGTCTGGTGGTGAACTTTTGCATGCAAAAGAAATAACTCAGCGGTTAGCAGTTGATTTGGGAATAGCCCGGTTTTCTCACAAACTTTGTGGTGAGAAAGCTTAGATTGCCTGTATTCAGTAGTTTAACGTAGACGAGCGAATAACGATGTGTCAGGACACATTGAGTTCGCGAGACAAGTTAAGACTTTGAATTTAGGTGATATACGCTTTTGTAATAGAAGTATTGTGAAAAATCTGGGTTAGATGGTTATTTTGAAAAACCATTTAGTTAATAACTAATATATGATGTTTTAAAAATTGATCATCCAAAGGTTCAAAAAAACTAAAATACTTTTCGATATTTACCTAACAATTTGAGTTTATACATCGCAGGCATATTATCGTTTCTATCATTGGCTGCCCGACTAGGGCTCGAACCTAGACTTACGGAATCAGAATCCGACGTGCTACCATTACACCATCAGGCAAAACTACAGTTTAATTATACAATTGGTTATAAAATAAACGTCTAAAATAATAGTATCGATTCCACTTTTTTCTAACTCCCTCTTGTCACTTTTTTAAGCTCCACTAATATTGTGTTGCATTCAAAATTCGTATTAGATGCGTAAAGTTGACAAATTCAGATAAAGCAAATTGAATTACAGGTAATATTAAATAAGTTGAAGCTGACAGTTTTCTTTTAAATGAATTCAACCATTTAATTTTATGCAACTTATTATCACACTTATAATAACAGGAATTATCTTACTATTGATTGAAATCATCATCCCCGGTGGCGTAATCGGAGTAATTGGTTTATTATTTTTATTCACAGCAATTATTCTCGGATTCAACAAAAGTGTCGAGTTGGGTATTATCCTTTTATTTTCATCATCAATCATGGGTTTAATTTCTCTATGGATTTCGGTAAAATATTTTCCAATATCGAAAATAGGGAAGCAGTTGTTTTTGGCTCAGGATGCAAAAGACTGGCAAGCATATGATAAAAAAAATAAGGAATTGCACGGAAAATTTGGCATAACTCATACCCAATTAAAACCATCAGGAATAGCAATTATTGATAGTAAACGGATTGATGTAATTACCCAGGGAGAGCATATCGAGAAAAATGAAGAAATTAGGGTTGTCAAAGTTGAAGGAAATCGAATTGTTGTTTCAGCAACATCCCATGCGTAATTAAATTTGATAATAGTAGCAACAAAACATTAGCCTGATTAATTCATGCGATTCGTAGCGAGAACACTTGACTTGCACATAATAAATTGATTAGTGAAAATTTCACAGTGAAAGTGAATTTTTATTCACTGAGATGTAAAATTGAGTTAATCGGCTTATTTGAGCAGAGATTAGGGCTCGCAGCAGAATACTGATGAATTATTCAGGTTAGAATCAAAAACAATAAAAGGACATAGAATGCAAATATTAATAACTTTGTTTATACTTATAGTAGCGTTTGCTTTTTGTTTTCCATTTCTCTATTTTTTCGGGATATGGATCCGCGCAAAGGCATCGAACGCAGAAGTCAGTATTGTTAATTTAATCGGGATGAGACTCAGAAAAATCCCGCCAGCACTAATTGTGGAAGCATTGATTAGGGTGAATAAAGCAGGTCTAGCTGATATCGATACCAAAAGTCTTGAAACACATTTTCTCTCCGGCGGAGATATACTTTCAGTTGTAAATGCATTGATAGCAGCAGATAAAGCCGGCATAACGTTAAACTTCAAGAACGCAACAGCAATAGATCTCGCTGGTCGTGACGTTTTTGAGGCAGTTCGAACTAGCGTAAATCCCAAAGTCATTGATTGCCCGGACCCAGCGAAGGGCCGCCAAACGATTGATGCCGTCGCAAAAGATGGAATTCAACTGAAAGCAAAGGCAAGAGTTACAGTACGTGCAAACATTGATCGATTGGTTGGGGGCGCTACTGAGGAAACAATTATAGCTCGTGTTGGTGAGGGTATCGTGACCACAATCGGATCGTCTGATTCACATAAGACGGTGTTAGAAAATCCGGATTTAATTTCTAAACGGGTGTTAGCAAAAGGGTTGGATAGTGGTACAGCATTTGAAATTTTATCAATTGATATCGCGGATATCGATGTAGGCACGAACATTGGCGCCCAATTGCAGGCAGATCAAGCTGACGCCGATAAACGGGTCGCACAAGCAAAAGCTGAAGAACGAAGAGCGGCAGCAGTTGCACTTGAACAAGAGATGGTTGCAAAAGTACAAGAAATGCAAGCAAAGGTCGTTGAAGCTCAAGCAGAAGTTCCACTTGCAATGGCTGGAGCATTCCGTGACGGAAATTTGGGAATTCTAGATTACTATCGAATTGAAAATTTAAAGGCAGATACTGAAATGAGATCGTCAATCTCTGAAGTTGGATCTGACCAGGAATAGTAATGGACGATTTATTCCTATTCATAATATTCATTATCATTTCTATTGTTAGCTATTTTAACAAAAAAAAGGAAAGTGATCCTGAAGACTCCCATGAATGGCCTGAACAGGCCAATCCGAATGAAAACAAATTTGAATTTGAAACATTACAAAATGTTAAACCATTCGAGCCATATAATGACGATGAATTAATTACTGAAGAGCAAAAACAAATCCCGATTGCTTCAGATATTATCAATGAGAAAATGTATCTGAAATCTTCCGTTCATCATCATGAAGACAAATCAGTAGAAAGCAAGCTGAAAAGTGGCCTACAAGAAAATGCGGAGAATGATGCCTACGCATTAAAAATCAGGACTCAAACTGGACAAAAAGATTCAAAAAAGAAGGTTCATTCCCTAGTTAATAAATTGAGTAAAAATGAATTAAAACATATAATTCTACTTAAAGAAGTACTAGACCGACCTCGAGCCTTTGATATTTAGCCTGATTATTTTTCATGTTGCGTTGTAACGATAGCGCTTAGCTTTTCTTAATCAATGAGTTACGAATATCCCTAAGGCGAAGGAGTCCTGATTTTTTTCAAGATTCGAAACTATTCGTAAGTTGCTTAGATGAAACAAAATATGTACTCGCGGAAAAAGTCACACGAATGAACCAGGTTAGGAAGCTATTTTATGGTTTACTTCGTATTTCAATGGATAAAAACTATGGAGATACTGCAAGCAGTAAGTTTTTTGACATTCGTTTGTCAATTTAGACAGTGATTTTACAGAAACCTGTCGAAAACCTGATGGCTTTCGATATACACCAACGAAATCCCATTTCATTTAAATTGTCACATTTGAAAAAATCAGCCAACGCATTCCCAGTTATAATCAATTATATTTAATAAACTAAGCACACTATATTGCTTCTATGGCATATCTAATCGTATTTTTTGCGTCTTATCTTTGTGGTGGGATTCCTTTCGGGTTAATCATTGGAAAATGTAACGGTGTTGACGTAAGATCAGAGGGCAGCGGTAATATTGGCGCGACTAATATACTTAGAATTTGCGGGAAAAAGTGGGGATATTTTTGTTTTATGCTAGACACACTAAAGGGATTTTTCCCAGTGATCATAGCTAAACATCTACCACTTTTAGATCAACTTAATCACCAAGAATATGTACCGATTATCGTTATAACTGGCGTTGTCATGGGACATATTTGGAGTCCATATATCAAATTCAAAGGTGGAAAAGGGGTCGCAACATCTGCAGGTGCATTACTCGCAATTACCCCTATCGCTACCCTGATCTCGCTATTCATATGGTATCTAGTGTTTTCGATTTTCCGATACGTGTCACTCGCAAGTATAATAGCCGCAATTGTACTACCAGTTATTGTCGTATTTTTAGATATTCTTTATAAACATCCATCCACGCACGTGAATAATCCAATTTTGTTTTTTTTGGTAGTTTTATCTTTGATGGTTGTAATTAAGCATAAAGAAAATATTCAAAAATTATTGAACGGCACTGAAAATAAATTCACAAGAAAAGAACCTGAAAAACTATGAAAATTGCAGTTATCAGTGATGGAGCCTGGGCGACCGCTATCGCATTATTATTAGTTAAAAATAAACATGATATCCATCTATGGGGGCCATTTCCCGAATACATTGAGGAAATGAAAATATCGAGAAAAAATACGCGTTATCTCAAAGGACATGCCCTGCCTGATGAGATTAATCTAACTCATTCAATAGATGAAGCAATAATTGGTGCCGAACTTGTTGTGCTGGCCTCCCCTACTCAATATGCCAGGAAATGTCTTCAGGATATTTCAAAAATTGGATTAACGACCAATCAAATTGTTGTGAATGTCTCAAAAGGAATTGAAATCGATTCACTTAAACGCATCAGTCAAATGTGCCATGAGGTTTTAGGAAAAATTAACTATGTCGTTCTATCCGGACCAAGTCACGCTGAAGAAGTTGTCAAAGGTGTTCCAACGGCAGTTGTAGCAGCTTCAGAAAATTCGGATATGTCACAAAAGGTTCAAAACACATTTATGAACCCAGTTTTCAGAGTATATACGACTGAAGATGTGACGGGAGTAGAGTTGGGTGGTGCATTAAAAAATGTATACGCTATTGCAGCCGGAATCAGTGATGGCATAGGACTGGGAGACAATACAAAGGCTGCACTAATTACCCGTGGAATTGCTGAAATGGCACGACTGGGAGTCGCGTTGGGCGGCCAGCAGGAAACCTTTTCCGGGTTAAGCGGCGTTGGAGATATGATTGTAACCTGCGCGAGTTCCCACAGCCGAAATCGTTTTGTTGGAGAACAGATGGGAAAAGGACTTAATCTTGAATCTATCAAAGAAAAAATGGGATTTGTTGTTGCTGAAGGTGTCGAAACAACGAAAAGCGCACACGCATTGTCAAAGAAATGGAGCATCGACACCCCAATTATTAACGAAGTTTATTCAGATCTTTATGACGGTAAAGACCCTCGGCAAGGATTAACAGATCTGATGACGAGAAAAGCGAAAACAGAATTTGAATAGATTCAGATTTTCCTGTCCAATGATCAATTGACCCGACACCAAAAATATCCCAGAATAGTAAATATCTATGAATAGTTTCGTAATAGAAGGCGGCAATAAACTCACTGGAGAATTGACTCCAGGTGGAAATAAAAATGCAGCGCTGCCTATGATTGCTGCTGCGCTATTGACGGATGAAGAAATAGTTTTTGAGAATATGCCAGATATTCTTGATGTCAAAACAATGCTATCAATAGCAGAAGCTCTCGGCGCAGAAATCGGATTAGATGGATCCACATTGAGGATGCGCTGCCAAAACATTAACCAGTTCGAAATACCTAAAAGGTTATGCTCAGCAGTAAGAGCAAGTATTTTGTTTGTGGCTCCACTATTATTCAGACTTGGAAATGCCAAAGGGTATCCACCTGGAGGTGATATTATCGGACGCAGGCGGCTTGATGCGCATTTTTACGGACTTAGAACGTTGGGAGCTAAGGTTGACGACTCTGAGTTTATTTTTTCAGCCCCTGATGGATTTATAGCTCGGGATTTATTTTTTGATGAATCAAGTGTAACAGCAACTGAGCATATTATGATAGCGGCAGCGACAGCCAACGGCACAACAACAATTAGGAATGCAGCGAGCGAACCCCATGTGCAAGACCTCGCCGTATTATTAAATAAAATGGGAGCCAAAATTTCCGGGTTAAATACGAACACACTGACAATTACAGGGGTGAAATCGCTCCACGGCACAAAACACCGGATTGTATCCGACCACATCGAGGTAGCAAGTTACCTAGCGCTGGTATCCGCAACTGGCGGCGGGATTACTGTTACAGATACGGTGAGAAGTCATTACTGGATGATTCAACGCATCTTCCAGCGTTTCAATATTCACTTAGAATTTGGGAATAATTATATCAAATTGCCTCCGAATCAAATTCCTGTTATCCAACGAGACTCCGGCGGCGCTCTGCCGACAGTCGCGGATGGCCCATGGCCTCAGTTTCCGTCAGATTTGATGAGTACTATATTAGTACTTGCCACGCAGACCGAAGGTACCGTATTATTTTTTGAAAAAATGTTTGAAAGTAGAATGTATTTTGTAGATAAGCTTATTCAAATGGGGGCAAATGCGATTGTATGTGACCCTCATCGAGTTGTCATTACTGGTAAATCTGAGTTAAGAAGTCAGACATTAAGCAGCCCGGATATTCGAGCTGGAATGGCGCTAATTATTGCGGCGCTATGTGCAAAAGGCCAAAGTGAAATTCAAAATGCATCGATTATTGATCGCGGTTATGAAAAAATGGACGAAAAACTTAGATCGATCGGTGCTGTAGTTCATCGAACATGATTCGAGAAGTCATAACACCCCAGCTAAGCAGTGGGGCTTGACCGTTGTTAGCAGCCCCAAGGGCTGCCATGTTAATGAATTACTTGGCTAGAATCCAATCACGGAATAGACCAGAGGTTTCTATAACCCGCAGAGTTCTGCTTTGAAAGTTGGCCAGAAAACGTGAACAACATATTCTCTGGGTCACAGACCTTCAAAGATAGCTGTTGAACCGTTCCAATTGGCACTCCCTACTCTTTCATAATTTAGATTGGACAACATCATTTTAATCTCCCTATTTTTGGTAAATGCTCGGTGAACTCCGGCAAGGGTGTATGAGATTAGCCCACTACTTCAGTTGTGGGTAATATATCACGAATATTACGCCTCCCTCACTCTCCGACGCGAATTCGCGTCGGAGGGAGAGTGAGGGAGGCGAGTGTTCAGCTAAATCTATACCCAGCGATAAATCACAGGGCTAATTTCATATTATCCCTCCGGGACATTTTTTTATTTGACAAATTACCCTGATAATTTTTCTCTGAAGGTTATCCGACTGCCGCCACCTTTGCGTTTGATCCTTCTTCCGGCAATCCATCAGTGTTTTGCATACCCGGAATATTTTTTCCGGATGTTTCATCGTCGCATTTTGCCAACTCTTCTTCCAGGACTTGGATGGCTCCGCTTATTCTCAATATATTATGTTTCAGCTCGGCTGCTTTTTCCTCAATGTCAGCCAGCATTTTCCGGCCTGCCGCAGACTCTGCTTTGAGCTCCTCCACCCTCTTTGTAAGTTGTTCTCTCATAACTTATGTTCTCTCTTTATTTCAATACTGTTGCATTCAGTTAATACCTGGTACGTGCAGGTCGTGGGTCCCGACCTCCCGGAGATTAATCTCAGTATCCTGTTTTTTCATATTTATTTTAACGTTTAAAAAACCTGATTTTTCAGGGACGAGGTCTGCAGGAATACGGGCGGCAATGTAGCGGTTGTATATCTTACTATTCCAGTGACGTGCAAATGGATTATCATATGTGGAAAGAAAACGTTCAATTTTTTTTCCATTGACTGTGATTTCATTATGCATGCAACCGTTCCAGTTACTATTATGCTCAACAATATAGAGCAATTTATCATTCCCTGAAGCAACAAAAGGAACTATTAATTCAGAATTGGTTTTGTGTGCGATCTTGGCAAGTGAATCCCCGTTCCAATCTTCACTATGCCAAGTTATTTTTGTACCTCCGTTCAGAGCCCAATAGTAAGCCACTGCCGGCTGGGTTGCATGAGCCCATGGATTCTTGCTGAACGCGAGTCCGGAAAGCCAGAAATCACTACTAGTATTAGGCTTGGCTATCAAAGCAAGTTTGCCGGAGCGACCGGCTGGGATCGGCACCCATTGATGTATTTTGTGATAGCTATCCGTTAAAGATCCATCCGGGCAATAGCAGTTGCCGGATCTGTATCCCCCGGTCCAAAGACCGATATTTTCCTTTCTTCCATCGGTGAAATAGGCTTTTATAGCGTTCCAACGTTCTCCCAGAACACGGACCCAGACTGTATCGTAGCCATTTGGGATATTGACTTCAGCGCCGTTACCATCAACCTCATTGTTCTTACCAAAGCATATGATTGGCCGGTCATTCCATAGATTACTCATCGTGTGGGATGTTGCGTCGTAATGGGCTCCACCAATTTTTTTAATCGCGTTAGCGGCTACAGCATCAAAAATATTCTGGTAAACTTTCGGGCTAGCCGGGTACATGCGATGTACCATAATATTTGTAGATTCAAAGGATTCCGCCCTGAACCTTCCATTAACATCCAGTTTTGCTTTTGGATCAGTCGTTCCGATTCCCACACGACCGTTTTTGATCACCATCACGGCAGATCCATTGGTACCCGGTATGAGTTCGCCATGATCATGCACGCCGCCCTGATACCAGGCAAAATTTTTATCGCTGCGAAAGTACTGGGTGTGGTCTTGAATGCCGATGCCGTGATCGCTACCATGTAGATTAATCATCTGCCTGTGCTCGGTACCAAAAGTCACTGTCCCTTCGGCTTTCAGTTCACCCTTTACGTTCAAACTTTTCTTAACGGAGAGTGGCCCCTCGGCAGTGAGTGTCTTGCCAATTGTGGCTGTGCCGTCGACCACCAGATTCTTATCTCCCGGGTCAGAGAGCCCCCCCACGTGCAGACCGCCCTTGACAGCCAATTTTGCAGCCGGCGGCTTGGTAAAACCGATGCCGACGTTGCCGGTTACCAAAAGTGTTTCGCCTTCGGCGCAGATATCCTTGACCGTCAAAACTCCCTCAACCGAAAGACCTTTTACCGACAGGGCCGCAGTCTGGTCAAGCGCTCCCCCATCGAGTTTGACACCCTGTTCATCTTTACCGTTGTGGGAATGCCGGTTCAGAAAATCACGGATCTTGATCTGCATTTCGTTCCAGTCCTGTGCGGTGATGATATCGCCTGCTTTACGTTCAATATACGGGTTAGTCATTTTCTCTCTCCATGTATGAATTTTAGGAATGTGGAAAAAATAAATCATCCCATATTGCACCACATCTTCACGTCACATTTTACCGCGCCTCAATCGCAAAATCCGAGAAATAGGTATACTATTCCTATGGTTTTTCTTAATCAGCCCGGAAAAATCTGACACAATTCTGAATACAATCTGGGACACAAATTTTTTCCGCGTTCCTTACTGTTTTATTTCATTGTTGAAAACCCCGTCCCCTGGGGGCTGGTTGTTTACTTTTTAAACTCAATACGCCCTGTTACTTTAAATTTAAGAATATATTTTTGAGTTGTTCCGGAATTAGATAATTTAGTAATCACAGTGTCACCTTCAACAAAATGTATATTATCAATAGAAATAGTTGTTTTATAGTTCTTTACATCATACCCTGTATATGTGGAATTATATTCTTCTATCATCTGTTGAACATCCGCAAGGATAATTCCACTAGACAGAGAGGCGTATTTTTCCAGCTCCGCCATGTTGTGTGTAAAGAGTTCTAAGTGAAACATTTGGAAAAATTCTCTTATAAACTCCATGGGGGAGTGAAGTCTATGGTTTCTATTATCCATACAATCAGGTATAAATTCTATGTCGTCATTCGTAAAGATAATTCGAGGACGGGAATCAGATCTACAAGTGTGAGGATTATTATATGGGAACATATTACTATGATGGCTGCTAAAGTCATAACAGTAAGGCTGCGGATCCTCTACAAATCGAACTCTGCTTATCACATCGTTTGGCATAACATTTCGTAGTTTTGCGCGTAGATTGGGAATTATTTTCTCTTTGATAAACGTAACAATCATTTTCTGTTTCCTCAATTACTTTTCCGTCAGCCACTACCGATAATACAACCGGCTATTTATTAATTTCCATTCTACCATTGATCATAAAATAAAGTTCATACTTTTGCGTGCTGGGAATGCCTTTCAAATAATGGATGTCATCAATAAAATAGGTAGTAGAATAGCGAGTTGCCGTATACGTTGTTCGCTTAGCATTATAATCGGCTATTATTTCTTTCATATCGATAAGGATAATTGCGATTGTTGTGGTTGCGTATTTTTCAATTTCCACCCTGTTTTCTGCAAAGATATCGATTTGAAAATTCTGTATGAATTCTCTAAAAAACTGTATGGGAGCGTTTGCACGTTTGTTTCCATGGTCCACAGAGTCGGTGATATATTCCAGTTTTTTATAAGAAAGACGTATATTGGGCATAGGGAGTCTCGGACAACCATGGCGTTTATAGCGGTTGAACATACTAGCTTTATGAGTATGATTGTCAATACAGAAGCGTGTAGGATCTTCCTCGTCCACAATCCTGCAAATAACATCATTGGGCATGAAGTCACGAAATACTGTACGGAGTCTTTCAATTATTTTATTTTTGATAAACGTATGAATCATATGTGCTGGTCCTAACCGGCTTCGCCGAAGCTTTTTACCATCAAATGATCGGCAGCCAGGCTTTGGAGTTCAAACTTTAGTTTGTCGTTTTTTATCAGAATTCTAACCCACATTTCAAAAACCTGTCCGGTCGGAGACGAGTTTGGAAAAGACGCAAACTAAAGTTTGAACTCCAAAGCCTGGCATCCAATGAACTGTGCGAATTATTTAAGCTGGTTAATGGGATCTAACGCTTAAAAAACGTTCACCCATAATGACAATACGATTCCGGGTCTTTTCACCCAAATAGCAATGACTTAGAATACAAATTCCTATTCTGTTAAATTAAGGATTAAGTAATGCCCCTTTTTAGAAAGCCTCATCCTCATCCCCCCGGCTCTGCCGGTTGTACTCGATTTTCAGAGGAGCGAAATGATGACTCCTGACAATTTACGGTAACTGTTAAATTTTCAGTTTTTACAATTGTCTTAATTTCAGGTCTATTTGCTTCTGTATCTGTAATTTCTTCAGCCACAATATCTGTAAGTTGAATCTTTATTTTATCCATTATATATCCCCCTCATCATGGCATAGACTTGGCGAATTGTTTCCAGACCGTCCCGTCAAAGTACTCAATATTCTGTGTTAGAGGTTTATTCCGAAGCGTACCCTCATCCCTATTTCCCGGGGCACCAGTGCCTTCGCCATGCCAACATCACTTAGGACAACACTGTTGTCCCTGCCGTTAAATTTAAGTGTGTGTATCATTGACTCTGCTCCAGTTTAACGATTCGCTCTTTAAGCTCAGCAATGTTTTGTCCCTGTTCTTTGACAACCTCCAAAAGCACCGCTGTTAGTTTGCCATATTCCATTTGTTTAAACCCATCATTATCTTTACTGATCAATTCAGGAAAGACTGCCTCCACTTCATCCGCTATTAAACCAATTTGGGATTCTTTTGAAAGATCTTTGACCTTTTCATGATCGTTCCACTTATAATACACTGCTTGAATCTCATTGATTCGACTCTGTACCTCCTTTAGCGGTTTTAACACCGTTTTTAGTCTTTTGTCGGAAAGGTCCTCTTTGCCAGCAATTCCGCTTAGATAAGAACCATCCCCCTGAAAGCGGGCGGCGCGCACAGTTCGGGCATAGATAATTTCTGCGGAAAGATTTCCGTTTACGTCCAAACGGGACATAGGCTCTTTTGTGCCTATGCCCATATTACCGGTGATGTTTAAATTACCATCCACAGTTTCATCGGATGCCTTTACCATCTCCTGCTCAACCCACTCCAATTCATTACCAAAGGCATTCCATTCTTCCGCACGTATGATATCGCCTTTCTTCTTCTTATTGTGCTTGTAATCCATCCTTTGCTCCTTCACTTAAAAGGTTATCTCCCAAATAAAGGTTAATTTGAATTGATTGGATTTGGTAATCGTATCAAAAATAACCCGATTATACATAACATCGTCCTCGGTGAACAGACCCGCCTCTCTTAATTCAAAATTGCAGTCTGCTTCTGCCAATACTCCTGAAAGACGCAACATTTTGCGCGGACACCCTGTGGAATCTGCAACATCTTCCTCCTCAATTGTAGTAATTGCAGTTTCTCCCACTTTTTGAACCAACGCATCCTGCTTGGGATCAAAAGCATCCTGGGAACTTCCCAGACAGATTTTACTAACCCGCGGTATGGTATCACCGGTTTTGTCTCTGTTGTACAGTTTGGCTATAAGTTCCCGCCCTGATAAGGAAATCTGATTGGAAACCTTTACTTCTTCAACCACGTTTCCATCCAAACCCTCTTTCTTTACAGTTAGTTGACCTGCTATGTTGTAAACCTCTTGCGTTAACATAATACTATCCCTTCCTATTCTTTTTATTTACCCCAATCGATTCAGGCTATCGAAAGTTGTATAGTTAAGACGAGCTGTAAAAACCAGCTTGTCGCTCATTTCATGTTGTTCCATCGTACCCTCTTGGGCGATGGACAACTTGTCTTCCACCTGACTCTCTTCCTTCAATGGAGAACCGTCTAAATTCAGTGTCAGCTCAGTATCAGACTCGTAAGTCTCTTCTTTCCGGGCTACCTGTAAATTTGCAAGACCTGCCCCTAGCTCATGGTCCTCTCCCGGCTCTTGCACCTCTAAGATCATTGCTTCGCTTAGCAGTTTTGAGGCATCCACAGCAAGTCCCAGATCCAAAGCCGTCATCTTTGAGCTCATGTCATGGGTCTCTCCCTCTACTCCCACCTTCAGGATCAGACTTTGTGAAATATCATGTTTTTTTTCCGCTCTTTCCAACTTCAAATGCGACAAATCCAAGTTGATATCATGATCTTCCTTTCCCTGCAGCTGCAAGGCCATATTCTCGGCAATTTCATGGTTTTGCTTTAATAAGGAACTTTCAATCTTTAAGGTTAATTCTTCGGTAAGATCATGAGGCTTATCCCGCCTTTCTATTTTTAACTCCGGCATGTCGTCTAAAACAACATGATCTTCTTCCCAGTTTTCCACTTTTAAGCCCAAACTCTCCTGTAAGTCATGTTTGTCATTGAGCAAAGAGCTTTCTATTTTTAGAGACAAAGCGTCCATAAAGTCGTGGCGTTCATCAAATATCTGCCGGTAGTCAATGAGAGCGCGAATCCCCGCCGCCTTGACCCTGTTTATCAGGGATAAGACCTGATGCCTGGGATGATGCCGTGTCTCCTCAAACTTATCGGTAAATCCCGGTAGATGCCAGGGAACGGTAACTGTAAACACCCCGGGCGTAATGGTGGTGGTGAATATCTCCAGCAGTAGCTTGGCATGATCGGCAGCGAAACAGCTACTGTCGTAAGCATTTTTAGAGAAATATGCATCTGGCATTAATGGTTCCGTAGCGGAAAACTCATCAAAATCAAGGCGCCAGCTTTCTTTTCCCGGCTTTAAAGTCGGCACTTCACAGTTTCCCACCTTAAAGTCATTGAGCAACACCTGACCACCCCGGAAAATAAGATAATCACCCGGACTTAGTCTGCCTTTATAACGAAACACCTTACCGCTGTTTACATCCAGAACCCTGATATTTCCCACAGTTTTCACAGAGTGAGGTTCAAGGAAAATACGAATTTCCGGTACCACTTCGAAGGTATCCGGATTATTCACTTCAAAGGTAACCCCAGGTACTAATTCTTGTTTGAAATAGTGTCTCTTTTCCGGAAAATACTCCTCTAAACCTATTTTGGCCCGCGCCGCCGCATCCCGCGCTTTATTGCCCGTAATCCCCAAACAGATCTCTACCAGACGGACAATCCCCGCAGGCGTCGACGCTCCTTGAGACAAAACCTGGATTAAGCTCGTTATCCGCTCCCTGTAGGAACGGCAGCTTTTCTCAATTAAAAGAGGGAAAGCCGACTCCAAAATGACGCGGTTAAGCCAGAGAGTGTTGTCTTGGTAACGTTCTTTCAGAAAGGGATAATCCTCGGCAAGATCGGGAAAACGTGATGCCACATAGATATCTTCTCCCTCCAGAATATGATTCAATTCGCTGCTCAAAACCTGACGTACCTGATCCACCGAGGGTATATTCCGACTCGTCAAATCCCAGGCTGTCTCCAGCAGCATGCGGTTGAGCCGTGGCCTGTCATAGCCGACTGTGTGAGATCTCTCTTCCGTCTGCTCCAAAAATTTCAGGCGGCGATTCCGTTCAAAATAATCGTTTATTTTGTGGTAAGCACCGCGTAGAAAAGGCTTGTGCATACTGTGTACCAGTTGCAAGGTATTTTCTGTGAGTTGCAAACGTTCAAAATAGTCGTAATTCAACCAGTATAAAGCCGGATCCCACAAAAGATATTTATTCAGATAGGCCGCCACCTCGTCCCGAAAATCCCCCTCTGTATTCTCCCCGCTTTTCCAGGAAGCCGGCATCTGAGGATTATTCCTTGTTATTCCTTCCCTGACATAGTGACACAGTGTATTCTTTCCGTCCTGGATGGCCGATAGAAGGGAAAAACTGATCTCATCTGCCTTAAATAAGGTGTTGTTGACTTGGTACCGAACCAGTGTCTCCCGGCTTGCCTCGCTGAACGCGGCCACTAGATAATTACTCATTGGGTTTTGATGATTTAACAGCTCGTGGGACAGCTCCCGAGCATCAAAAGACCACAGGTTGAAACGAGGATTGATGGTAATGAGTTTGTTCGTATCTCCCAGCGCGCCCAGATAAAAGGAATAGAGTCTATCCAGATCACTCGCCCGCTGCTGATTTCCGTCATCCTCCGCACTCTCTATAAAATGCGATTGATCTACCCGTTGTAAATCCTCTTCGGCCCAATCCAGACGATGGCCGAAAACATCAACAAAGCCGGATAAAACATCCCCCACCTCATCAGGTTTGAAGAAGTGAGACATGCGATTTAGAATACTCTTTCCTCTTGTCGTTTCCACTGTATAATCCTTTGTTTACATCACGCTCTTAACCGAAAAATTCATTTCCGATAAAAACACTTTTTCTCCCGCGTCTATACGCAAAAGTCCATCTTTCAGTCGATCCGGCACTACTTTTTTCGTGCCCAATTCAACCAGTGTATAGGGTTCCGTTTGCACCCGTAAAACTCCGGGCCCGCCGGCCGCTATCTTTGTAATTGCGGCTACATCGATATTGTCTTCCGGCTTTAAACATTCCAGAAAGTCCTCCACCTTCTGGAAAACCCAGGCCTGGGACTGCTCTTGCTGCCCGGCTGTACTTGTAGGGGCCAGAACCAATCGTATTGCTCCTTTGAGTTGCAAGGAACGTTGGTAGAGAAAAAGGGTGCCGGCACAGGCCTTTTCTATAAAACTAACCGCCACCACTTCAGTGCTCGTCGTGCCCTGATGAAGCTGTGGTAGTAAACGTAAGCTATCGTCTGCACTCAGACTTTTCATTCCCTTCCTTAAATCCTTTTTATCAAAGGATTGGCCCACTTTAAGCTTTTTAAAGAAACTTGTGATTTCTTTTTTAATCTGGACCTTTTTGGCTGCCAAATCGCCCTGCACCAGTTTTATCTGAATATTGACAGGCAGCTTCTTCTGTTGTGAAGCGACTCGAATCAGTCGCGGCACGATTTTTTCAGCATATCCGGCGGAGATGCGCTTATCTTTGGCTTTATGTATCTTGCGTTCCAGCAGGATCGGAGCGTCATTACTTATCTCAAAGCATACCCCGTCCAGCTCCAGGGTCTCCCAGGAAATCGCCTCTTCCGTACGATACAACTCGCCCGCTAAACCTTCCTCAAACGCCTGTACCTCAACTTCCCGACTCGCTTTGTTGGCATTGATGACCACATCATCCTGCACCAGATAGCGATGACCCAATTGGGTTTTGATTACCAGATAGCGAGGCAGGGCTATTTGTTTTTTTAGATTCTCTTTCCGTCTCAGACAAACCCTCCCCCTGGCGTATGTATTAGCCACCGTGCAGGTTTGAAATTCAAACGCCTCAAGATCTTCCGCCCAGCGTGTATCCAATACCTGTTTCATCAGATGGGAAAAAATCAGGCTGTCGCCCATAGTCAGCGTCGCCGTAAAGGTCTTTATCACATCTCTTACCGTCTCCTCTACTGCGAGCGCTTCTTCCTCCGAGAGATACTCGGGTACTTCTATTTTAAGAATCCCGTCCAGGTAAATCGGCTCTACCGGCACTAAATTGACGAAAGAACCCGCCGACCGCACCTGATTTACCCGGTTCTGAATGTCATTGATATTGCTTGGGGTTAATCCATCCACGTAGACAATCAGCCTGCCCGGACTTACCGTAAAGGCTTCCTCTATAATAATACTTTGCACTTCCTCATTTAAGGTTGGATTTGTCACTGTTTTGTCCAGATATCCCTTAAAAACCTCTTTACTGGTGAACATTTTATCAGTTAAACTATTTAATTGGCTTGTTATATCCGGGCTGATTTTGTGACAGTTCTCCAATCTCCGGATAAGCGATTGTGTAATTTGATAGGTTTCAAAGTCTTCAAAGCTCCGCACAGATCGGATACCACTCATAGCCAGGATGGTATTTTCGATAGCCTTAACCGAGGCGCCACCGGCAGTTAACAGTGCGTTTTGCCCTCTCTTGCGCAGTTCTTCATCAGTCTCATCTTGCCGGCCTACCAATATGACAGGTTTTTTATTAATCACCGAATTGACACCTAATATAGGTGATGGCATCAAGACAATTGTCTCCGCATCGGTGACCATCTCAGGCCCCCTTTGGCCTGCTCTTACGGTGACCTCAATTTCGGTGTTATCGGCTTTAAGCTCTCCAGGCTCAGTCGTCACAAAACCCTTACGGGGAATACCTGCCGGCACATCCTCTGCCGTTGTTACTAACGTTCCTTCCGGGATCACCAAATCCCCTTCATAGAAGCTTTCCCGCTTGAAGGTTACGCTCCCCCCGGCAAAATCCGCTTGATTTCTCTTTAGTCCCAGATTAGCCACCAGCCTCTCCAAATCGTCTCCCGAGGCTGTATCTACAAATCCAGCATCATAGACCTGCCCCATTTGTTCATACAGAGATGCCATTTCCCGGGAAAAAGATTCAAAGAGACCGCGAACCACACTACCTTCTTCAAAATCGGTAAGTTGCGGAACCGTCTTGTTAATTCGTTCCACCATCGCCTGATATATGTTATCATAATCCTTTTTATTAAAAACCATCTCATCCCTCCAGGTTTAACGGTAATGCAATTTCCAGGGCCACCTCGTCACCTTGCGGAACAATGATTACCCTTAATTGTAATAGATTCGCACCACCGGCTTCATTTTTTTCGATAGTTATATCGCCGACCTCTTTAATACGGCTTTCAGCCGCTAAACTCTCCCGTATATAGAGAGCTGCTTTTAACTGCGCCTGACGATCGTTGACCCCACCGATCAACTGGTATAAACGGGAACCATAGTCCGGCTTGTCCTTAAGCTCCCCCAGGTACGAATAGAGCCGGTTCAAAATGGCTTGTACCAGATTTTTGTGACCACTCACCAGCGCCAGATCTCCTTCCGTTACCATAAAATCGACGCAGTTACGGTCGGACGACAACTGCCCCGCATCCCTTGCCGTTAGCATAAAGTCGCTTTTCATCAAATCATTTGCCATCTTTTTAACCCCCTCTATTTCTTTAACATGTTTAATATCAATAAATTATATCTTAAGTTGATGCATATGCGCCGTATATATTCAGTAAAACCAGCCTTTGCCTGCGGGCTGTTTGTAGTGTGCTCTTGTTCTGCTGTACAGCAAAACAAGAGCATGAGCAGCGCAATAGCATGTAAAAAGTCATACATTACTGTTAAGGTCAATCCTCTCTTATCAAAACGTCTTGTGTGCTAAAAAACGCACACTTGCGACGTCACTACAAACTGACCTCCTATAAAAACAACTGGGGTTTACTGAACATAATACTAGCCATCTCCCGGTACGGAACTCCAAACGCCAGTAATTCAAAACATAAATAAGTCTGTTGTGTTTCATAAATGCAATTCACCAATACCTAAAACGGCTGGCATCCCTACCGTTAATGGTAACGCTACTCCCATTGATACTAATAGACTGGCTCGCTTGCATACATATCGTTTCGCCGCAAAGGTCCAATTTACCGCCCGCATTTATTTTCATGCCATTGGGAGAACTAATATCGATTTCGCCTCTATTCACATCAATTGTCATTTGAAAACCACCATTTTTAGCAAAAATCTTGTTGTCTTCCACGGTAAAAATACTCTTTTTATCTTTGCTTCGTATAATAACCCGCCCTTCATGATCTATCTTGAGACTCCCTCCCGCCAAAACATCATGTTGCAACAGGACTTCCTTCTGGTTGTTAAGTGGTGGGCGGTCCTCGTCATTGTACAGTCGTCCTGTTATAACGGGGGCATTGATATTGCCGCCAATAAAGTTAATAAGCACCAGATCCTCTTCATTGGGAATTGCCGCAAACCCCATGTGAGGGGTTGCTACGGGAACTTTTTTTAGTATAAAATCACTGCCATCTGCGAATTTTCTGTTTTTAAGCATCACGGTACACTGGTAGTTATCGCAATCGCCACAACTGCTATGAGGAAATACACTTTTAACAATACCCAATTCTGTAGTGTGGATGTTAGTGATTTCTTTTCTGACCAGGCTTCTCAGTATCCTGATAATCCCTTCCATCATAGCTTTTCTCCCGTAATGTCTGTGATGTAACCGACACTGCTGTTAAGTTTATTGTGAATTCCGGTTATTTTGTAGGTCCCGTTTAAATTTGTTTTTGGAACCTTCATTACATTGATGGCATCTCCCAACTTCAGCGTAGCGCGACCAACAACCTTGAATTGTCCTATAGCCTTTTTACTAAAACCCTTCATGATATTTTTCGCCACCTCTGTCGTCTCCGTCGTATTCCGGGTCGAAGGGTCTACATGCTTGAAAACCGTTCCTACAGAACTTCCAACAACTGCCTTTAATTCTTTCTTTTTAAACCAACCAACGGCACACTCACCAAAACAATCCGCCGGACTCTCCCCATACACGATCACTCCGTCTACTTGCGGCATCGGTTCGCATTCCTGAAAACACAGCAGATCCACACCGTAATTAAAACCGTGTATAAGCTTCGGATTATAGTCGCCGAAAAATAATTTATCATACACCGTGGCATAAAAATCAAAGGCATTTTTCCACGCCAACTCTGATATATGATCCCAGACATTCAGCCCCTTACTCATTGCGTAGCTTAAAAAACGGATACCATTTTCAATTATGTCAGGCTGTAAACAAAGTTTACCCACCAGGTCCATTACCATCTGCCCGCTGTATCGCTTCTCATAGAGCATATGAAAGCGGGCGTTCACCAGCGCCTTAAACGACCCCATAGCTTCGACAATGATTTCGGTTACTCCATAACAGACTTTGTGAACTTTGCCTGTAAAAACCGTTTGCAGTTGATTGTTATATCCCAGTTTAACGACAACATCATCCTCCCTGTTGATCAATGCCTGCACCTGAGGCTCAAGTACAACTCTGCAATAATTCACCGGCACCTCCAGGGATGTTCTGACATCCATGCTAAGCACCGAGTAGCCCAGTCGGGGTTCGAAATAATTTTCACCTATGGTAACACTGTAGTCGGGGCTCAACCTTTCCTGCTCCCAATCCTAACTTGATAGTATAGGAATTTGTATTCTAAGTTGTTGCAATTTTGCATGTTAATAAATTTTTGGGATGCTTTACACTTTTGACAACGTTCTATCATTCGCAATTAGCCCTTCTTCATTCCTCATTAATAATTCACAATTTCTCCCTGTTTTTTGCTTTTTCATTAACAATTCACAATTAGTCTTTCCTTATTTGAAACTTAAATTTTTTTAGCCTTGATATTGACGCATTTACCGGACGACTGTTGGAGGGTCGGCGTCCCCGACGACCGCTACACATGACCCCGGAAAAACCAGTCGCTGAGGACATCGCCCCTCCAACGCCTGCTGCCCAAATAAAGTTTCGTTTAATAATAATCGAGGCTGTGTACGGGCTCGAAAGTTGCTCATCGCCTTTGGCCATGTCAGTTTTCTTAGAAAAGTGATTAATTATAAATTGTGAATGAAAAAGTCCCGGCGAAGCCGGTTAAGGAACTTGGAAAAAATAAATCATCCCATTTTGACACTTATCTTCATGCTACATTTGACTGCGTCTCAATCGTAAAATCCTTGAAATAGGCATACTATTCCTGTGGTTTTACTCAATCGGCACAGCCAAATCTAACACAAATCTATGCACAATCTGGGACACAAATTTTTTCCAAGTTCCTAAGTTAAGAGTTTGCGGTCCACTAAGACCGCCAGATTTTTATAGGCCAGCGTTAACTCGTCCAATCCTCTTTCTAATTTTTGTTCTTTTGCCTCTAATTTTTCGGCAAATAGTTTAAATACACCCATACGGTCAAATCGTAATTGTGCCACCTCCTCGACCTTCTGATATCGCGTTGCCAAAGGCTCTCGGATCAGTTGATCCGGCAACTCCTTGATCTTGTCCGCCAGACTCCTGCAAACAGCTCCCTGTTCTGTGTCATCATCATCCGCATCCGTCATCATTTCCTGTAGAATCGGATGTATTGATTGCAGACTTAACTTTATATTATTTCGATAAAATATTTCCAGAAGCAAGCGGTTGAAGCGAATCAAAGACGGCCCTTGAGAGTTCTCCACTTCCCCCCTGGCTGCGGATATTAATTTCAGCAGAATATCTGCCTCCCGTCTCTGTGGCCACTTTCCCAATTCTGTTTTTATCGCATTCATATCTTTGGTATTCCCCAGATAGGGATCGCCCAGAGCCTCGTTAAAGACTCTCAAAACAATATCTTGCGCCTCTGGCGACAGAGAATCGAGGGGCTGCTTCTTTAACACGTCTAATTCAGCATCTGTCAGTTTTTTGTGTAAGTAGTGGACCGGCGTATCCGCATCAGGCTTAAGTATCAGTTGTGCCAGGGCTGTCATACCCTCGGGGCAATCCGATTTTTCAAAACCCGCAAAATCTCTCGCTTCAAAAGAATTGAGAAGACGGGTCGGTTCAAAAGCCCCCACCAGAACATCCAACCTGCCCTGGCTCTGGTCTAACCGACTGCGAAAGCCGTTGGAAAAAACACGAAGGATTTCCCATTGCCGGTCAATCCGCTCCCCCAATGTTCCTGCTGCCCTCACCAGATCGTTATTTATCATTTGTCTCAGAGATTTTATAGTTTTCGGTATACTCCTTGCCCGCTTCCTTAACGGCTGCATTTGCGTCAAAACCAGCTCTATCAGAGCCACTAGCGGTTCCTGCAATTGCCTTTTGAAAAGGGCCGGCAGCCCCGCTTTTAACTGATATTCCGTTATTCTGCTAAACGCGTCCACTTCCCCTTTTAACTGCTCGTAAATCCGTTGCCGGAATTCCGTTTTCTTCCCTCGCACTAGTTTCGACAATGTTTTTTTCATATCTAGGAAACAGGACAGGTCCAGTTCTTTTAAGATTGTGTTTAGCTCCGGCGAGCCGGCATATTTTTTCACCAGATTTTTACGTTTTTTCTCCAGTTCACCAATCGGAGCTTCGTTCAATATCTTAGCCAGATTTTCCATCTCACCTCGTAGTATCTCAGGCGCTATTTCCACTTGTTGTTGCATATCCCCCGTTATTGTCTTCAAGTCTGCCATAGCTTTACTCAAATCCGGACCTGAGCCCCCACCGGTTAACTCATTTTCCATCTTCATCAGAACTAACTGTAAGCCTATAAAGCACTTTCCCTCAAGAATTGTTGCCATCAACGACCCGAATTCTTCCCTGTCCTGAAGAATCTGCGACATCTCTAATTTGGCTGTATTCAGAAGAGACTCTAGTTCCACATCCCTCTCCATTATTAGGTGCTCTCTTACCGTATATAGCTCAGCATCCACCCGTTCGCTTAAAGAGTTCCGTGACAGAAGCGATGTTGTCTCTTTTATTTTTTCGTAAAATTCCTGGAGTTTTTTCATAAGAGCCTTCGGTTCCAACTCCGACTCAAAATGGGACAAACGTTTTGATACGTTTTGCAGCGGTGCTAATTGCTCCTCTAGTTGTCCGCCTTTCAGCTCCGAAATTATTTTTTGGTAAGCCTCTGAATCTAAAATATAATTCTCAATGAGATGGTCCGGTTTAAAAAATTCCACCCTCTTTTTGAGACGACTAAGAGCATCTTCGCTGTTATCAATATCCTGTTTTAGCGGAACTGCCAGTTGGTGAAAAAGATCCAACTGCTCAGGTTTTAGCCGCTCGGTAAACTTCAGTTCCCGCAGTAGTTTATGACCGACCTTCTCGCGTATGATCTTTTTTGATTCCAGTCCCCGAACTGTTTTTTCAAGAGCATTTATCTTGGTGATGTTTTTGGTTTGATCCGCTAGCGGCAGCGTCTTGTCCATGTCCATTACTAGTTGTTCCACCGAATCCAGGCACTCCTGGATGACACTGATCAGGTTCTCGTCTTCCAAACCTGTTTGCAACCGATCCAGCAGCGTTACGATCTCTGTTACGATGTTACTTAATCCCGGTGCGAATTGCTTTTGAACCCATTGCTCAAGCATCTCAAAATTCTTTTGTAGTTGTACTTGTATTTTAAGCTTTTTCATCTCAGTTTTTTTCTGACTGGCTGCCACTCCGTTGCACCAGTTTTTTATTTTTATAATGAGTGCTTCCAGCTCCGGTTTTTTCATAAAGGCGCTTAAAGTCCCCTCTGCTCTTTCCACCTGATCCAGCAGACCCTGTAAATAATTGTTTATCTCAGTCATTGCGTTGGTCATGCCCGTTTCAAGCGTGTCCACCACTGCTCCACTTCTGTCCGGTAACTCTTTCAGGAAAGTTTCCTCTCCTGTCAGCGCTTCGTCTGCAAGTTGAAAACTGCCAAGAAGCGCCGTGCTAAGATGGTCAAAACAGGCTTGTAGAAATACCCTTTCCTGTTTCACCTCGCTTAGATCCAAAGCTTCCAGCTTACCTGACGCCAGAGCCACGAGTGTGTTCTGTGCGTCCGTTACCATCCGTAATCCCGGTAGCAATTCCTGATACAGCAGTTCCGGGTCCGGCCCTTCTCCCTTAGCTTCCATGCGTTCCAGAGTTTCGCCATAAAACTGCCAGAAAGACGTTTTACCCTCTTCACTGCTGAACAAATTAACCCCGCGAGACAGGAAATAGCCCGGAATGCGATTTTGAAAATTCTGAAACCGATGTCGATAACACAGATTCAGTCCATCCGCCAGTATCTGTTTCCATTTCTCCTGCTCCCCAACAGTCATCGTCAAAGGCCGTTGCTTCGCCTCCTGTAAAAAATTTTGCCCCTCCGGAAAGCGGTCGCTTATCTCTTTAAACCCCGGTATATCCTTGGCCAGAACTCTGTTCACCCTCTCAAAGGCTGTCAGTTTTGCCCCTATTTCCTCCCCGGGTTTCCTTAAATCGATATCCTTAATTCCCTGATCTCCTCCTCTAGTTTCCTCTAGAATGCGTTTCAGTCTTGAGGAAATAGGAACCGCTTTAATATTATCCATGGCGCGCACCAGATTACCTGTGAATTCTTTTGGCGAAAGAGTTGAAGACACCTCCAAAGGCGGCAATTCGCCTAGCAATTCTTTGGGGATTTCCGTCAGGATACTGTTAACAAATTTTTCTGTGTCACATCCCTGAAAAATATCGATATTCAGGCTATCAAAGCGTTCCTCTCCT
Source organism: Verrucomicrobiota bacterium (assembly GCA_021772675.1). Classification (GTDB taxonomy): domain Bacteria; phylum Verrucomicrobiota; class Lentisphaeria; order JABSQK01; family JAJFLO01; genus JAJFLO01. Next base: position 11,827 of record JAJFLO010000041.1, on the reverse strand, counting down.
GCCAATATTTTTAAAAGTTCTTTTTCATCAGGTAATTCCTGCAAAATACCCATCATTTTCTCCTTTACACAATTCTTTTAATCATTTTTTACTCATCCAATAACACCAACTACGTTTCCGCATGCATTTCTTACAATGATAAGCGGTGGACGCCTCGGTATCGGCGGACATATCGGTATCGGCACACATATCGGTGGTGGCGGACATACCGGTGGTGGTGGAGGCTGAGGAGGTGGCGGATAAATCGGCGGTGGCGAGGGAGTCACTGTCGGATTCGGTAACTGGGGTACGGATATTACCGGTGGTGGGCACGTGATGATTGTTACCGGTAAAGACGGCCTCACATATTCCGAGATGATGATACAGTACGTGAACTGAAACGGATATTCCGCCGTTTCCGATACATCCAAAAACTCTATGATAACCTTGCCCACATAAGCCTGAGCAACCACATCCGTTATAAAATCCAGAGGTTGTCGATTTAAATAATGATACCGAAGCATATTCAAGTTCTGTTGCCGTTGAGGCCCGTAAAAGATCCCCTCAATGAGCAGTTTGACAGTGGTACGCCCCAAGTTCTGGCTGACACTACCGTTCATACCCGGGATGGGATGGAAGATAAAACGGGCATTTTCCGCCGTTTCCACCTTGTGAATATCTTCAAGTGTCAGACCTCCAATAGTTATTGCCATCACGTATCCTTCTTAAATTTTATAACAACTCGAATTGCGCACTACTCACTCACTACCTACCATGGAATTTCAGCAAGATATGCCATCACATATCTCCATAATATCTTGTATATTCCAGGTTTATCTCCGCGATTAACACCTCGAACATCTTTTCCGTGCAAGGTGTAGGCCTGGCACATTGGATTGTTTTTTCATGACCGCCCTGACCACAACAGCCTTCCGCCCCCGACTGACAGGTCAGGCTTGAAAATTTATCGTTACACCCCGGTAAACAGCACCTGCCTTCAGGTTGTATTACTTCAGGCGGTTTGGCAGGTTTTAATTCGGGTATTTCATGCACCTTCCCGACCAGCTCCTTAAACCCACCCACCTTAATTTTTTTTATCGGTATTTCCGGTTCCGGCACCGGCGTTATGGGGAGGATGGGCTTTTCCTCGCATTCAGGAAACGGTTCCTCTAAATCTTCTTCACAGCACTCTTCCCATTCAGGAAAGGGCCGCTCCGGTTCTTCCGGGCAAACCATTTCGGGAAAGGGTCGCTCCGGTTCTTCCGGGCAAACCATTTCGGGAAAGGGTCGCTCCGGTTCTTCCGGGCAGACCACTTCGGGAACGAGTTCCTTTGGCTCTTCGGAACAACACGTCTGCCCCGGTCCGTCGGCACATCCGCAGTGGCTGGATCCGGGTTCGGGTTCATTGACACCGCCTGGTTTGAAATGGCCGGCCTTCTTTTCGACATCCGCCGCTATTTCCGGCGGCAGCTCGGGGTAAAGATCCTGCCACTGCCGGGATGTCAGGCTAAACCCCTGAAAGAGGTTTAACAGTTCCAAATGACTGTTGCTTACCATAATAGAATCATTGACCCATTGACAATGAAATACCTCAGGCAGGACCTGTTTTAGGTCGGTGGTTGTGTTTACAGGTATAATAAGGGCGAATTCAGAGATCATCTCCCGCCCCCACTGCTTTAAAAACGTATCTTTTTTCATCTGTACCTCTTCACTTATAAACCAGCTTTTTAGCCTTGAGGTTAAAACCTGTTTGAAACAGCTCAAGCAACTCCCAATGGCTTTGGCTTAGTGTTACTATTTCCTCCACCCATGACCAGCGCGGAAAATCATGGTCACAAGCGCTGGGCTGCATAAAGGCGAATTCCCCGATTGTCTCCTCCGCCCACTGCTTTAATAAATTATCAATCATGTGTATCCTCGTCTAAGAAATCAAGATACAGATTCGCCTGCCCCATGGTCAGTTTCCCAATTTCCTCAGGTGTCCAGCCAAAAGCCCTGGCTAATCGATAACTAAGCCTGGCCAGAGGCGACTCCATTAGTTCTTTAGAGTTTTTTTTTCCGTTAAACCGCTGATGGATCGCACCTGTTCCATTAAAAATTTGATAATACCCATATTCAGGTTTTTTATTTGTTCCAGGCTCATAACAGGATTCACCAGCGATTCTTTCAACATCAAAAGCGGGACCAGGGTGCTGTCCGATCGTGCCGCTTTCAGGATCAACTGGAACGTCCCAATGCTCAAGGGTTTTAGCTTTACCGTAAGGCTTTTGTTATCTTCACCCACAGGGTTGACTATTTCCGGCGGGATAGTCACATCGAAGTCCGTATTGACCCCCGCCAGCAAATCCTCCGCTGTTATATTTAGATTCGTTTCTTCTGCCATAAAATCCTCATTCATTACACTATTTTTTGCCCCTTCTGGTGCGGGCCGCCACTGCCATTCATTTAAGAAGAATTAGTTTTTCATTGACAATTCTCAATTCATCCTCCCCGGAGGACTTTCACTTCGTTGCAGCAATTCTCAATTCTCAATTCTCAATTATAACGATCCTGCCGGGCTTAATTTTCATACTGTTTAACATTGATCGCCTTAAAAGCAACCGCTTCCATGATAAAATCATCATCCGGTATATTCAAAGTCCAGCCTTCAAGCTTGACTCCCGTAACAAACAGGGTATTTCTTCCATCCCCCGCCGGTCTATCCAAAAAGACCCGCATATAAAAAGCCGGCTGATACTGTTGATAGGGAACATCGCCTGTCCCGGCATTGGCATAATTTCCCATAAGCAGCCTTAAAAGCGCGCCATTGATGTACGCTCGTTCGACCAAACCCTCAACGCCTATTAGCCCGGGTCTCAGCAGGCTGGCCAGCCGGTTGCCATTGGCGTAGTAGGGCTTCACCGTATTGGTCACTGAAATGGAAACCCTATGTAAACGTCCCACTTCCGTTACTCCCGAGTGATAGTTATACTCCTCTAAGATGGGGTCTGTTTGCGCTGCTTCCTGCCATGGGCCATCCCTATAAGTTGTTAGAAACAATCTGGCATCGGTACCCCGAAACACTCGTACATTAGGCACTTTCTCTCTCCTCCCATTTATACCGCTCCGCGTTTAAATTCATTGTCTATCCCGCCCCATAAATCACCGGAAATAATTCGGCATGACTACTTCGAAAAACACATACATTGAGTTCATTATCTCTACGGAACGTGGTAAAAATAAATTATCCCATTTTGCATCACATCTTCACGACACATTTCACTGCGTCTCAATCTCAAAATCCGCGAAATAGGTAAACTATTCCTGTGGTTTTGCTCAATCGGCCCGGCAAAATCTGACACAAATCTGAATCCAAACTGGGACAATTTATTTTTTCCACATTCCTACGTCCACTAATCCTGTCATGCGGCTTAACAGAACTAAGATTCAGCGTTTAATACGGAATCGCTAAGGCCTGCATACATCGCAATACCGTGAAAGACACGGATAGTTAGGGCGAAGGCGGGGAAAAAGACACCCCCCCCCCTACTAGCGGTAGCTCAGTTCCTTCACAATGGTAAACATTGATTGCTTTGAAACAAAGCGATTCCATGATAAAATTGTCTTCCGGCAATTGATAGTTCCAACTCTCAAATCGCACTCCCAGTATGTATATAAAATTGGTGGACGGAGAAGACTGTGCCGGATTCTTCATCTCAAGCTGCATGATAAAGGACGGTTGTAAATCGGTATCGGTTGGACTCGTATTCGTGCAATAATCACCCATTAGCAAATTGAGCAGAGCTCCATTGATGTAGGCTCGCTCCACAAAACCACTAACGTCGATGTTGCCGGGTCGGATTTCCGCCGCCAGGCGACGTCCAATTTCATGAAACGGTTTAATGCGACTAGTAACCGTTACCTTGACATTGGTCAACCGCGCGACTATGGCACCGTAGTCAGAGTTGGTAAAGTAATTACCCAGAATCGTTTTGGTTTTCGTATCTTCTTTTTCCAAATGATTCAATGGATAATCCTGTGGGGAACTCGGTGGACGACCCTCTGCGAAGTGTGTTATTTTTTTACTATCGTAAAGGATGAGTTTAGCATCGCTACCTCTATATACATGTTGATTTGGCATTTTTTTCTCCTTATTTTATTTAACTCTATCGCGGTGTAGCATTATCCCAGCAAGACAGCTCTGCTGGCCTTAAAATTGAGGGATTCCATAATGAAATTATCTTCAGGTATATGGAAAGACCAGGAGGTGAATTTAACCCCTACCATCCTCAGTCTCTCCACTACGGAAGAATTCGCAGGATTGTTTATGACAATGCGAATTTGAAACGTAGGCTGTGCCAAGGGTGTATCTGGGCCACCGTTCGCGTAATCACCCAGAAGTAATCTCAACAGCGCGCCATTGATATAGGCTCTTTCTATATTGCCCATCACGGTGATTCGCCCCTCTCTCAGTTCATCAAACAGACGTTTTCCCATTTCCGGATAGCCCTGAACATCACTTTCCACTTTTACCGTCACATTGTGCAAGCGTCCCACACTATCATTTCCAAAACTTGAGCTAATAATATTGTTGGACAGTGGTTCTTCTCCCTGCAGATACAATTTTGCATCGCTGCCGCGGAACACATGGGTATTTGCCATTTCTATCCTCCTGTTTTAACCTTGACCCCAATTGCTGTTGATAGCGATAAAATCCAGGCTGTATGGTGTTTGCATTTTAATGTTTATCTCCCTTTCCAGGGAATTTTTTTCCTGATCAATAATCTCAAAGCTGTATTGGCTGATAATCTTTTTCGTCACCATTTGGTTTAAAAAATCATTGATCCCGCTAGTCAACGCCTCGTCTATTTTCTCTCGCCCCTGGAAAGGGCGACAAACAGCCCGCAATCCCCGGAGAACTCTATCGCTTATGCGACGGTTGCTGATATGTTGCCAGTCTCTCTTTTCCGAGGTACTGATACCCTTAACAACACGGAATCCCACCTTGTTTTCTATGGCCAGGACATTGTTTTGCACCAATGTTTCCAGCTCCTCTTTGTTAAACTCCCGGGACAAACCGGCGATATTCAACAGCTTATTTGTGGGGCTCTTCTGTACCGGTAAAGACGCCAACAGCCCACCCACCGCCGCTGCCGTATAGGCTGCCGACAGCGTTTCCTCCCACCGGATACCCGTTGCCGGGTCCCGCCGCTTAAAGCGTAGCCCCGGCGCCACATAGACCACACGCCCGCTATCATCCCTAAGAGCCTCCCCGCTAGTGATGATCTCCTGCACCGTCGCCTTATCCCTGCAACCCATAATCCCAATCCGTTCCTTTTGCTGTTTTTCCGTCCGCACAAGATGTTCGGTTAATAACGCCGCCATCCCATCGGTGATAATATCCACCCCTGAGGGCAAGACAATATCCACAGCCTCATCCTCCAGTATTGACAACGCCGCCTGGTAACTTTTGGCATCCATCTTAGCCGCTCGTACCGCGCACACAAGTTTGCCCCCATTGGCGAAGATTATTTCCAGGGATTTGACCAGAGAATCATCGTCGTTAGTGGCGCCAAAATGATAGAGCGCCTGAGCAAAAGATGTCAGTCGTTTGGCTTTATTAATGTCTCCCTCTGCCGCCGTGCCGACAATGCCGATGTAAGCCCCGCCCTCTGCCAATGCATCTTCGTTTATGACTGTTTTATCGCCAACGGTGATATACACCCCCGGTAAAATCATCTCATCCATCCAGTTTTTTCCCTCAAATCTCCGTTAAAAACGGTTTCAAAAAGTTGCAAAATCAAATTTTCACTCACTAGAACTTAACCGCCTGCGCCGGGGCTTTTGTCGAGTGTGTATCCGTTACTTTCTTACCCTTAATCTTAATTGCAATCGTAGGTTGTTTGTAGTGAGCCAAGTAATTGGTGTTTTTCGAGCGACACAAAAAAACAGCGATGACTCGCTTAACTACAAACGGCCGCTCCTCCAAGGTCGCAGGTTCACTGATTATATCCTTTTGTCTCCCAATAGCTAGAATACAAATTCCGATACTATGAACTTAACCGGCTGCGCCGTGACTTTAGGAACGTGGAAAAAATAAATTATCTCTAGGCTTTTCGATTTGACTTTTTTATGTTGGGTCTAGCCTTCACTGCTCTTTTAGTTCCGTCCGTAACGACCGGTATTTTTCCTTGATCGCGGTCGGACTTGCCTTGCAGCGCCTTGATAATTTCTTTCAGTTCCGTCCGCAACGGCCGGTATTTTTCCTTGATCGCAGCCAGACTCGCCTGCATCGTTTCATATTTCGCATGTCGCTTATCCCCCTTCGGTTTACCCGCCATCAGCCACTCGATACAGTCTTTCATGATCTTGTTCTCATAACCCGGTCGGTACTTACGCCTTAACTCCATTTCGAATTCTTCATCCAGCATTTCGAACGCGCATTGACAGTCCTCTACACTTTTTATCAGTTTCAATTGTAAAGCCAGTTCGATTAAACGCACAGATGCGGCGTCCGCAACTTCCGGGGGTAGCGCCTCCCCTGTGGGTTCCTCAGCTTCCAGGTATTGTGCTAGTTCCGGACCAAAGCTGATAAGCCCTTCCGCTGCCAATTCCACCACTGTTTTCTCTAAAATCAGCCCCGTTTTATCCACATTATAATGTTCTGGCAATTCGCTCCCCCCATAGCGTAAGAATTCCATAGTTTGGGCATCAAAATCCGGCTTAAGATCCTTGGCGGTCAACTCCTCTCCTAAAGGCGCCGGATTTTCATTGACTATCACTCCTCTTGCTTTTTCCCTGATTAGGTACATCCTATTTACTCCTTTTTACCAAGATATTTTTACCAAACCATGGCCACTTCTGGCGCTCTGCGCGCCATCTGCATTGTTTTGGTTTGTGCCGTTGTTATAAGAGCCGCCACCGCCACCGCGGGATATGTGAGCGTAGCCCGCACCACCACCAGAATAACCGCCGCCGCCGCCGCTTCCCCAGTAGCCGCCGCTGCCGCCGCCGCCAAAACCACCACCGGCCCCGGAGCCACCGCCATTTTTGAAGGATTTTGGAATACCACCTCCATAATTAGGACTTCCATCGCTGTTCCAACCAGCCCCACCTGCGCTACTCGCTGATCCTTTGCCACCGCCTTTGCCACCGGTTCCACCGGAACCACAAGAACTGGAGTAGGAAGTTGAAGATCCATTCCTGCCGGATTCGCTTAGCGTTCCATGCATTGTTGGAGTAGCGCTATCCAGATTTTTCCCCCCTCCTCCTCCGGCAATGAGCATAGGTTGGTCATTATTTCTCACAATAAAACTACCGCCACCACCTGCTGCGGAGTATTGTGGATACGAGCTATGATAGCAAGTACCTTGCCCACCTACCAGTATCTTTAGAATTTCACCAGCAGTGACCTTAAAATCACCCCGCATATGAGCGCCTTTACCACCGGAATGCCCTCCCTGTGCTCCCCAGGCCTCAATCCGCAGGTATTCCACTCCCTCGGGAACCGTCCAGCTTTCTATCTTTCCCGAATAATCCCATTGTTTTACTTCATTGCTCACCCGGAGCTCAAGGCTTCTCTCCGCACTGACTCCCACTGCGTTCACCGCTTTGACACTCAGCCGGCCGGATGTATTACCGGATGTCACCTTTATGCTGTTGTCGTTCTCACCCTCTGTGATGCTAAAACCTTCCGGCAGCGTCCATTGATAGGAATCGGCGCCCGTCACCTTCTCCACCGAATAGGGCAGTCCCAAAAATTGGGGTATCACATTGATCTCCCCCTGAATTTTTTTAATAATAGCCGGAAGTCGCCCTCCGAAGTCAACCCAGGCCTTGCCATTACAATACTCCAGCTTCCACTTTTCCGGATCGTAGCGAAGTTTGCCTTCCTCCGCGAGTGTCGACTCTGCGGCAGTGGGCGCCTTGATTTCCCGGGAGAATTTCAGTCGCTCCTCTTTCGCGCCCACGCCGACTACGCCCAGAGACCCGTTTTTTAACTTCACGTATTTCCCTTCTCCATCCTTAAGCCGTATCGGCGTCCCCGCATCACTTTCGTAACCCAGCTGTCTCTCAGCGTTGTTTCCGCAACCCCAAACCTGTCCCTTGGCATCCAAAATCAGCGTATGATACGCTCCCGCCACCAGATCCCGGGCAAAGACAATCGCCTTATTATTGCCGTCCAAAACCGCCACCGGCTGGCAACTGTCCGTCGTCGAACCGTTCCCCAACTGGCCCTCATTATTTCGTCCCCAACACCAAACCTTCCCTTTTCCCCCCATGACCGCCGTATGTTCCCCCGCCGCCGCTATCGTTTTAATCGCCTTGAACTTCTTTATTTCCAGAGGGCTCTGTTTGTTCTCCGTATCCCCGTTACCCAACTGACCCTTGTTGTTCCCTCCCCACAGCCGCAGGGTTCCATCATCCCTCAGTGCCACCGCATGGAAAAAGCCTGCCGCGATGGCAGTTATCCCGCTCAAACCCGACACCTCTACCGGGAAAACACTCTCCCCGCCACTTTCATCCCCCAGGCGACCCGAGGCCCCGGCGCCCCAGGCCCAAACGCGGCCCTCTTCACTTAACACCAGGGCGAAGTACTTCCCCACAGCTATGTCTGTAATTCCCGTCAAATAGGAGCCCGATTGGCTTTTCACCGGCACCGGCGCCTGACGTTGCTTCGTCGTTCCGTCCCCCAACTGTCCAAAGTCGTTTTGCCCCCAGGTCCACACCGTCCCGTCTGCTCGCAAAGCCGCTGTAAAACTCGGACCTGCCGCCACTTTCTGAATCTGCTCCAGTGGCCGGTAGAGATTAAATTCCCCGGCGTCTATCCAGCCACAGGTCCCTTGAAAGCCGCCATTTTGCCCATTTGCCAGGTCCCGTAGTTCCCGGCCCATTCCCTCATCCAGTCGCCAGTACCCCACCAGCCCCGGATGATCCGTCGCCTTTAAACGCCACACGCGCTTCTTTTCCAGCTCCTCCTCTGTTAACGCCTTACACCACAGCCGTATTTCCGTCAGTTGTCCCTTGTAGCAATGCAGTTCATCACTGTCCTGATACGCCCCGATCACCAGATTTCCCTGTCCCGACTCGCTTTCATCCACCTCTGGATAGTTGATATTGCCGCTCTGCTCCTGCGAACTCCCAACCTTTTTTCCATCCACATACAGACTCATCTCTTGTCCCGTATAAATCCCAGCCACATGATACCAGCGATCTGTTTCATACTCCTCTTCCGCGCACAAATAGGTCAAACCACTCAGCCCTGTGTTGTCGATCATTCCCTGACTTGAGAGAGCAAAACAGAACGTTTTATCTTTGCTGCCCAGCAGCCAGCCCTGGTGTTCTATGGAATCTTCTATCACGCCAATGAACCCGCCCCAATCCTGCTTTTCCGCCGGTCTTACCCAGGCCTCCACTGAAAATGCCTGTTTGGGTAGGAATGAGAGTGCATCCACCCGTCCGATTTGAACATAGGCATCCTTCTCTTTCAGTTCCAAAACGTAGTTAGCTGCGGGTAACAAGTTGTCCAGTGTCGTCACAGTGGCACTAGCACTTGTATCGCCGATAATCTCCTTTCGCCCCGCCCTCATGCGGTAATGATATTGGGTTTTCCGTTTCAGACCTCTCAGGGTTTCACTGTTCCCCTTCACCGTTCGGTTCTCAAAGCCCTCCACGAAACTGGAAAAATCCTCCGCCTCCGATACATCCAGAAAGTAATGGCCTGCCCTTTCCACACTCTGCCAATTTACTGTAAAAGCGTCGTCCTGAATATTGGACACCGCCAATAAAAGCGGCTTCGCCGGAATGAATTCCTTTTTGGTTTGAACCTCACCTGATGCCGCCTCGGGATTCGTTCCATGCTCATTCGCCGAACGCAGCCGGTAGAAGTAATGCGTATCTTTATCAAGTCCCGAAATTGCTGCGCTATTCTCTTCCAGTTGTTTGTTGGCATAATTAGTCACAAAACTCGAAAATGCCTCCTCCGCTGACACATCCAGAAAATAGTGAGTCGCCTTTTCTTCTTTTTGCCAGTTAATTGTGAAGCGATCATCCATTATCTTATCTGCTGGCGACAACACCGCACTTGGCGGCAACAAACTCGCTGGCGTGGTAAAACTGCCCACCTCGCTATCGACACTACAGCCCCCCGCATTTGCCGACCGCAGTCGGTAGTGGTAGACACGTTGTTCCAGCAGCCCGGTCACTTCCAGATTCGTCTCGTTTACTTCACGGTTCTCAAAACCTTCTATAGTGTTGTTAAAATCCTGCTCTGTCGACACATCGACGAAATAACACTCGACATTTTCAACCCCTTCCCATTGCAGTCGCACTCTATTGTATTCAAGCCCTTCCACACTTATCACTTGAGGAGGCAATGGTGCCGGCGCATATCCCCCCAGACTCAACCCTTTATCACTTAGCCAACTGATTGTCTCGCCCCGAATCTCCCCCGGCTGCTCCGGATTACCCCAGTTCGCTGCCTTCCTGCCAAAGCCATCACACAGCGGCCAGTAGCCCACCAACTCGTTTTGCTTTTGAGCCTCCAGGCGCAGATTCATGTTTTTGAGAATCTCCTCCCCGTCCAAAGCTCTGTTCCAGAGCCGGATTTCCGCGAGAGAGCCACATAATGGATAAAACTCGTCACTATCCTTAAAAGCTCCTGCCAGCAGCTCCCCATCTTCGGGATAGCGTATGGCCTCCGAATCAGTAGGCCGCTCGCTTATCAACTCCCCGTTTACATAAAGCTGGAGAATCGAGCCAGTATACACCCCCGCCAAATGGGTCCACTGTCTAATTGGGAAGGCAGTCCCGGATTGCAGGCATTGAAAGTTCTCCCCCAGAGATAGCGCGAAACCACAGCGTCGGGCAAACACAATTCCCAGGTTAAACCCCGCCTCACACTCCGCTGAATCCTCTACCATACCCACAAAACCCGTCCATTCATGCACCCGATCCAGTTTAACCCACACCTCCAGGCTCAGTCCTGCTTTTCCCAGTTCCTTTAAATTCAGGCCGTTGCCCAGGGCAATGTAATTATCTACACCATTAAGTTTTACCGTACGAATCATTTCATTATCTCCAATGTCTTGTCGTATTTCTGCATCGAATTAGTTTGCTCTGTAACCGTTCACGGTTTCCGCCGCGGCGGATTAAAAACCAAGAACATTAAACCGTATTTCAGAGTTGTTTTTTGAGGGTTTTTAGGTATTTAACCGTTGAACCCCGAATCTCTGAACCGTGAACGGTTACTTTGTTCTTTAGAGCGTTTCCCCTAATAGCCTAATAATCGGCACCTTTTTTCAAAATGAGCAAATGTCATAGTTCTCCCGAAATCGAATTATTGGGGAGCCTATTTTAAGCCATCAGTGGAAACATAATATTTGCGTTTGATTTAACCTGGATTATCCATGCAATATCCAAACTCCAGCCCCATGAATTAAACAAATGGAATTTGTATAAAATTTCCCTGCCCAGCTTAACGTCAAGTAAAAAAACCACAATACAAGCATTTTTTTAAAAAATAAAAATATCTTTTATTTAATCGCGTAATTTGTTATCTAATCACAAAATCTGTTATACAATCACAACATTTTAAAAATTAATATTTTAGGGAGGTTATAAATAGTGCCTGACCGAAAAGTCTTAACTTTTTGATAGGGAATGGTTTGTGATAATATATTTTATTGAAGATTTTCATTTTTAGACTTGTGGGAATTGACACTTCGGCGCACATTAATTGGATGTAAGTTATTTATTATAAATATGTTATCTGCGATTCGCAGCACGGCCAAAAACGGTGCTTATGCACCCACAAATAAAAATCTTCAATTCGAAGGATAGCAATGAGGAAAAAATTTGAACCACAACT